>JACESM010000146.1 GCA_013911835.1 Porphyrobacter sp. | reverse complement strand
CAGGACTTGAGGACTTCCGCGCTCCAGTGAAAGGCGCGCGCGGCTGCGGGCGGTCTGCGGACCTTGCGGGTCAAGCGCCGCTGCGCGCGCCATGCTGGCGTCGGCAGAAGCATAGTGACGCGCCTGACGTTCAACATCGGCGCGAACCCGCCAATAGCCCGCATTCCCGCTTGCGTGGACTTCAAGCGGGCGAAGCAACGCCGAGGCCTGCGCGAACCGGTCCAGTCGTGCCAGCGTGATGGCTGCATTGACCCCCGCCTCGATAAGATCGGGATCAATCGCCAGCGCTCGTTCGAACAGCACGAGCGCGCGCTCCAGCCGCCCTGCCTTGAAATGAAAATTGCCGGCGCTGTTGGCGAGCCGCGCAATGTTCGGGAATTCAGCCAAGCCGCGTTCGAAGAGCGCGTCTGCCTCCCGCTCGCGTCCTTGCGAGGCGAGGAGCGTTGCGGCCTGGGCTATTTCCTGGGGCGAGCGTGCCATGATATCGCAATTCTCACCGGCTTCTCAGCCACCCCGTCACCGCCAGCCGTCCCATCGGTGCAAAGGGAGGAACGTAGCTGACAAGGTGCGACTGCGGCACGCGGAACAGGTTGAGGGCATTGAAGCGCGGGCGGAACCCTTCGATCACATCGCCCTCGTCATCGAGGAACAACAGGTAACCGCCCCAGTCGGGGTGCCAGTCATCGCGGGCAAGGCTGAGAACATAGGCGACTTCCCAACCTTCGGCGACGTGGCTGTCATTGTGGCGTCCAAGATAGTGGTCCGGAGCGAACAGCGTCGCTTGCCCGTCGGCCTTCAAGAGTTGGTCGATCCCGGTTGCCGCTCGCACCATGTCGAGAAAGGCGGGCGCATTGAGGTGTTCCAGCAGCACTTCGTGGGGCCCGCCCGGATCCCATCCCTCGCGGATCGCCTCGAGCATCGGGTAATGCGCGAAACGGAAGCCGTATTCGCCGCGCGCGGAGTGTTCCACCGCGCCGCGCGAGGCCTGCGCCAGCGCTTGCTGACCTTCGGGCGTGCGGGTGCGGGCGGCGCTGAAGCTTTCAGGCTTGGCCGTTCCCGCCCCGACCGCGACGCCCCATGGCGTGCCCCGGGCGAGCACCATCTGCAGCTCGCGCGCGCTTTCAAGTGTCAGCACATCGCGGATTTGCACGCGGCCGGTCCGGGTGAAGCGGTCCCGATGCGCGGACGTATCGAGCGCCGGATTGAGTTCGAAGAGCGTCTTCATGCCGAGGTTGCCCATCCTGAAGCTGGTAGCAGCGTTTAGCACCACGGTGGCCTGTCACACGCAAAAATATGCGGGGTTCTCGCCTGTGCTACCCGCAGTTGTCATCCCGTCATCTTGCATGCAGAATCGCGGCACTGGCCACAAAAAAGGGCGCCCGCTCGGGCGCCCTTTCCTTGTGCGTCGGCTTGTGGGCCTCAGAAGCCAAGCTTGTCGGTGCTCACACGGAAACCGGCATAGAAGAAGCGGCCGAGCCAGCCGGTCGGGGTATCCGACAGTCCGCGTGCGGGCGCCTCGTTGGTGAAGTTGTTCACCCCGACAAAGAAGGCCGCATCCGCTCCGTCCGTGCGGAATTCCGCGCGCACGTCATGAATGAAGCGATCTCCGATGTTCAGGAACTCCGCCGGGGCGAGGTCGGGATTGGCAGCGATCGCATCGATTTCGAAACGCAGCGTCTCACCGATATACTGCACCCCGTAGTTGAGGCTGAAGTTGTCGAGGGTCCAGGTCACATCGCCGACCGCAGACCATTCGGGGAAGCCGGCTTCGCCATTCTCGACGTCGACGATCCCGCCATTGGCCGGCAGGAAGGAAAACTGGTTGATGTAGTTGACGGTGCCCGAGAGGTTGAACGCGCCCAGCTTGCCGTCACCCGGTTCGAAGCGGTAGTTGATCGTGAGATCGGCACCCGCGGTTTCGATGAAGGCGACGTTCTGCGGGGCAAGCACGTAGCTGGTCACGAAGGCCGTGCCGGGTGCGCGCGTAATGCTGTCGCAGAACACGTTATCGAGCGTGGCGGAGTCGACGCAGAACTCGGCGGTTTCCGACAGGCTGGGCGTGCGCACGGCGTTGCTGAGGCGGATGTCGTACCAGTCGAAGGTGATCAGCAGGTTCTTCACAAAGCTGGGCTGCAAGATCACGCCGGCGGTCCAGGTCGTTGCGCTTTCCTCGGTCAGGTTGCGGTTGCCCGACACGATCCCTTCAAGGCTGGCGCTCGACGCGATGTCGCTATCGAAGTCGAACGTAGCGAAATCGGCCCCGAGGCTGGTGATCAGCGTCTCGCAGTTCTGGCGGCGGAACGAGGTGCCCTCGCTGATGTTCACCGGGCTGCACGGATCCTGCAGGAAGTTGAACGTGCCCGTGCGCGGAGCGAACAATTCGGTGATGTTCGGCGCGCGCACGGCTTCCGAGTAGCCGCCACGGAAGCGGATGTCGCGGATCGGTGCCCACTGGCCGTTGATCGACCATGCTTCGGTGCTGCCGACGGTCGAATAGTCGGAGTAACGGCCCGCGACGGTGAATTCGAGCGTTTCGAAGAACGGACGGTCAGACAGGAGCGGAACGTTGAGCTCGCCGAAGACTTCCCAGACATCGAAGCTGCCGGTTTCGCGTGCGAGCAGCGCGAGATCGGCCAGCACGCTGGAGTTCGGGTCGAACGTCTCGGCCTGGGTCGAAATCGCATCGGGACGGAAATCGCTCGATTCCTCGCGATACTCAGCCCCGAACGCGAAGTTGATGGCACCGCCGGGCAGCTCGAACAGCTTGCCGAAATCGCCCGAAATGAAGGCGTTGGCGACGTGCTGCTCGATGCGATACTGGTTCGAGGTGTCGGTCAGCACGAAATCGAGCGCCGCCTGGCTGGCACGGCCTTCACCGAACAGGTTGAGCGGCACGCACTGGCCCGGCGAGAAGGTCTGCGGGGCCTCGCCGTAGTTGCCGTTGCCCGCATCCACGATCGCGCCGCCATCGACATTCACGCGGCAGTCGAACACGCCATTGGGCGTGCCCGTTGTGAACTGACCGACGTCGACCACGTCGAGGGCCGCGAAATAGCGGTCTTCGATGCGCTGGTTCACCGAGGTGAAGGTCGTATCGTTGCGGCCATAGACATAGCTCGCTTCGAACTTGACGCGCTCGGACAGATTGCCGTCGACACCAATGACGGTGCGGTAGAGATCACGTTCGAAAACCTCGTTGCGCGTGCCGAGGTCGAAGTTGTCGCGGTTGAACAGCAACCCGCCGAATTCCCCGAGCCCGGCTGCCCGCACGTTGGCGGGGATGAGGGGGTTGTCCTCCGAGATGAAGGTGAAGAAATCGAAGCTCGGCTGGGAGATCGTGAAGTTGTCGCTCTTCACGTACTTGCCCTCGGCGAAGAAGCGCAGATCGGGCGTAACCTGGAAGTTGAAGAAGGCGTTGAACGAATGGTGTTCGGTCGCCGCCTGAAGGTCGCCCTGGTAGCTTGCGATCGGGGTATTGTCGCCGCCGATGGCAAGGAAGCCCGATTGCGGCAGGAAAATGCCCGGATCGTAGGGCCGACCATCGCCGTTGAAGAGGGGCGAGAAGCTGCTGTCAATCACCAGCGCGCCGCCGGGCGAGCTGTCGGCAAAGCCCAGATTGCGGAAGAACAGCCGGTCAGGCACGTTTGGATCGTCAGGAATATCGTCCGGATTGCGCACAAGCCGCTCCGCATCGTCGCGGCCGAAGGGCCGGTCGCCGAAGCCGACGCGGCCATCCTTGCGGAATTCGTACGACACCGCGATGTTGGCGCGGTCATCGGCGAAATTGGTGCCGACCGTCGCCGAGATGAACTGGCTGTCCGCATCGCCGAAATCGGAAATGCCGCTCTGTGCGCGGATGTCGATCCCTTCGAAGTCGCGCCGCATGATGAAGTTGACCACGCCCGAAACGCCGTCGGCACCGTAGATCGACGAAACGCCGCCGGTGAGGATGTCGACCCGCTGGATCAGGCCGACCGGGATGGTGTTCGTATCGACGCCGGCTTCACCGGCAACGCCGGCCACATGGCGGCGACCGTCGACAAGCGTCAGCGTACGGTTGGCACCAAGGCCACGCAGGTTGAGCAGGTTGACCCCGGCAGCGCCCGTGCGCGCCTGCGAGCCGGCGGCATCGAAGTTGTCTTCAGAGTTGAACAGTGCCGGGACCTGCGAGAGCAGTTCGGTGACGTTGGTGATCCCGGACTGGGTGATGTTTTCCTGCGTCACGGCGATGACCGGCGTCGCAGTCGCGACCTCGGGGCGCTGAATGCGGGTGCCGGTCACGACGATGGCGGTTGCTGCGGCCTCTTCGGTTTCGCCGGTCACTTCCGCGTCCTGCGCGATTGCCGGTGCGGCGAGCGCAAGCGCCACGATGCCAACGCTGGGGCGAAGCCCGATGCGGCGGTTGGAAACTCTGATATTCACCATGTAATCATTCTCATGGATTACAAGTCTGGAAGAGTTTGCAGAAGCGAAGGCGAGGGCCTTGCGGCCTGTTGCGCAACGTCCGAGGTGCAGCTCCGACAAAGTCGCGCGTCCGATGTAACAAAGTCGCTACAGATGGCGGCGAATGTCTTAACTTGCGTTATCTTCCCCATTTGCGCTTACGCCCTTTCGTGAACGCGCGCGGCGCGGAACGCGAGCCAGCCATGGCGATGCGCGACCACACGGGGGGGCGGTGGCCCTTCCTCCCGTGCCGAGACCACGCGACCGGCTGCCGTTTTCGTTGCTTGATTTGGCCTCGGGCTTTCAATAGGCGCGATGGCCAGAAGCGAGTGGCGAAGCGAAACCGATCGCGCGAATTGCGCCTGCCTTCGGGTTAAGAGGCAAATGGGAGGAGAGGGCATGAGCACTGCATATATTGTCGAAGCCGTCCGCACTGCGGGTGGTCGCCGCGGCGGGCGTCTGGCCGGGGTGCACCCGGTCGATCTGCTGGCAAAGTCGCTGGATGCGATCGTCGAGCGTTCGGGGATCGACCCCAAGGCGATCGACGATGTGGTGACCGGCTGCGTCAGTCAGGCGGGCGAGCAGGCGATGCAGGTCGGGCGCATGGGCGTGCTGGCATCAAAGCTGCTCCCGCAGTCGACCCCGGCCGTCACCATCGACCGCCAGTGCGGCTCCAGCCAGCAGGCGATCCAGTTTGCAGCGCAAGCGGTGATGAGCGGCACGCAGGATGTGGTCATCGCCAGCGGGGTCGAGAGCATGACCCGCGTGCCGATGGGCTCCAACGTGACGCTGCACATGAAGGAAGGCCTCTACGCCAAGGCGGACGGGATCGAGGCGAAGTTCCCCGGCATCAACTTCAGCCAGTTCATGGGCGCCGAGATGATCGTCAGGAAGCACGGCTTCACCAAGGAGGATCTCGACCGCTTCGCCTTCGCCAGCCACCAGAAGGCGATTGCCGCCACGCAGGCTGGTGCGTTCGAGCGCGAGATCGTCGCCATCGAGATCGAAACTGCGGAAGGCCCGCAGCTCCACACCATCGATGAAGGCATCCGCTTCGACGCGACGCTCGAAGGCATCGCGGGGGTCAAGCTGCTTTCGCCCGACGGGGCGATCACTGCGGCCTCGGCCAGCCAGATCTGCGACGGTTCCTCGGCGGTGCTGGTGGTCTCGGAAGCGGCACTGAAGGCTCACGGCCTGACGCCGCTGGCGCGCATCCACAACCTCACCGTGACCGCGGGCGATCCGGTGATCATGCTCGAAGAGCCGCTGTTCGCCACCGACCGCGCCTTGCAGCGCGCCGGGCTCACCATTGATGACATCGACCTGTTCGAGGTCAACGAAGCCTTCGCCTCCGTACCGCTCGCATGGCTCAAGCACACTGGCGCTGACCCCGAGCGGCTCAACGTCAATGGCGGCGCGATCGCATTGGGCCACCCGTTGGGCGCCTCGGGTACCAAGCTGATGGCGACGCTGGTTCACGCGCTGCGTGCGCGCGGCAAGAAATACGGCCTGCAGACGATGTGCGAAGGCGGCGGCGTCGCCAACGTCACCATCATCGAGGCGCTCTAATACCCCTTGCAATCTGAGAGGAAGAACCATGGAAGTTTCAGCCAACACCCCCGCGGTCGTCACCGGCGGGGCCTCGGGCCTTGGCGCGGCCACCGCGCGCGCGCTCGCCGCGAAGGGCGCGAAGGTCGCGATCTTCGACATGAACGCCGAGAAGGGCGAAGCGCTCGCGGCTGAACTGGGCGGTGTTTTCTGCCTCGTCAACGTGACCAGCGATGCCGATGTCGACGCCGGTTTCGCCAAGGCGCGCGAAGCGCACGGGCAGGAGCGCATCCTTGTGAACTGCGCCGGGATCGGCAACGCGATCAAGACCGCCAGCCGTTCCAAGGAAGACGGATCGATTAAGCACTTCCCGATTTCGGCCTTCGACTTCGTGATCCAGGTGAACCTGATCGGCACCTTCCGCTGCATCGCCAAGTCGGCTGCAGGCATGCTGACGCTCGACCCGCTTGACGAGAACGGCGAGCGCGGCGCGATCGTCAACACGGCGTCGGTCGCCGGTGAGGACGGCCAGATCGGCCAGGCGGCCTACTCGGCCTCGAAGGCAGGGGTGATCGGCATGACCCTGCCGATCGCGCGCGACCTCATGAACGAGGGCATCCGCGTCAACACCATCCTGCCGGGCATCTTCGACACCCCGTTGCTCGCCGCCGCGCCGCAGAATGTGCGCGATGCGCTGGCGGCATCGGTGCCGTTCCCCAAGCGTCTCGGCATGCCGGTGGAATATGCCAAGCTCGCCATGACCATGATCGAGACCGGCTATTTCAACGGCGAGGACGTGCGTCTCGACGGCGCCATTAGAATGGCCCCTCGCTAACGCTCGGGGTGGCCGCATGGCCCCGCGCTAACAGCCGCTACACTGTTGTCGGAGAGGTCGTGCCCAGCCGGCCGGCCCCTCCGACCGGAGGAGCCATGCGGCACGGTTCACCTCCCCGCTCGTTATCGCGCCGGGAGGCAGCGCGCGCGCTCACGCCAGCCCGTCATGGCCAGGGTGCGTGAAGAGATCGCACAGGGGCCCCAGTTCGGGGATGCCGAAATGGGCTTGCCACCGGTGCGGCTCGACAAGGTTGTCGCACCCTTCCGGGTAATAATGAAAAAACACCATGTTGCAGAAGCTGCCCCCGCTCATGGGGTGCCGGTGGTGCCACTGTGATGTGCCGTTGAACAGCAGCGCCTGACCGGGTTCGAGCCGGTGCTCGCGGAAGTCGAGCCCCG
>JACESM010000145.1 GCA_013911835.1 Porphyrobacter sp. | reverse complement strand
TTCAGCGAACCGGTCGAGGGCGAAACGGTGCTCGCCGAAATGGCTGGGGCCGCGTGGAAGATCGATCCCGGTGCCGATCGCGCCCGCCGTGCCCGGCGGCGGACGGTGTTCCGCAAGATCCAGGTGATCCACGACGACTATGCCTACGAGGTGACGCTGCGCAACCTCTCCAAGACGGGCGCGCTGATCGAAGGGCTGGCCGATGTCCCCAAGGGCACGCAGTTCGTGGTGGACCTTGGCGGCGGGCAGCTCGCGGTGGCAACGGTCACGCGCTCCAACGGCGATGTGCAGGGGCTGGAGTTCGAGCAGTCGCTGATCGAGGACGGCTCGGGCGGCCTGTGCACCCGCAACCGCGTCTCTCCCTATGCGCTCGCTGCAGCAGGCGCGCCGCTTGCCCCGCTTGCGCCCGGCAAGTTTATCGGCGTCGATCAGCGCGGGGCGGTGCCCAAGTTCGGCTATGCGCTTCCCCCTCGCGTCGAGCAGGTTTGACACCCTTGGGGCAGTTGCGTTTTTGGCGAATGACATTGCCGTGACCGGGCGCTACATCGCGCGGCGATGACTGACCTTTCCCATATCCGCAACTTCTCCATCATCGCGCATATCGACCATGGCAAGTCGACCCTTGCCGACCGGCTGATCCAGTTCACCGGAGGCCTCACCGCGCGCGAGATGTCCGAGCAAGTCCTTGATAACATGGACATCGAGAAGGAGCGCGGCATCACCATCAAGGCCCAGACCGTGCGCCTCAACTACACCGCCAAGAACGGCGAGACCTATCAGCTCAACCTGATGGACACCCCCGGCCACGTCGACTTCGCCTACGAGGTCTCGCGCAGCCTCGCCGCGTGCGAGGGCGCGCTGCTGGTCGTCGACGCCGCCCAAGGCGTCGAAGCCCAGACCCTCGCTAACGTCTACCAGTCGATCGAGCACGATCACGAGATCGTCCCCGTCATCAACAAGATCGACCTCCCCGCCGCCGAGCCCGAAAAGGTCAAGGCCGAGATCGAGGAGATCATCGGGCTCGACGCTTCCGACGCCGTCCTCACCTCCGCCAAATCGGGCATCGGGATCGAGGACGTGCTCGAAGCCGTCGTCGCCCGCATCCCCTCGCCCAAGGGCAAGATCGAGGCCCCGCTCACCGCCAGCCTCGTGGACTCCTGGTACGATCCCTATCTCGGCGTCGTCATCCTCGTGCGGGTGATCGACGGCAAGCTCACCAAGGGGCTGAACATCCGCTTCATGCAGGGCGGAACGCAACACCTCGTCGACCGCGTCGGCTGCTTCACCCCCAAGCGCACAGACCTTGCCGAACTCGGCCCGGGCGAGATCGGCTTCATCACCGCGCAGATCAAGGAAGTCGAACAGGCCCGCGTCGGCGACACCATCACCACGGTGAAGGGCGGCGCGACCGAGGCGCTGCCGGGCTACAAGGAAGTCCAGCCCGTGGTCTTCTGCGGCCTCTTCCCGGTCGACGCCGCCGATTTCGAGAAGCTGCGCGAGAGCATCGGCAAGCTGCGCCTCAACGATGCGAGCTTCAGCTTCGAGATGGAATCCTCCGCCGCCTTGGGCTTCGGCTTCCGCTGCGGCTTCCTCGGCCTCTTGCATCTGGAAATCATCCAGGAACGCCTCAGCCGCGAATACGACCTCGACCTCATCACCACCGCGCCCTCGGTGGTCTACCGCCTCCACCTCGGCCACTCGCGCTACGAGGATGCCAAGGTCATCGACATCCACAACCCCGCCGACTGGCCCGACGAAAACCGCATCGACGCCATCGAAGAACCGTGGATCAAGGCGGTGATCTACACCCCCGACGAATACCTCGGCGCGATCCTCAAGCTGTGCCAGGACCGCCGCGGCATCCAGACCGAACTCACCTATGTCGGCGGCCGCGCGCAGGTCAGCTACGAACTGCCCTTGAATGAAGTCGTCTTCGATTTTTACGACAGGTTGAAGTCGATTTCGCGCGGCTACGCCTCCTTCGACTACGAACAGATCGGCACCCGCGAGGGCGACCTCGTCAAGATGAACATCCTCGTGAACAACGAACCCGTGGATGCTTTGTCCCTGATCGTCCACCGCGCGAACGCGGAGGAGCGGGGACGCGGCATGTGCGAGCGCCTCAAGGACCTCATCCCCCGGCATTTGTTCAAGATCCCCATTCAAGCGGCCATCGGCGGCAAGGTGATCGCCCGCGAGACCATCGCCGCCCTGCGCAAGGACGTGACCGCCAAGTGCTATGGCGGCGACATTTCCCGGAAGAAGAAGCTGCTGGATAAGCAGAAGAAGGGGAAGGCCAGAATGAGAGAGTACGGCAATGTGTCCATTCCGCAGGAGGCGTTTATCGCCGCGCTGCGGATGGGGGAGGAGTAGCTAGCCCGGTGCCAGCAAGCGCGGGTCCGGTTCGCGGCCTTCCACAGTGGCGCGGGTCTCCTCGAACACGCCGTTTTCCCACGCTTCTTCGAAAGGCGGGTTGACGAGCGGCTTGCCGAAGCGGGTCAGTGCCGCGTGGAAGCGGCGGGTGAAATCCTCCGCTTCCCCGGTGTTGCGGAACCAGTGCATCCAATGGCGCCACATCCCGCGATTGCCGTAAAGGTCGCGCGGATTCCACGGGCAGGTCTCGCTCGTCTCCAGTTCCTGCAACAGGCCTTCGACCATCTCGCGGATGGTGTCGATGGTATGGACCGGTGGACCGCTGGAGACTGCGACTGCGGGCGAGGCATCGTCGAGCGCCAGATCGCCCTTTTGCGGGACGTGCCCGAAAAGATCATCCATGCCGGTGTTGCGCGCCATGGCGGCACAGGTGCCGCGCGGGATGGCCGGGGTCAATCGCCGGCGAGCAGGTTTTCGACAAGCGTTTCGATTTCTGCGGCGATGCCGTTCTGGATCAGCCCGTCACGGATACGCTTGCGCGCCCGCTGGAACTTCTCGGTTTCGACCAGCTCAACCCCGGCGGCGACAGCCTCGGCCCGCGCACCAGCCTTGGAAAGCTTGCGGTGGAGGGTGTTCTTGGGATCGAACACCGGGATCGGCAGGTTCCAGATGACTTTGTCGAAATGGCGAGCGCCGAATTGCCCGCGGGCTTGGTATTGTTCGGCTAGCGCGCGGGTAGTCTCGCTGTTTAGAATGGCGATGAGATAATAAGCTTCTTTTTCGGAGGTGGTCTTCGACCAATAGAGCATATGGTCAATGACGGCGCGCTCATCCTTGATCACGCACGCCGCGGGTTGAGTGCCTGCCTTGGTGTAGACTACTCGCACTGGCGCGATGGGGAACTGGCTAGATAATTGACTGATATAGTTCAGTTGTTCGACGAAGGAGCGGTTGCCTTTGCCATTCTGATCCCATGCGGCTTCCGCGCCAGCCATCCACGCAGAAATGTGGTTTTCCCCGATATTTGCCGCAGCGATCGAATTGAGAAGCTCACCTTTCGACGTAACGGGAATCACGCCCTCGAATGGCTGAAAGATTCGGTAGGGCAGAATCGATTCACCCAGCAAAACCGGTCGCAGATACTCTTTCTCGACATTGCCTTCGAGGCCGGGAACGTCCTTCCACGGCTCCTTTTCCTGACTGGATCGGCGGCTTACCACTAACGGTGCATCCACATTGCTGCCAAGCCGACCCGAAGACTTTCGCTCCACCAACACGAACGCGCGCGGAACGAGAATGGCGCCCTGCCTGAAGCTGTTTCGGTAATCCGATCCGCCACTGCGAACCGCCGTGCTTGGTGCGGGCGCGTTGTTGATCACGCGCAGATACCGATCAGCTATTTCCTCCGGCGCATCGCGCATCGGCAGCGTGCCGGAGTATGCGCGCACTTTGTCAGGAGTGGCTTTCCCAATCGCGCGCTTGCGGCCGAATAGCGCGCAGGCTGGTACGGGGAACAGTGGCACGACGCTATCGTCCATTGTCCATGCTTCGTCCCACGCGATGTTGTAGGATTCATACCGCCCCATGCGGAATTTCTCGAACTGCGCGCGCGTCAACGCTGCCAAAGGAAGCACAAGCGCAAGCCGACCACTGGGGCGCAAGTAGAGGTGCGACGCACGGACAGCGAACAGCGCACACAGATCATTATGAGATGGAATATTGCCGACGTAGATTTTCTCTCCGCGCGCCATCTCCTTGAACCGCTTCTGTAAATCCGCGCTCATATGGCGATAGGCGACCCAAGGCGGGTTGCCGACCAGCACATTTGCCCATCCGCCGCCCGATGCCAGCGCCAGCGGACGCGACAGGTTGCGCGCGACATAGCTCCAGATCGTATCGCGCCCTTCCAATCGTAGGCGGTGAAATGTCTCGTAAGTTGCGCCGAGGTCATGGATCGCTTGCGCTTCTTCCTCGGTGATTTCGCGCATGTAATGCTGCTGGGTCTCGCGGGTGATCTGGGTTTCCACCTGTTCGCGGGTGCGGCTGGCAAGGCTGCCCTGCCGCATCGCTTCGATCGCCTTGTCGAACAGGCCGGGATCGCGGCAGAAGGTTTCAGGAAAGCTCAGCATTTCCCGGCTGCCTTCGCCCGCGCGCGGCGGGGGCACCTGAATCACCAGCTCGCGCTCGACCATGTCCTGCTTGATCGACAGTTGCATCGAATCACCGAGGTAGACGGGGACCGAGAAACCGCCCGAACGCCGGTCAAGCGCCGGAGCCAGCGCCAGCAGGAAGGTGACGCGGGCGATGATGACCGCGACGGGGTGAATATCGACCCCGCTGACGAACTTGCAGGCTTCGGCAGCGCGCTCGCGCGGGTCGAGCCCGGCATCTTCGGCCTCGGCCAGAAACCGCCGGACAGCGTGGAACAGGAAGGTTCCCGAACCGCAGGCTGGATCAAGCACGCGTTGTTCGAGCGGCGCAGTCACCGCATGTCGAACGACCTTGGCGGCCAGCCAATCCGGGGTGTAATACTCGCCAAGCCCGTGGCGCTCACTCGCATCGATCAGGGCTTCGTAAAGGATCTTCAAGACATCGCTTTCTACCTCACGCAGGCGGAAGCGGCGGACGTGGGCCATAATCTTGCCGACCAGCGTGCAGCCCGCAGGGGTGGCGACCATCCAGTCGAAGAAATCGCTTTCCACCGCGCCGGTGATGCCCGCCGCCTCGAATGCGCGGCCCGACAGCATCCGGGCCGGGTCATCCTCGCGCAGGTCGAGCACCGCGAGCGCGATGCACTTGGTGACGATGACGAGGTAGGAATGGCGGAACCACAGTGTGGGATCATCGACCTCGCGGCCATAGACAAGCTTGAGCATGTCAGCCCACAGCTGGCGTTTCAGTGCCTCAGCCGGGATCGCCTCGACTTCGCTCCACAGCGCGCGCAGTTCCCGGTCGACCCGTTTGAAAGCGACCGAATCCGGGCCGAGTTCGGCGCGGATGGTCAGCGCATCGGGGTGGAGCGAACCCTTGATTGCAAGAATGCCATCGAGCCATGCGAGGAATTGCTCGCCCTTGTCAGGATCAAGCGTGGTTTCCTTGATCTTGGAAAGTTGGCCATTGGCGAGTTCATAGACGATCCAACGGAAACCATCCGAGGCGATCCCGACGAAGGGTTCACCATGCTCGCGCTCGCAATCGGCGAGGTAGTCGGGCATCCTACGCTCAACGTCGGAAATCTCGCGGTCGAGATCGCGCTTTGCCTCGAACACGGTGCGCCCGATCAGCGCATCGAGCCGCCCGCAGATTTCCGGCTGGCGCTTTTCGAACTGAAGGCTGGATCGTTCCGCGCCGAATTCCTGCACAAGCAATTCGAGGAAATAGGCCTTGACCTCGTCGTGGCCGGGTTTGCGTGCAAGATTGCGGAGGAGATCGAGGGTCGATTCAGGCAGTTCCATAGGCACAGCTTTGCCAGAATGCGGCTGCCAATCCCACCCCTCTACGGATCAAAACTCTCATCCTTCAGCGTCCAGCTCGACTTCGGCGGCGGCGCAGGCTTGGGCTTGCCTTAGGAGTAGCCCTCGGGCGGGTGGCGGCTCGGCTCCTCCGCCTCGCGGTCCGGTGCGGGGAGGCGCGGCGTTGCGGGCGGGTCGTAGAAGTCTGTCGGGGTGCCGAGGTCGCCGCCCACCAGCTTGCGCGTGCGCTCGTCGGCGCCCGCTGCGTCGAGGTCGCGGTCGCGCAGCTTGGCGAAGTGGGCGAAGGCGGCGAGGGTGTCTTCCGAGAGGACGGCGCGGCGCCGGGGGCGTTCGCGTTCGATGCGGCGGCGGATGTCGTCGATCTTGCGGTCGATGCTCGCGCGCACCTCGGCGGTGGAGACGTTGGGCTTGCTGGCCTCGTGCTCGGCGATCCATTTCTTCTTGAGCTTGTCGAGCTCGCGCGGGCTGACGCTGCCGATGGTGCGGGCATTGCCGTGTGCAAAGCGCGAGGGCGCGCGGTTGCTGAGGAGGAACATCAGCAGGCGGTCATTGTAGATCGTGCGGTCGCCGACCTTCTCGCCGTGGTAATAGACCGGCTGCTCGGTGCCGTTGAGCGCGCGGTCCATCGCGGTGTCCTCGATCCGCTGGATGCCCATGTCGAGCGCCGCTTCCCAGGCGGCGGCAAAGCTTGCGCCCTCGGGGTGGTTGCGCAGGACATAGACCTGGTGCTCGCCCACGCCCATCCGGCGGCAGGCGGCGCGCACGCTGCCGGTTTCGGCGAGGTGGGTGATGAATTCGCGTTGGCGCGGCGCACTCCATCCGCAGCGGCGTTTGCGCTGGCGGGGGACGGGGGTGAAGGCCAAGGGATCGGGGGCGGGATCGGTTTCGGGACCGGTTTGGCGGTTCATGGCGGGGCCTCTGGCAATCGGGGGAAGGCAGAGGATCACAAAATGGCCGAGTAGGAAAATGTTCGCGCGGCGGGGGAGGGCGCCTCGATGAAGCCGCGTGGTGGCCTTTGGCCAGCTTCGCTTCCGAACGGGTTCGGCTGACGCCGACCCGCCGGCCGGGGTTCGGCCTCTGGTGCGCAAGTCTGAAGACTTGCGCACAGGGCCTCACCCTTCACTTGGCGTTCAGGGCGGGCCTCGTTATAGGGGCGGGCATGTCGATGAAGCTCCCCACTCGTATGGCGCAGGCTGCGCTCGCCGCTTTCACTCTTGCGGGCCTTTCGGCCTGTGCCGGGGGCGGGGGGGAGAAGGACGTCGCCTACGTGGCGCGCGATGTCGAATCGCTCTATGCCGAGGCGCAGAAGCGGCTCGACAAGGGCAACACGCTGCAGGCCGCGGCGCTGTTCGACGAGGTGGAGCGCCAGCATCCCTACTCGCCCTGGGCCCGCCGCGCG
>JACESM010000144.1 GCA_013911835.1 Porphyrobacter sp. | reverse complement strand
GCCCCCACCCCCGGCCCCTCCCCGTGGGGAGGGGAGACTTGGAACAGCGCGCGCCATGCCCCCGCCCTCAGTAACGGGTTTCGTAGGTCACGCGGATCACCCGCTCGCCCTCGGCGGGGACGGGGACGGTGTAGCGCCGCCGGTCGACGTTCAATTGCTCGCCCGGAATATCCTCGGAGGTGACACGGTAATCATCCCACCACCAGTTATTGCCAAGGCCCGTCTGGGTCAGCTGCACCTCGATCGCCTCGCGCTTGGCGTTGGTGAGGGTGTAGCGCATGGTGGTGCGATAGAAGGTCTTGGGCCGCTCGAACGTGCCTTCCTCGACCACCTGGCCATCCTTGACCACGCGCCAGCGCGCGCTCTTTTCCCATTCGGCCGCGGTGATGGTCTCGCGGCTTTCGACTTCGGCCTTGACGGTGATGTCGAAGGCATCGCCAGTCACCAGCGAGAGGTCGCTGCCCATTGGGGTGTGGCCGATGCTCTTCTCGCCGATGAATTGCGGGGTGCCCTCGCGGTCGCGCTGGTAGAAGCGCACGGTGCCTGCGGGCAGCGCGTCGCCGAGCCCCTGCGCTTTCGAGGTCGAAAAGGCGATGCGGCTTTCGACATTGCTGGGCTCCTCGTCGTTCTGGCGGAAGTAGATTTCGCGCGAGTAGATCTTCTTGGCCGGCACGGCCTGCACGTCGAGGAAACTGACCTGCTTGGTCTGGGCATTGGCGATCGTGGTGCGCGCGCTGATCGGGTAGAGGTAGAAATCGCCAAGCCGCTCGCGCGCGGCGGCTTCGGTTCCGGCGCGGACGAGGCCGCGGTCGCGGAAACGCCCGCCGCTCCCGCCGCCATTGGGATCGCCCGCGACCAGCACGGTATCGGCATTGTGGAAGGTGGTGCCGGTGTTGTTGGTGAGCGTCACCCAGCCCTGCATGTCAATCGTGCCCGCGCTCTCGTTGTAGAGCGCGACATAATCGGCGTTCCAGCCGAGCCCGCCGGTGAGGTAGCGCAGATTGACCGGGCGCGTGCCGCCGCGGGTCGAATCGAGGTTGACCGACAGCGTCGGGCGCGCGCGCAGGCCCGGGGGCACGCGGTCGAAGATCACGCGGACCGGCAGACCGTCATCGCGCAGCACCTCGATCCGGTCGCCGATCTGGATCACCGTCCCGCCCGCGACCGAGAGCACCTTGGCGCGCTCGCGGGTTTCGGCGCCGGTGGCCGGGTTGGTGCGCAGCAGCGTGACGGTCTGGCCGATGGCCTTTTCCATCAGCTTGGAAGGGGTGAGCAGATCGTAGTCGAAATTCTGCTCGATGATCGTGGTGTTCGCGGCGGCGAAGCTCAGCGTCTGGGGGCGGATCTGGGCCGAGACGTCGGGGAACTCGACCCGGCTGCGCCCTTGCGCGATGGCGAGCCTGCGCACGTCCTGCACCAGCGCGAGGTTGGAATTGTAGATCGTGATCGCGACGTCACCCTGTGCAGTCTGGGGCGCGGGAGCGGTCTGGGCCGAGGCCGGCGTTTCCTCCGCATCCTGCGCTGCGGCGCCTGCCGCCAGAACCGCCGCACCAATGGTGCACGCGCCGAAAATCGCACGGTTGATCATGCCAGTCCCCTCCACTTGTCGTTGGGCAGGATGAACGATTCTGCGGCTTTATCAAAGGTGAACGATATGCAGGCGGGGAAGAAATTTGCGCCCCCCCCTGTCCCTTCCCCTGCGCCCGCTAGCGCGGCGCGCCTGCCTCGGCCCGCGCCTCGCGCAGCACCGCGCCGACCTTGTCGCCGATCGAGGCAACGCTGAAAGGCTTGGCGATGAAGTGCATGTCGGGAATGTCGATATCGCGCCTGAGTTGCTCTTCGGCATAGCCCGACATGAACAGCACCGGGATTTTCGGCAGCCTGGCGCGGATCGCGCGGACCATCGCGGGGCCGTCCATGCCGGGCATCACCACGTCGCTCACCACGATGTCGAACTGCGTCGTCCCCTCGAGAATCGCGGCCAGCCCTTCCTCGCCATTGGCGCAAGGCGTGACTTCATAGCCCGCGCGGGTCAGCGCCCGCTCGGCGACGACGCGGACCATGTCCTCGTCCTCGACCAGCAGCACCTTGCCCCCCGCCGACCAGTCGGACGAGACAATCTCCTGCACCGGGCGCTTGCGCGTCACCTCGCCGCGGTGAACCGGGAAATAGACCGTGAAACGCGCGCCGAGCGGGTGGCCGCCCTTGTCGGTGATATTGTCGGCGAAGATGAACCCGCCCGATTGCTTGACGATCCCGTAAGCGGTCGAGAGGCCAAGGCCGGTGCCCTTGCCCTGCTCCTTGGTGGTGAAGAAGGGCTCGAACAGCTTGGGCAGCACATGCGGCGGGATGCCCCCGCCGGTGTCCTGCACGATGAGGACGGTGTAGTCGGCGGCCGGCAGCACTTCCGAGCCCAGCTGGATCACCTGCTTGGCCTGAAGCGAGCGGGTGAAGAGCGAGATCCGCCCCACCCCTTGCCCGCGCGACTGAATCGCGTCCCGCGCATTGACCGCAAGGTTCATGATCACCTGCTCAAGCTGCTGCGGGTCTGCCCGCACCGGCCCAAGATTGCGATCGTGCTGGACGTAATAGGTGATCTTCTCGCCCAGCAGCCGCTTGATCAGCGGGCTCACCTCGCTCACCACGTCGGGCAGCTGGATGATCTCGGGCCGCAGGGTCTGCTGGCGCGAGAAGGCGAGCAGCTGTCGCGTCAGCGAGGCAGCGCGGTTCGAATTGGCGCGGATCTGCTGGATGTCGTCATAGTCGCTGTCGCCCGGAATGTGGCGCAGCAGCATCAGGTCGCAGGTGCCGATGATCGCGGTCAGCACATTGTTGAAATCATGCGCGACCCCGCCCGCAAGCTGGCCGACGGCCTGCATCTTGGTCGCCTGCGCGACCTGCCGACGAAGCTGGTTTTCCTGACTGGTGTCGGCAAGGCTGAGCAGCACCGCCGCCTCGCCCAGCCCCCGCACGCCTGCAAGGCCGAGGCTGACCGGCTCCTCGGGCGAATTGGTGAGCCGCACCGCAACATCGCCGCTGGTCGCAGGGCCCCGCCCGTGGCGGCGCACCGCGTCCGAAAGCGCGGCCTTGTCCTCGCGGGTGACGAGATCGGTCGGGAAGGCGGGCAGCCCCCGCCCCTCGCGGCCGACGCTGCGCAGAAAGGCCTCGTTGGCGAACAGGAAGCGCCCGTCGCGGTCGGTCATCGCAAGGCCGAGCGGCAGCTGCGCGAGCAGCGCGTCGAGCTGCGCGACGCCCGCCTGCGCGGCCCCGTCCCAGCCCGAGCCGATGCCCGAATCGATCAGCAGCATCAGCGAGGTCGCTTCATCCGGCCCGGCGGCTGTAACGCGTTCGTCGGGGTTGACCAGCGGCACATCGACCAGCGTCTGCGGCGTGCCGCCGCGCCCTTCGCGGGCGAAAAAGATGCGGTCGCGCTCGTCGGAGCGCAGGAAGCTCACGAAGTCCTGCCCCACCAGACTCGCGCGCTCGTCCCCCGCGGCGCGTTCGGCAAACCCGGCGCTGACCGCGCGGATCACGCCGCCCGAGGTGGTGATCGCGCTTTCAATTCCGGCGCGGCTCAGCATCTTGCCGAAGGGGCCGGCCAGATCGAGCGCCTGCAGGCTCTCGCCGCCCGTGCGTGCGAGCGGTTTCAGCCGCCAGATCAGATGGTCATCGCCGCGCCCGGCGCGGGTGGCGGCGATCTGCCAGCGGGTCTCGTCGGAAGCCTCGACATCATCAAGGCTCGCGGTGCCGTCACGCCAGGCATTGCGCGCGAGCAGCGTCACCGCCTCCAATGCCTCGCGGCCCATCGGCAAGGCGGGCGGCGCAGCACCCGCGCCGAAGCTGTCGAGGAAGAACAGGTTGGCGCAGACCATGCGGTTGGCGCGGTCGGTGATCGCGATTGCCTCGCCCGCACGCTCGATCGCGGCGACAGTGACGCTCCAGTCGGGGGCGGCGAGGCTGCCCGCCTCGGACGGCGCGCGCACCCGGTCGAGCAGCACCACCCCGCCCAGCAGCATCCCTGCGGCCAGCACGAAGGCGAGCGCCACGATCGCGCTGCCGGTGGCAAACCACAGCACCAGCGCGCTCGCGATCACCCCGCCGCCGAGCCCGGCGAGCAGGCTGACGGGCGGCAGCGCAGCCGCGCCCTCGGCATCATCGGCGGGGGTCGGACTGCTGACTTGGATGCCGGTGCGGCGGGACACGAGAGGCGGGCTCCTTGGGCTGTCGGGACGGCGGAACGGGGAGGCGGCGGAAATGCCCTCCCTACCGCGCCCCGAGCCGCCGGTCGAGCCGCGCTTCCATCGCCTTCAACCGTCTGGCGCGCTTGCGCGACACCACGGCGCGCCACACCCAGCCCGACAGCATCCAGCCGATCACCGGGGTAACAGTCGCAAGCACGATGAAGCCGAAGGCGGTCGCGCCTGCCATCTGGAACAGATCGATCAGCATCGCCCATGCGCCCTTGCCGCTTTCGGCATTGGCAAGCGCGGGGCCGGCCACATCCAGCCGCAAGGTGAAGTTGCCAACCTTGTTCGCCACCACCAGCCAGAAGGGCAGCGTGAAGGGGTTGGTCACAAAGGTCACCAGCGCGGCGAGCGGCACGTTGGCGCGCGAGGGCAAGGCGAGGAAGGCCGCGAGGAAGATCTGGCCGATCGGGATGATGAAGGCCGCAAACAGCCCCAGCGCCACGCCGCGCGGCACCGAGCGGCGGGTGAAGCGCCACAGCTCCGGCGAGAGAAAGCGGTGCGCGATCGGGGCGAGATACTTGTTCTGCGCCATCTCCTCGCGCGTGGGCGTGTTCCTGCGGATCACGTCCATCGCCCAGGTCTTCGAGCGCAGCCCGAGGCCGGGCTTGGCAGGGGGCGGCGCGCTCATGCGCCGAGGCTTTCGGAGGCTGGAGGGATCGAGGGGACCGGCATATCGTCCATATGGGTAGCACAGCGCGGGTGACCAGTGGGTGAACCTGCACCCTTCGTGAAAATTCCTAGGCTAGCCGCGCTCGCGCATGAGGCGGGCCTTGTCGCGCTTCCAGTCGCGCTCCTTGGTGCTGGCCCGCTTGTCGTGGTTCTGCTTGCCCTTGGCGAGCGCGAGTTCGACCTTCGCGCGGCCCGTCCGGTTGAAGTAGATCGACAGCGGCACCAGCGTCATGCCCTTGCGCTCCACCGCGCCGACGAATTTCTCGATCTCGCGCTCGTGGAGCAGCAATTTGCGCGGGCGGCGCGGCTCGTGGTTGAGGCGGTTGCCGTGGCTGTATTCGGGCACATTGGCGTTGATCAGCCAGACCTGCCCGTCCTTCACCTCGGCATAGCTTTCGGCAATGCTTGCCTCGCCCGCCCGCAGCGCCTTCACTTCGGTGCCCTGCAAGGCGAGCCCGGCTTCGAAGGTATCCTCGATAAAGTAATCGAACCGCGCGCGGCGGTTCTCGGCGACGATCTTCACTTTGTCGAAGGTTACGGGTTTGGGACGAGCCATAAGGCCGGGCGATGTAGGCGTGCATCGCTCAAAAAGCGAGGCCCTTTGCGCTTCGCCGCGTCCCAAGCTAGCATCGGGGCGGGGCAACAGGGGGAACCGCGCGCCATGACCACGCCGCAGCCATTCATCATCGCCGGCACAAGCATCGCGCCCGGCAGCCAGGCCGATGTCGCCTTCCCGATCACCACCATGGCGACCGGCACCACCTCCAGCCTCGCGGTGCGGGTGCTGCACGGCGCGAAGGCAGGGTCGGCGGTGTTCGTGAGCGCGGCGATCCACGGCGACGAGATCATCGGCACCGCCATCATCCAGCGCCTCGCGCAATCCCTGAACCCCGAGGCGCTGGCGGGCACGGTGCTGCTGGTGCCGGTCGCCAACATCTTCGGCTTCATCAGCCATTCGCGCTACCTGCCCGACCGGCGCGACCTCAACCGCTCCTTCCCGGGGAGCGCGGGGGGATCGCTCGCGGGGCAGCTGGCGCACATCTTCACCTGCGAGGTGGTGGCGCGCTGCGAGCTCGGGATCGACATCCACTCGGCCGCGATCCATCGCTATAATCTCCCCCAGATCCGCATCGCTGCGGGCAACCGCAAGCTCATCGAGCTGGCCATGGCCTTCGGCGCGCCGGTCATCATCGAGAGCCCCTTGCGCGACGGCTCCCTGCGCGGCCTTGCCCAGAAGCACGGGGTCGACATGCTGCTGATGGAGGCGGGCGAGGCGCTGCGCTTCGACCGGCTGTCGGTCGAGACCGGGGTCGAGGGTGTTACCCGCGTGCTCGCGCATCTCGGCATGATCGAGGCCGACGACGGGCTCGGCGCGGTCGGCATCCCGGCGCGCGCCAACCGCACCACCTGGGTGCGCGCGCCCCGCGGCGGGGTGATGCAGGCGGAGCGCACCTCGGGCGATCCAGTGCGCAAGGGCGACGTGCTCGCCACCGTCGCCGGGCTGTTCGGCGAGGAGGCCGAGCCGCTGGTCAGCCCGGTCGACGGCATCGTCATCGGCCACGCCACCCTGCCCGTGGTCCACCAGGGCGACGCGCTGTTCCACATCGCCGCGATCGACCACCCCGAACGCGTCGGCGCGCAGATCGATTCGATCACCGAGGCGATCCTCGCGAGCGAACCCGAGGGCAATGCGGAACGGCTGCTGGACGAGGACGAGGTGGTTTAAAGCGCGTCCTTTCGCTCAGTCCTCCAACACCCCCGCCAGCACCAGCGCCTCGTCCACAGCCTTCTTGGCTTCTTCCGAGCACTCTACCAGCGGCAGACGCACTTCGGGCTCGATCCAATCGTGCACGCGGGCGAGCGCATATTTCACCGGCGCCGGGCTCGCGTCCGAGAACATCGCATAGTGCAGCGGGAACAGGCGGTCATTGAGCTGCCGTGCCTTCTTGAGCTCGTTCGCCGCAATCGCCTCGTGGAACTCGGCGCACAGCTTCGGCGCGACATTCGCCGTCACCGAAATGCACCCGCGCCCGCCCGCCGCAGCGTGGGGCAGCCACAACTCGTCATTGCCCGACAGCTGGCAGAACTCGCGCCCGATCCCCATGCGGTGATCGGCGACGCGCGACAGGTCTCCGCTTGCGTCCTTGATGGCGATGATCCGGTCGGGATATTTGCGCACCAGCTCGACCACCGTGTCGTCGAGAATGTCGGTCACCGTGCGCGCGGGTACATTATACAGCACGATCGGCAGGTCGCAGTTCTCCGCCAGATAGCTGAAGTGCGCGATCAGCCCGCGCTGGCTCGGGCGGTTGTAATAGGGGGCGACGCAGAGGCCTGCCGCCGCGCCCGCCTTTTTGGCAAAGGTCATGT
>JACESM010000143.1 GCA_013911835.1 Porphyrobacter sp. | reverse complement strand
GGCGGTTTCGGCGTCGGCCATCGGGACGTTCCTGTTCTTCGTTTCGAAAACGATAGCTAGGAAGGCGGGCAAACGAATGCAATTGGTGAAGGATCTTGCCGCGGCGCGTGGGCGGCAGCGCAGGTGGGCAAGAAAAAAGCCCGGCAACGAGTGCCGGGCTTGGAAAGTTTGGGAGAGGATGCCTGAAAGGCACCTTCCAAATGCCGCAGATTGATCGATTGTGCAAGTGCGAAACATGCCTACATGATTGCAAAGAACGCAACTGACTTCCCATTTGATGCAGATATGTGCGCAAACTTGCAAATTTCTGCCCAAAACGGCAGCAGTCGCTTAAAACGTAGGCAGAAAATCGCTTTGTGAACGTTTTGCGTCGCAACATGAAAGTCGATTCGACTCGGGCTCGCACAAGGCGTGACAGCCTCCGCCGAACGCTCTAATCAACAAGCCGATCCCGCCATCAGGGATCACCCTTGCGCGATACCACGAGAGGCAGCCCGTCCCGATGACCAAGCTCTACCCCGACGCCGCCAGCGCGCTCGCCGGCGTGCTGCGCGATGACATGCTGATCGCCGCCGGCGGCTTCGGCCTGTGCGGCCTGCCCGAGCGGTTGCTCGACGCGATCCGCGATTCGGGGGTGAAGAACCTCACCTTCGCCAGCAACAATGCCGGGATCGACAACGAGGGCATCGGCAAACTGCTGCGCACCCGGCAGGTGAAGAAGATGATCAGCTCCTATGTCGGCGAAAACAAGGAGTTCGAGCGGCAGTATCTGGCAGGCGAGCTCGAGGTCGAGTTTTGTCCGCAGGGCACGCTCGCCGAACGGATGCGGGCAGGCGGTGCGGGCATCCCCGGCTTCTACACCCGCACCGGGGTCGGCACCGAAGTCGCCAAGGGCAAGGAGCACAAGGACTTCCCCGACCGTGACGGGGTGATGCAGACCTACATCCTCCAACACGGCATCTTCGCCGACCTTGCCATCGTCAAGGCGTGGAAGGCCGACACCACTGGCAATCTCGTGTTCCGCAAGACCGCGCGCAATTTCAACCAGCCTGCGGCAACCTGCGGCAAGATCTGCGTTGCCGAGGTCGAAGAAGTGGTGCCCGCGGGCGCGCTCGACCCTGACCAGATCCATCTGGCGGGGGTATTCGTGAACCGGCTTGTGCTCGGCGCGCCATATGACAAGAAGATCGAATTCCGGACCGTGCGGGAGAGGGAGACGGCGTGATGGACAAGAGGTTTGCGGCGCTGCTGGCGCTGGCGGCGGGCACCAGCCTGTCGGGCTGCGTGGCGGCGGTGATCCCGGCGATCGCGGGCTCGACGATGTTCGGCTCGCGGGTGCTGAAGGACGAGGACAAGGCCGAGCCTGCCGCAGAGCCTACGCCTGCGCCGACACCGGTGGCGGCGGTGGAGCCCGCGCCGACCCCTGCACCTGCACCGCTGCCACGCGAGACGGTCATAAATATCACGCCTGCTCCGTCGCCGTCACCCACGCCTACACCCACGCCCGCGCCTGCACCCGCACCCGCACCTGCGCCCGCACCCGCAGCAGTGGCACTCGGGCCGGTTGCCGCCTATCCCGATCCGGCGCGCCCGATCCCCGAAAATCAGGCCAACTTCGCGCGCTTCGTGCGCTATGGTCAGGCCTCTGCCCGTCAGGCCGCACAGGGGGCCGAACTGCCCTCGGCGATCCTCAGCGATCCAATCGCGCTCGACGGCAAGCGCCGCCGCTGTTCGGTGGGCGAGGCGCTGGTGGCGGTGATCGATCTCGATCCGGCGGGTGGCACCTTCGTGCCTCCGGCAAGCCCCGCCCGGCAGCCCGGCCTCGCGCTCGGGTTGGCGGTGCTGCGCGAGGCAGGGGTGGAGATTGCCTGGCTCTCGGACCTTTCGACCACCCAGTCGGGCGCACTTCGCACCGCGCTCGAGCAATCGGGGCTCGACCCGCGCGGGCAGGACATCATCTCGATGCGCCGCGACGAGGGCGATACCAAGGACCAGCGCCGCGCCAACCTCGCCGGGATTGCCTGCGTCGTCGCCATCGCCGGTGATGACCGGACCGATTTCGACACCCGCTTCAAATACCTGCGCAACGCCGAGGCGGGCGCAGGGATCGAGCCACTGATCGGCGACGGCTGGTTCCTGATCGCACCGCTGCTGGGGAAGTGAGCCGATGGGAATGCTCCTGCGTGCGCTGGCGCTGCTGGGCCTGACTTTTGCCGCGCCGCTGGCGGCTGACGAGGTTGCCGTGGCCCATTCGCCCTGGCTTGCGCTCCGATTCCAACAGGGCGGGGCCGATGCGCCGCTGGTCACGACAGATCTGCTGCGCACCGAGGTGACGCTGAAGCGCGCGCCCTTCACCATCGTGCTGCCCCGGCGCGGGTCAGACGACACCTACAAGATCGCCGCATGGAGGGACGATAGCATCTTCGTCGCAGCCAACGTCGACGCCCGCCGTGGCCCGGAGCCTCTCACCGAACTGCCGCCTTTCTTCCGCCCCGGCACCGGCTATGCCGACACCGCTGCAGGATCGGGCGTGCTCAAGCTGGGCGAGGAGGCGCACAACCACCTCACCGGTCTGCGGCTCGGACCCGATCCGGATCGCCATGCTGTCTTCTACTCGGCCATCGGCGCAGATGATGCGCAAGGCGAGTGGCGCGAGACGCCGATCGCTTCCAGCAAGGGCCCGCTCTATCTTGTTGCGTGGTTCGACGAGGATGGTGACGGGATCATGCGCCACGGCGAATTCGAGTTTTTCGTTCTCAATTTTCGGTAGGTTCTCAGGAGTTTCCCCCGCATGGCCGACGCCGCACCCCTCCCCACGGGCTGGACCCGCGACCAGATGGCCGCCCGCGCCGCGCGCGAATTGAAGGATGGCTATTACGTCAACCTCGGCATCGGCATCCCGACGCTGGTGGCCAACCACATTCCCGAAGGGATGCTGGTGACGCTCCAGAGCGAGAACGGGATGCTCGGCATCGGACCCTTTCCCTATGACGACGAGGTCGACGCCGACCTCATCAATGCGGGCAAGCAGACCATCTCCGAGCTGCCGCACTCGGCCTATTTCGATTCGGCGACCAGCTTCGCGATGATCCGCGGCGGGCATATCGACCTCACCGTCCTGGGCGCGATGGAGGTGGCCGAGAACGGCGACATCGCCAACTGGATGATCCCGGGCAAGATGATCAAGGGCATGGGCGGGGCGATGGACCTTGTCGCAGGGGTCAAGAAGATCATCGTGGTGATGGATCACACCGCCAAGGACGGGACGCCGAAGTTCATTCCCGCCTGCACCCTGCCGCTGACCGGCGCAGGCGTGGTCGACATGGTCATCACCAACCTCGCCGTGTTCCAGCGCCCCTCGAAAGCCGAGCCGTTCCGCCTGATCGAGATGGCGCCCGGCGTGACCGAGGCAGACATCGCTGCGACCACCACCGCGCATTACGTCCTCTGATGAAGCGCAAGTTGATGATCGGCGGCCTTGCATTGGCCGCGGCGGTCGGCGGTGTGCTGGCCTTCACCTCGCCGCCGCGGCTGCTGTCGTATTACGACAGGGCATGGGGCGGCGGCACCAGTGCGAAGTTGGCGGCTGAGGGCATCGCCTTCGGCAAGCACGGGCAGACGCTCGATATCTGGGCGCCGGAAACATCGCCTGATATCCGTCTTCCCGTCGTGATCTTCTGGTATGGCGGCGGCTGGGCCAAGGGCGACCGCACCTCCTATGCTTTTGCCGGGCGGGCGCTTGCTAAGCAGGGCTTTCTTGTCGTGATCCCGGACTATCGCAAGGTGCCGCAGGTGCGTTTCCCGGCCTTCCTCGATGATGGGGCGGAGGCGGTTGCATGGGTGCAAGACAACATCGCCGATTACGGCGGCGATCCCGAACAGGTGGCGGCCATGGGCCATTCCGCGGGCGCCTATCAGGCGGTCATGCTGGCGCTGGATAGCAAACGGCTGGAAGCGGCCGGGGTCGATCCGGGCTTTATCAGGGCAGCGGTAGGCCTGTCCGGCCCTTACGACTTCTACCCTTTCGACAGCCCGCGTTCGATTGCCGCATTCAGCCAATGGCCGCGCCCGGAGGAGACGCAGCCGATCACCTTTGCGCGCGCTGATGCGCCGCCGTTGCTCCTCGTCACCTCCGATGGCGACGAGACCGTGCGGCCGAAGAACGCCAACAACCTCGCCGCCAAGCTGCAAGGGCTGGGCGCGCGCGCCGAGGTCATCAACTACGGCCCGCTCACCCACGAGGAGGTGGTGATGGCGCTCTCGGTCCCGTTCCGCGCCAAGGGTCCGGCGCTGGCCGACAGTGCCCGCTTCCTGCGCCAGCATCTGGCGAGATAGGCCATGTGGCTCGCGCAGCCCCGCAACCCCAACACGCCGCTCGCCGGCCTCAAGGTGGTCGAGCTGGCGCGGGTGCTGGCGGGGCCGTTCTGCGGGCAGATCCTCGCCGATCTGGGTGCGGACGTCATCAAGGTCGAGAGCCCCGAGGGGGACGGCACCCGCCTGTGGGGCCCGCCCTGGGTCGAGCGCACCGACGCCGAGGGCCGCGTCCACCGCGAGGCGGCCTATTACCACGCCTGCAACCGCGGCAAGCGCGGGATCATCGCAGACTTCTCCGACGCGGGCGATCTTGCGCGGGTCAAAGCATTGTGCGCACGCGCAGACGTCCTGATCGAGAACTTCAAGACCGGCTCCCTCGCCAAGTTCGGCCTCGACTACCCCTCGCTTGCCGCCACCAATCCCGGCCTCGTCTATTGCTCGATCACCGGCTTCGGCCAGACCGGCCCGAGGGCGCACGAGGCGGGATACGACTTCGTCGCACAGGGCATGAGCGGCCTCATGTCGCTGACCGGCGAGCCTGCGGGACACCCGGTCAAGATGGGCATCTCGATCAGCGACCTTGCCACCGGCGTCTGGGCGGCGAACGGCGTGCAGGCCGCGCTCTTGATGCGGGCGCGGACGGGGCGCGGCCAGCAGGTCGACATGAGCCTGCTCGACTGCTCGGTCGGCCTGCTTGCCAATCAGGCGACCTACTACTTCACAACCGGCCACAACCCGCCGCGCATGGGCAATGCCCACGCGCAGGTCGCCCCATACGGGGTGTTCGCCGTGAGCGACGGCCACGTCATCCTTGCGCCTGCCAATGACGGGCTGTTCCACAAGCTGATGGCAGTGCTCGGGCTCGAGCATCTCGCCGCCGACCCGCGCTTCGCCGCCAACGGTGACCGCACCGCCAACGCCGCCGCGCTCGATGCCGCAATCGCCGCAGCCACCGCCGGCTGGACCAAGCAGGGCCTGCTCGATGCCTGCCATGCGGCGGGCGTCCCGGCGGGGCCGATCAATCGCCTGGACGAGGTCTTCGCCGATCCGCAGGTGGTGGCGCGCGGGATGCGCATCGAACTTGGCGGCATGGCCGGGGTGCGCAGCCCCTTTACCTTCTCCGACGCCGAACTCGCGCTCGACCGCCCCTCGCCGATCCACGGGGAAGACGGCTAGCTGAGCAACCGCGCCCCGGCGCGCCACAGCCGCTCGAACGGACCCTGTCCAATTCTGGCGGTCCACAAGGGCGACCACAGCAGCATCGCCGCCACCGGCACCAGCCCGAGCGCAAAGGCCTGCCAGCGGCTGACCTCGCCGAACAGGCCGAGGCCCCAGCTGGCGAAGATCGCCGACAGGATCACGCTCGTCATCAGATAATTGGTGAGCGATAACCGGCCGGCGCTCGCCAGCCTTGTCGTCACCGCGCCCGGCCCGCCAAGGAAGGCCATCGCCAGGCCTGCGTAACTCACCGCCAGTGCCATGTCGAAGGGGGCGGAGAGCAGCAGCGTCACCGGCCCCACCAGCGCGGCGGGGAAGCCCGTGCTCACCAGCCATCCGGCCAGCACCAGCAGCCCCGGCAGCGCCACCAGCGCGCCCAGACCCGCGACGCGCTGGAGCCGGAAGGTGCGCCATTCGCCCTTCAGCATCCCGCCGCGCCACAGCCCCATGCCCAGCGCGATTGCGGAGAGATTCAGCGGCAGCGCCGCCACCAGCGCGGTCATCTGCGCCGGAATGCCGAGCGTGCGGCGCACCACGCGCTCGCCGAATGCCTCGCGCCCCTGTTCGAGCAGCGCGGCGATCGCGGCCGGATCGCGCCCGAACTGGCGCTCGGCCCACAGCAGCAGATCCGATCCCTGGCGATCCTGCGCCCAGGCCGCCACTGACGGTCCGAGCAGTGCCATGCCGAGGAAGAGATGCACCCCGAGCAGCCCCAGCGACACCGTCACCAGCGCGCGCGCGTTCAGCCCCGCGAGCAGCGGCAGGGCGAGGCCCGCCAGCGCATAGGCGCGCAGCACATCATTGCTGGCGAGGAGCACCGCATGGACAAGGCCGATTGCGAACAGCACGAACATGCGGGCATAATGCGCGCGCCACGGCTTCTCACCCGCACGCTCGATCAGGATCAGGCACCCCGCGCCGAACAGCATCGCGAAGAGCGTCCGGAACTTGTCCTCGATAAAGACGAAGCTCGCCAGCCACACCCAGTAATCGGCCGGGCCGGTGCCGCCAAAGCTCAGGGGGTTGTAATAGGCCGGCCCGGGCAACGCGAAGGCGAGCACGTTCATGCCGACGATGCCGATAACCGCAATCCCGCGCAGCGCGTCGAGCGCGAGAATGCGTTCAGCGGGGGGAGGGGTGGGTGCCGTCACGGACAGCACCCTACCGCAAAATCAGCCCAGCGCGACCTTCAGATCGTCGACCAGGTCCAGACGCTCCCACGGGAAGAAGTCGCCTTCCGCGGTGCGACCGAAATGGCCGTAGGCAGCGGTCGGCTGGTAGATCGGCTTGTTGAGGCCGAGATGCGTGCGGATCGCGCGCGGGGTCAGACCGCCGAGCTTTGCGATGCCGAGGATTGCCTGCTCGATCTTGTCATCGCCGACGGTGCCGGTGTCGTGGGTGTCGACATAGAGCGACAGCGGCTTCGACACGCCGATCGCATAGGCGATCTGGATGGTGCAGCGCGTGGCGAGGCCTGCGGCGACCACGTTCTTGGCGAGGTAGCGGGTGATGTAGGCGGCCGAACGGTCGACCTTGGTCGGGTCCTTGCCGCTGAACGCGCCGCCGCCGTGGGGCGAGGCGCCGCCATAGGTGTCGACGATGATCTTGCGCCCCGTGAGGCCCGCGTCGCCATCAGGGCCGCCGATTTCGAAGCTGCCGGTGGGGTTGATGAAGTATTCGGTCTCGCGCAGCAGCACCGGCGGGATCACATCGGCGATCACCTTCTTGACGTAGGCTTCCAGTTCCGCCTGCTTGGCCGGATCGTTCTCGTCATAGCCCGGCGCGTGCTGGGTCGAGACGA
>JACESM010000142.1 GCA_013911835.1 Porphyrobacter sp. | reverse complement strand
CATTCCGATCAGATAATAGCCGCCGTCCTCAGCAGGGCCGATTACGACGTCGTGAGTGCGGAGTGCCTCGATCGCTGCCGCAACGTGGCGGGTAGCGAGCTCGGGTGTGTCCGCCCCGAGAAAGATCACCGGCACAGCTAGCGTCCGCGCTCGTGGTGTAATTTCCGGTGCATGCGATGATGTATTCCGGGGTGGGGCATGCCCCCCCGGAATGCGGCGTCGCTGGTGGCCACCGGGCTCATCGTTATGGTGGAGTTTGCACACTTCAACCGTGACGAAGAGGAGTTCCCGATGACGGAGGACAGATTACTGATCGAAGAGCTGGCTGCGAAGGGCGGCCAACCGGATTTTTTGCGCACCATCGCCGAGAATGTCCTGCAGCTGATCATGGAGGCCGACGTTGACGGCCTGATCGGTGCGGGGCGCCACGAACGCAGCGGCGAGCGCGCCACCTGGCGCAACGGCTATCGCGACCGTTCGCTCGACACCCGGGTCGGCACACTCAACCTGCGCATTCCCAAGCTGCGGGCCGGCTCCTACTTCCCCGGCTTCCTCGAGCCCAGGAAGATGGTCGAGAAGGCTCTGGTCGCGGTGATCCAGGAGGCGTGGATCGGCGGCGTCAGCACCCGCCGGGTCGACGAACTGGTCCAGGCCATGGGCATGACCGGCATCTCCAAGTCCACGGTCTCCAAGCTGTGCAAGGATATCGACGAGCGCGTCCTGGCCTTCCTGAAGCGCCCGCTGACCGGCGAGTGGGCCTATCTCTGGCTCGATGCGACCTATCTCAAGGTGCGCGAAGGCGGGCGGATAATCAGCGTTGCCGCAATAATCGCCATGGCCGTCAACACCGAGGGCCGGCGTGAGATCGTCGGCCTGCACATCGGTCCGTCGGAAGCCGAGGTGTTCTGGTCCGACTTCCTCAAGGACCTCGTCAGGCGCGGCCTGACCGGCGTGAAGCTGGTCATCTCCGACGCCCACGAAGGCCTCAAGGGGGCGATCACCCGCGTCATGGGCGCTACCTGGCAGCGGTGCCGGGTGCACTTCATGCGCAATGCCCTGTCCTATGTGCCCAAGGGCCAGAACACCGTGGTCGCCGCCGCCATCCGTCAGGTCTTCCTGCAGCCCGACCAGAAGAGCGCCACGCAGGTCTGGCGGCAGGTCGCGGATCAGTTGCGCACCCGCTGGCCGAAACTCGGTGCCTGCATGGACGAAGCCGAAACCGACGTGCTCGCCTACACCGGCTTCCCCACCCAGCACCGCACGAAATTACACTCGACCAATCCGCTCGAGCGGCTGAACAAGGAGGTCAAGCGCCGTGCCGATGTCGTCGGCATCTTCCCCAACGAGGACAGCATCGTCCGCCTCGTCGGCGCTGTCCTGCTCGAGCAGAACGACGAGTGGCAGCTCCAGCACCGATACATGCAGATCGAAGGCATGGCCGAACTCAACCAAACCATCATGATCGAGGAGGAAAATCAGCCCCTACACATCACCGCAAAGGCCGCCTGACGATGACCCAAGGCCACCGCCGAAATTACACCACGTTGACGGACGCGATCGCCGTTTCTTGCCTGGACAACCTTGAATTTGAGTGGATCAGCGCCACTCCAGATTCAAGTAGCGACTAAACTCAGGACCCATTCAATTGGCTGCGTGAGTGTGAACTCATTGATTTAGTGGCGGCATCAAGGAGGTGGTGCCGATGTTCGATGTGTGGCTGCTGTGCCTATCGCAGATGCGAAGGATAGAGTTCTTCTTTCAAATTTTGATTGGGTTCCGCAGGTTGATGATCGGCGTGTGATCTTGGGGATCATGCCCGTGCTGAAGATTGGCCTGCGTTGGCGGGAGGCGCCGACGCCCTATGACTCGCACAAGACGGTGTCCAACCGATTCACTTGCTGACGCCGCCTGAGCGTGTTCAAACGAATCTTTGCCTACATGGCGGCCAAGGGCGGCAAGCCGGACCGCGTGATGATCGACGCCACGCACCTGATGGCGGACCGCACGGCGGCCATCCTGCTCAAAAAGGGGCTCTCCCCCGATGTATCGAGAGAACCAAAGGCGGGCAGAATTCTAAGCTGCACGCTGTCAACGACGGTCAGGGCCAGCCCGTGGTCATGCTGCTGACCGAAGGCCAGGCCAGTAATTATGGTGGCGCGGCGTTGCTTCTCAATGCCTTCCCGTCAGCCAGAGAGTTAATCACCGACAAGGGATTTGACGGTAACGGGCTCCGAAATGCGTTGACGGAGCGCGGTATTGCCGCCTGCAACCTCTCCAAACGAAACCGCAAGATCGCCATCCCACATAACCCGGCACTCGGCCGCTAGCGCCAGAAGAAAATCACGTTTGGCCGTCTCAAGGACTGGCGCCGCAACCACACCCGCTACGACCGATCCGCCTACGCCTTCTTTTCAGCATTCTGCATCGCATCAACCGCCATCGTCTGAATCGGTCAATCAATCTTGGGTCTAGACCCGCGCGAATAGATCAACCGTTTAACCAGTCAGGGACTGTCCGGGAAATAAATGCCAACGACAGCTCCTTTACCCCCTAGCGAGTTGCTGTACCACATCTTCAATGACTCGGTAGACCCGGGCCAATTGTTCAGCGGTGATGCAATAGGGAGGCATAACATAAACCGTGTTGCCAAGTGGTCGCAGCAGCACGCCCCGTTCGCGAAACATTGCCAGCATTGTCGGCGCGAGGTCGGAGAGGTATCCTCCTTCCCCGACGTCGAACGCGGTGATCGTTCCCATCTGGCGCGGGTTGCCTACGCCAGCAACATCCGTGAGGTCGTCCAGATGCCCCGCCTGACGCATCGACAGTTCGGCGATCCGAGCGAGGACTGGTTCCTCACGCCAAATTGCCAGATTGGCTGCTGCCGCAGCGCAGGCCAGCGGATTGGCGGTGTAGCTCGACGAGTGAAAGAACATCGTTGACCGGTCGGGGCCGTAGTGCGCCTGATAAACAGGTTCGCTCGCCATGGTGACCGCCAGCGGAATTGACCCGCCTGTCAGACCTTTGGACAGGCACAGGATGTCAGGGGCGATGCCGGCTTGCTCACAGGCGAACAGCGTTCCAGTGCGCCCCCACCCGGTCATTACTTCGTCGGCGATGAAAAGCGTGCCGTGGGCCGCGCAGATGCGGTGCATCTCGGCAAGCGTTTCAACGGTGTACATCAACATTCCGCCAGCGCCTAGGACAAGCGGCTCAACGATGAAGGCTGCGGCACCCTGACGGCAGGCGGCCTCCAGTGCATCGAAGGTAGCCTGTTCACCGTCGCGATGTGGGAACGGGATTGTGGTCACGTCGAATAGCAAAGGTTGGTAAGCCTTGTTGAACACACCCCGAGCGCCCACCGACATCGCACCGATCGTGTCACCGTGGTAGCCATTGTCCATGACGACAATGCGGTGCCGTGGTTCGCCTGTGTTAATCCAGTAACCAAGCGCCATTTTCAGCGCCACCTCAACACTGGTTGATCCGGAATCGGAAAAGAATACCCGCGTCAGTCTGTCCGGCATTAATGCGCACAATTCATCAGCAACCATCTGGGCAGGCTCGTGTGTCCAGCCAGCGAAAATGATCTGATCAAGCTTGTGTGCCTGCTCCGCAATGGCGGCTGCGATACGCGGGTGGGTATGTCCGTGAGTTGTGACCCACCACGATGAAATGGCGTCTATCACCTCCTTACCGTCAGAGGTTTGAAGAATTGCGCCTTGGGCGCTTACAATCTGAGGGATCGGCTCTTTAAGCCCGTGTTGGGTAAACGGGTGCCAGATCGGAGAGCCGATCACAGAAATTGCCCAGTTTCAAAATTGGCTGCAAACGCATCGCCGAGCGATTGCGGCGTCAGCGATGCAAGGCGTGGCAACCGGCCGAGACGGGCTACCTTCCCGATCGCGCAGACGGTCGCTTCACTGTCAGGTTCCGGTTCGCCGACAAACGCCACGCCCAAAATACTGACCTTGCGGGCGCGCAGGGCTTCGATGGTAAGGAGGCTGTGGTTGATCGTGCCGAGCCGGGTGGCGGCAACAATCACAGCAGGCGCCCCCCATTGTGCGAAGATATCGGCGTAAAGGACGTCGTCGGTTACCGGCACCAGCGCGCCGCCAGCGCCCTCAACAACCAGTGGGCCGGCCCCCCCGGGTAAGACCAGCTGTGCAAGATCAATGGTAATCCCATCGATCCGCGCTGCACGGTGGGGCGAGCACGGCGTTTTCAGTCTGTAGGCTTCAGGCAGTATCCTCTGTTTTGGCACGCCCAGCGCGGCCACCCGGTCCTTATCACCGCCGTCATCATCACCAGCCTGCACCGGCTTCCAGTAAAACGCCCCCAATGCGCGAGTTAACGCAGCGGCGAAAACCGTTTTGCCGACATCGGTATCGGTGCCTGTTACGATAATGGTTTGCTTCATAAAATGTCTTTCAAATCAGCGCCGAGCGCCGCAATCGCGGCTTCATCGGTATTAAGAGTAATGGATATACGCAGCCGCGCGGTGCCCTGCGGCACGGATGGCGGGCGCACACCCCGCACATCAAAGCCGAGCGCTTGCAACCGGGCTGCTACAGCCATCGTGCGCGCGTTATCGCCAATGATGACGGGTTGGATCTGAGAGCGGCTTGGGGCAGCAACGAAGGGTGCGAACACTTTCCTTGTAAACTCGGTCAGCGATGCCAGGCGGGCCCTCCGATCATCTGCGGCACCGACCGCCAGGATCGCTGCGTGCACTATTGCCGCCATCAGCGGAGACGGTGCGGTGGAAAAGATGAAGCTGCGCCCGCGATTAATGAGGAAGTCGCGCAGCAACGGATCCGCCAGGATCAGTGCGCCTTCGCAGCCGAGCGCTTTCCCGCAGGTGGCCAGTGTTACGACATTGGCGCGGCCATGCAATTGCCATGCAAGCCCGCGCCCCTGCGGCCCGAAGACCCCTACCGCATGGGCTTCGTCAATCATGAGCATTACGCCCTCACGCTCTGCCAAAGTCATGAAATCGGCGACGGGGGCGGTGTCGCCGTCCATGCTGTAGAGCGTCTCGAACGCGATCCAGACCGTTCCGCTGCCACCAGATTTGCGCCAGCGTGCGATCTCTGCCTCTGCGGCCCCGACATCATTGTGAGCAAAGATCCGGCGGGAGGCACGTGACAAGCGCATCCCTTCGTGGACGCTGGCATGGATCAATGCGTCATGAAGAATGAGGTCATCCGGCTGCGGAAGGGTTGCAAACAGCAGGCTGTTGGCTGCGAATCCCGACCCAACATACAGCGCAGAACCGACTCCGAAGAATTGCGCCGCGGCGGCTTCAAGCGCCTCATGTTCAGGATTGTTGCCGCGCAGAAGCCGAGACCCTCCCGACCCTGCCGCAACGCCGCGGTCCAACGCCGCCCTTGCGGCATTGCGCAGCACATCAGACCCCGCAAGGGCCAGATAGTCGTTGGATGAAAAGTCTCTGCCGCCGGGCAAGGCAAGCGATCGCACTCGACCTACATTCTTCAGAGAGGCAAGGTCTTCTCGGTGGAACGCGGGCAACTGCATCGCGCGGCGCAATAGATCGATAATCCCCGGAATCAAGGGACAACCACCCCTACTGCTACGCTTACCTTGCGTTATCGCCACGTCCCAGAAGTACTAGGTCGTGTTAACAAAAGGGATTTCCAAACAGTCCGTTATCTGATTCAAGACTGCTTTTTGAGGAGCAGTCATGGGTCGCAGAGACTTATCGGATGCGGAGTGGGAACTGATCGGGCTGGGGCTGCCGCCTGAGCGGGGACGCTGGACGCGACCGGCGGGCGATAACCGACGCTTCCTCAACGGCATGCTCCACGTGTTGAGGGTCGGCTGCCCCTGGCGCGACATGCAAGAGCGCTACGGCAAGTGGAACTCGGTCTATGTCCGGTTCCGACGCTTGGCCGAGAAGGGCGTCTGGGATGCGCTGCTGCAAACACTGGTTGATCTTAGTCTGACCGACGACTGGCATCACATGATCGACAGCACCAGCGTTCGCGGCCATCTTTCGGCAGCGGGCGGAAAAGGGGGGCTTGTGCGAACGCTCTTGGTCGATCACGCGGCGGGTTTACGTGCAAAATCCACGCCCGCTGCGATAATCAGGGACTGCCTCTCGGCTTCACCCTGACCGGCGGCGAGGCCTCTGATTACACCGCTGCCGAGCTGCTTATGGAGATCCCGTTGCTACGCCCAACGCGCTGCGGGCGGACAAGAGTTATGATGGCGACCGCCTCCGGGAAAGCCTGCTGATCCGGGGTATCCTGCCGATCATCCCACCCCGCTCGAACCGCAAGGCGCCAGAGCATCCCGACTATCTCCGCTACCGTGACCGCAACCGTGTCGAGCGCATGTTCGGCAAGCTCAAGCAGCAGCGACGTATCGCCACACGCTACGATAAGACTGTCCTATCCTTCGAGAGCTTCCTCAACCTCGCCGCCGCCCGCCTATGGCTGAAGCCTTGTGTCAACACGGCCTAGTGAGAGCAGCATGCGCGGGTGGCTACTTTCAGGAAAACGCAGGGCGAAACTTAACGTCCACAAAGGGGTCGATTTGCGAATTTCCGCTTACGGCTAGAAACCCGTTGAAGCTGCCAGGCAGGATTGTGGCGGCGCAACACCAGTGAGATGGCAACCGCTCTGCTCTCGCCTCTGGAAATCATCGAATAGCGATGACCTTGATTTTGACGGCATCGGCGACCGCCTTCCAGCTCTGATCGCTCGTCCAAGCCGGAAGACCATCGCGTTGCGCCAACGCAAGGCAGAACCGGTCGCCAAGCGATAGGCCGTGACCGGCTGTGATGGCCCGCAACCGCCCCGCCATTTGAGCCAGTGCCTTATCCGTCGGTACAATCGTAATCGGCAGTGGATCGAGCATGGCATCGACCTCGCGCTCAGGCATGCCAAGATGGATGAAGTGGGTGACCACCTCGGCATAGTTGATCGTGCATATCCGGGCGTCTGCTATTGCTCCTGCGACTTTGTAGGCACCCGTCTCCCCCTTCAGCATGGCAATGAGGGCGGAGGCGTCCAGTACGATGTCGCTCACTCGCCGCTATCCTCGCGTCGCCTGGCCAGAAAAGCCTCGACCGACGCTTCTGGCTTTCCTTCGGTGTACTGCTTCGCCAAAGCCTGAGCGCGGGCTACAGCCTGTGCGGCTGTTCGCAATACGAGACCATCTGGCGTCTCATCCAGATAGACCGCGCCGCCGCCGACAAGCCCGAGCCGTTTCCTGATGTCAGCCGGAAGGCTCATCCGGCCGTTGGGTGTGATGTTGACCTGAATTGTCATGAGGGCTCCGGCTCCAACTGTATTGCTAGACATGAGCTCTAT
>JACESM010000141.1 GCA_013911835.1 Porphyrobacter sp. | reverse complement strand
TCGACCATCGAGAGGATGCGCTCCACCTCGGCGCCGAAATCGGCGTGGCCGGGGGTGTCGACAATGTTGATGCGGGTGGTTGCGCCGTCCTGTTCCCACTCGACGCTGGTGCACTTGGCGAGAATGGTGATCCCGCGTTCCTTTTCGAGATCGCCCGAATCCATCGCGCGTTCCTCGACGCGCTGGTTCTCGCGGAAGGTGCCCGATTGGCGGAAGAGCTGGTCGACCAGCGTGGTCTTGCCATGGTCGACGTGGGCGATGATCGCGATATTTCTGAGGGCGGACGACATTTTTGCGAAAACTTCCGGTAAAAAGCCGGGTGCGGGGCACATTCCGGTTAGAAAGAGGATTGGCGGAGCAGGATAACGGGGCGGGCGCTGGGGGCGAGCCCGGTTAGGCGGGGTTTGTGGCGGGTTGGCGACAGCGCCGGACGCTACGGCATGCGCCGAAGCTGCGATCCGGTGCTGCGATGCAGCATTGCGCAGCGCGCCTAGCAGGGGTCCGCGCGAGGGGCAAGCGCCGGGGCTTGGCGATGGGATGGCAGGGGGCAATCCACTGTGACTCTTGCGCAACATTTACGTGACTTGCCCCTCAAAAGTGCCAGCCTGCCGCTTGTGGCAAGCGCGCTGCTGGCGTATCACTGCGGCCACACGACTTCGGGAGAGAGCGCACTGGGACGGTGCGTGCCCGCAATAGGGCGCCGGGGTCGCGGGATTTTTGGAGAGGAGCTTCCATGCGTTCGACCTTCACCGGCGCTGCCGGCGCATATCGATTCACCCTGCTTGCGGGCGCAGCCTGCGCTCTGGCCATGCCGAGCATGGCATTCGCGCAGGATGCCGACACTGAGGCCGAGGCCGAGGCTGCCGAGCCCGAGGTCGGCAACGAAATCATCGTCACCGCGTCCAAGCGCGAGCAGACGCTGAAAGAAACCCCCATCGCGGTATCGGTGACCAGCGGCGAAACGATCGAGCGTGCGCAGATCCGCGACGTGCTCGACCTGCAGACCGTGGTCCCCTCGCTGCGGGTGAGCCAGCTCCAGACCTCCTCGGCCACCACCTTTATCATCCGCGGCTTCGGCAACGGTGACAACAACTTCGGGGTGGAACCTTCGGTAGGCGTGTTCATCGACGGCGTGTTCCGCTCGCGCTCGGCAGCGGCGATTTCCGACCTCAACCTGATCCAGCGCATCGAAGTGCTTAGCGGGCCGCAATCGACCTTGTTCGGCAAGAACGCGTCCGCGGGCGTCATCTCGATCGTTACCAAGGAGCCGCAATACGAATTCGGGGGCCAGATCGAAGCGTCCTACGGCAACTTCAACTCTGTCAATGTACGTGGCGAAGTGACCGGGCCGATCACCGACAACATCGCGTGGTCGCTTGACGGCACCTACCAACGGCGTGATGGGTTTGGCCGCATCGTCAACCTCGACAATGCAGACATCAACGACCGCAACCGCTGGTCAGTCCGCGGCAACCTGCTGATCGAGCCGACCCCCGACATCAAGATCCGCCTGATCGGTGACTATTCGCGGATCGATGAAGTCTGCTGCCAGACCAGCAACGTGGTGATCGGTCCGTCCACTCGTGACGCCATCACTGCCGTCGGCGGGCAAGCTCCGACTGATTTTTTCAGCTTCGACAACTTCCTGAACGCCGCGCCGATCAACGAGAACGACAACTACGGTTTCTCTGGCCAGGTAGACTGGAACCTCGGCAACCTGACCTTCACCTCGATCACCGCCTATCGCGAACTGCGCAATCTTCTGGTTCAGGACGTCGACTTCACCAGTGCTGATCTTACTGTCGAAACCCGCGATCAGGCGGTTGACACCTTCACGCAGGAATTCCGGGTCACCTCGGATTTTGACGGACCGATCAACTTCCTGCTGGGCGGTTTCTATTTCGACGAATCGATCACTCAGGACAGCTCGCTGACGATTGGTGAAGACTTCCGTGACTTTGCAGCATTCTCGGCAGCAAGCGGTGCGGCTTTTGCCGCCAACCCCCTGCTGATCGGATCGCAGATCCCCGGCATCACCCCGGCACAGCAGATTGGCGCTGGCGAGGCTGCACTGCAACAGGCCGAAGCAGGCCTCCGCGCGATCGGACTTCCGTTCCCGGCGGGCAGCATTCTCGGCGGAAACAGTCTGAGCCAAGAGCGTTTCCAGCTCGATAACCAGGCCTGGTCAATCTTTGGAACGATCGATTTCGAGCCGATTGATGGTCTCGTGTTCACCGCAGGCTTTAACTACACCGATGACCGCAAGCAGTTCGCGATCGCCACCGTCGCGCCCGATCCGCTGGCTAACATCAACGTGGTTGACGCCTTCATAACTGCCGCCACAGGCGGTGCGGTTCGTACACGCGAGCAGTTCCTGGCGCTTCCTGCTGCGCAGCAGGCTGGGCTGCAGGCTGCGGCATTGAATCCCGCAAGCAATACCCTGCTCGGCCTCAGCGCGCTGCAGTTCCAGACTGGCTTCCTTGACCTGCCCAACGCGGTCGAACCGGGTCGCACCAACGACGACCAGTTCACATATTTGCTTCGGGCGGCCTATCAGGTCTCGAACGAGGTCAACGTCTACTTCAGCTATGCGACCGGGTTCAAGGCGAGCTCGGTCAACCTGTCGCGTGACAGCCGTCCATCCACGCTGGATTTCACTCCTGGTGCCGGGCCGAGCGCAGCTCGCGGTTCCACTTTCCTGGCTCCGCCCTCGCCAATTACCAATGCGGGTCTTGCCACGCCCAACCTGAGCACGGGGACCCGCTTTGCCGGGCCAGAAGATGCGCAAGTCTATGAACTCGGCCTCAAGGCTCAGTGGCCCGGCTTTGGCTTCAACCTCGCGCTGTTCGACCAGACCATTGAGGACTTCCAGAGCTTTATCTTCACCGGTCTGGGCTTTACTCTGCTCAACGCCGGCCAGCAGTCGGTGCGCGGCTTCGAATTCGATGCAACAGTGCAGCCGAGCGATAGCTTGGTCTTTACCTTTGCGGCAACGCATCTCGATCCGGTGTTCGACAGCTTCCCTAACCCGGTGCTCGGCGATCTAACAGGTGAACGGCCAGGAGGTATTCCCGCGTGGAGCCTGCGCACCTCGGCGACCCACACGCTCGAATTCGGTTCCAGCGGAACGACATTGGTGACCCGCGTGGATTACAGCCACGAAAGCAACGTCGACGTGAACAACGGGCTGCCAACCTTCAATTTCCAGCGAGGCGATCCGCGTATCTTCCAGCGCGAGGTGAACCTGGTGAATGCCTCGATGACGCTGGCGCTTGAGAATGGGCTGGAAATCGGGGCATTCGCGCGCAACCTGTTGGACGATCAGTTTATCCTCACAGTGTTCGACGGCGTCGCCCAGGGCGGCACGGTCTCGGGCTATCCGAGCCAGCCGCGCACTTACGGCGGGATCGTTCGCTTCAAGTTCTAAACCGCCTCTTGCAGGCAACGGGGGAGGGGCCTCGCACCATTCGGTGCGGGGCCCTTTCGCTTTGTGGAGCAGCGGTTTGCGGGGGCTTGCGCCGGCCCGCGCGGCGGGGGATGAAGCGCCATGTTCAAGGGCCTGACCCAATCGCTCACCGGGCCGCTGAGGCGCTGTTTCGATTTTCGCGGGCGGGCGCGGCGCTCCGAATACTGGGCGTTCATCCTGTGGCAGCTCGGCTTGCTTGCCGCTGTGCTCAACTTCGCGACGCTGCTTCCGCAGGGTGAGCTGCGCGAGAACATGGTGCTGGCGGCGTTCGGCCTCTATCTGCTGGTCTTCGGCCTGCCGACGCTCTCCTTGCAGGTGCGCCGGGTGCACGATCACGGCGCCAGCGGCTGGATGCTGACCGTCATGTTCCTGCCCTATATCGGGGTGGGCTGGCTGCTGTGGCTGATGTGCGCAGCCGGAACCCCTGGGGCCAACCGCTATGGCGAAGATCCGCGCGCGGTCATCCCGGACGCTGCGCTGTTCGAATAGAGCTTGCCCGCCTGTCTCCCTTTTTCCGTTTGCAACAGCCCCTTGACCCATGCATCTTCGCAGACCGCGGCAAGGGGATGACCGCAAGGGGATTTTCATGATCGATATCGGACGCGTGTTTGCGACGGCTTGGGCGATGCTGCGCCAGCGGTTCTGGCTGCTGCTCGGCATGGTCGCGGTGTTCTTCGCGATCCAGATTGTGGCTTCGATGGTGCTCGGGATCGTGCTGGCGATCATGGGCGCGGCGGGTGCTGTGGGCATCGGCGCGGGGCTTGACGATCCGGCGGCGATCACGGGGATGAGTATTTTCTTCATCCTCGTCATGGTGGTGATCTACGGGGCCTATCTGGTGCTGGTGCTGGCCCAGCAGGCGGCGATGGTGACGATCGCCTCACCGTTGGAAGACCCCTCCTTCGGCAATGCGATGGCGCGCGGGTTCAAAAGCGCGCTGCCGTTCTTCGTCATCTCGGTGATCCTCGGGATCGGCTATGTCGCGCTTGGCGCGGTGGTCTTTGCGCTTGTGGGCGTGGCCGGCTTCGGCGGGGGCCTGACCGGAGGCATCATCGGGATCGTGCTGTTGTTGCTGTTCATGCCGGTGATGGTCTATCTCGGCTGCCGCTTTGTGGTGCTGGTGCCGGTGGTGGCTGTCGACCAGGTGTTCAATCCCATTGCCGCGATCCGGCGCAGCTGGGCGGTGACGCGGGGGCGGGTGCTCGGCATCTTCCTTGCGAATCTCGTGCTCGCGGTGCTGACGCTTGCCGTGTTCGGCGTGCCCTTCGGCCTGATCTTCGGCACGGCTGTCAGCGGCGATCCCGCCTCCGGAGCGCCGTTGCTGCTGCTGTTGCTGCCCTTCGTGTTCCTGCCGCTGATCGCCGTCTACGCGATGTTCACCGCGTCCTTCTTCGCGGCGCTGCACAGCGAGGTGACCGGCGGCGGGTCGGAGCGGCTCGAGGAGGTCTTCGCTTAGAGCTCGCGCAGCGCACGCGCCGGTTTCGCCCACAGCAGCGGTAGCGAACCGGCGAGCGCGAAGCCGAGCACCAGCGCGGTGCCTAGGCCCAACACGCCGAGCACCTCGCCCCAATCGGGCAGCCAGTCGAATTCGAACAGCTGGGTGATAACCACCCAGGCGAGCCCCCCGCCAAGCCCCAGCGCGACCAGCGCCAGCACTGCGGACAGCAGGCCATATTCGGCGAGCTGCAACAGCAGGATCTGCCGCCGGCTCGCTCCCAGCACGCGCAGCATCACCGTGTCATAGGTGCGCGCCGCGCGCGCCGCAGCGATCGCGCCCATGAGCACCGCCAGCCCCGCCAGCACCGTCACCGCGGCAGCGGCGAGGGTGGCGAGGCTCACCTGTTCGAGCAGCTTTCGCGCCTCGACCAGAATCCCGCCAACCTCGATCACCGAGGCGGAGGGCATTTCCTTCACCAGCCCCCGCAGCAAGCGGCCGCGCGCGGCAGGATCGGCGCCATCGGGCAGATCGATGGTGGCCGAAAGGTTGTGCGGCGCATCGGCGATCGCGTTGCGGCTGAACACCAGCGCGAAGTTGAAGCCCATGCTCTCCCAGTCGATCTCGCGCAGGTTGGCGATGCGCGCGGTACGCTCCACGCCGAGGATGCCAATGGTGAGGTAGTCGCCGACCTTCAGGCCGAGCGCGCGGGCGAGATCGGCATCGACCGAGACCAGCGGCTCGCCCTTGTGGAACGGGCTCCACCATTGCCCCGCGACGACGCGGTTGCCCTGAGGCGTGGTGTCGGCATAGGTCAGTCCGCGCTCGCCGCGCAGGGCCCAGGCGCCCTCGGGGATTTCCTTGAGGTCGGCGACGCGGGTGAGCTTGTCCTTGGGGCCATAGGCGAGCACCGCGCCGCGCAGCGTGGGGACGGTGCGGATCCCCGCCTTGGGAAACTCGCTCTGGATCAGTTCGAAGAAGCGCGGTTCCTTGGCGACCGGCACGTCGAGCACGAAATAGTCGGGCGCTTCCATCGGCACGCGGCGGGCGATGTTGCCATCGATCGCGCTCTGTACGGCGGCGAGCAGCACGAAGGCGGCAAGGCCGAAGCCCAGCGCCGTGACCAGCGCCCCCGTCGGTGCACCGGGGCGGTGGATATTGGCGATGGCGCTCCGCAGGAGCGGATTGCGCGGGCGCGGCAAGCGGCGGGCGAGGGTCTGGATGCCCCAGCCAATCCCCGCCAGCAGCGCCAGCGCGGCGCCTGCGCCCAGCAAGAACCCGCCCGACAGCATCGGCTGCGCGGTGGTGAAGAGCGCCAGCGCGCAGACCCCCGCAATGCCGATCGCGGTCGCGATCAGCGCGCGCTTGTCCCTCGCCAGCGGCACGACCCCAGAACGCATCAGCGCCATCGCCGGGAAGGTTCGCGCGCGCAGCAGCGGCGCGGCGGCGAAGGCGAAGGCCACCAGCAGGCCGTAACTCGCCGCCAGCAGCAGCGCCGGGGGCGAGATGATGAAGCCGCTCTCGACCGGCAGCAGGCCTTGCAAGGCGCTCGCCAGCAGCGGAGTGACGAGCACGCCCGCCGCGAGCCCCGCAAGGCTCCCCACAAGCGCCGCGACGCCGATCTGCATGGCATAGATGCGCACGATGTCGCCTGACGTCGCGCCCAGCACCTTCAGCGTCGCGATGCTCGCGCGGCGCTGGTCGAGATAGGAGGACACGCCGCCCGCGATCCCGATGCCTGCGATCACCAGCGCGGCAAGGCCCACCAGCGTCAGGAAATCGCTCATCTGCCGCACGAAGCGGTCTGCCGCGGGCGAGGCGCGGTCGCGGGTGCGAATGTCGAAGCCGGCGGTGGGGAACTGCTTGGTCAGCGCCTCCTCCACCGCGTCCGGATCACGCGCGGGGTTGGCAAAGGCGATGCGGTGCTTGCTCTGGTAGAGCGCGCCGGGCGCGATCAGCCCCGCCTCGCCGGGCACGTCCCCGGCGACGATGATCGTGGGGCCGAGCTGGAAGCCTTCTGACAAGCGGTCGGGCTCGTCCTCGATGACGCCCGCGGCTCGCAGGGTGACGGTGCCGACCTTGAAGCTCTCGCCGACCTTGATCCCGAGCCGCTCCAGGGCGGTTGCCGCGACCCACGCGTCCTTGCCCGTCGGCGCGCCGACTGTGCGGCCATCGGCGAGCACCAGCTTGCCGAACATCGGCCATTTGGCGTCGACTGCCTTCAATTCAATCGGGGCGGCGGCCTCGGGCGTGCTGGCCATCGCCTGCATCCGGTAGCCGCTGGAGATGGTGCCATAGGCGGCAATTGCCTTGACCTCGTCGGCTCGCAGATCGCGCTGCCACACCTCGACCTCGATATCGCCGCCGAGCAGCTCCTGCCCGCTCGACGCCAGCTCGTTCTCGATCGCCGCGGTCAGCGTGCCGATCGCGGCGAGCGCGGCGGTGCCGAGGAAGATGCACACCAGCAGCAGGCGCAAGCCCCGGAAGCGCGCGTTGAGATCGCGCCGGG
>JACESM010000140.1 GCA_013911835.1 Porphyrobacter sp. | reverse complement strand
ATAATGGGGCTTGCACCGCTGCGGGACAAGGCTTGATTTTGCCGCGAATTGCTATGCCGTCACCTCGGCCCGTCGCTTTTTCGGATCAATCGTCCTCGTCGCGCCGGTCGGCCATGCCGAGCAGCTTCAACTTGCGGTGCAGGGCCGAGCGTTCCATCCCGATAAAGCTCGCGGTCTTGGAGATGTTGCCGGAAAAGCGGCGTATCTGGATCGAGAGATATTCGCGCTCGAAGCTGACCCTTGCCTCGCGCAAGGGCACGCCCATGATTGCGGTGAGGCTGTCGCTGGCAAGGCCGATCTGGCCGCCGATGATTTCAGGCGGCAGCATGTCGGGCTCGACCATGCCGAGCCGTTCGCGCGGCGTCATGATGATGGTGCGCTCGACCACGTTGCGCAGTTGGCGGACATTGCCCGGCCAGTCATAGGCTTGGAGCGCGGCCATAGCCTCGGAGGAAATCTCGGGCGGGGCAAGGCCCTGATCGTTCGAATAGCGGGTGAAGAAATGCTCGGCGAGCGCAGGGACATCCTCGCGCCGCTGGGCGAGCGAGGGGATCGTCACGGGCACCACGTTGAGGCGGTAGAACAGGTCCTCGCGAAACCGCTTCTCGGCCATTTCGACCGTAAGGTCGCGGGTGGTGGAGGACACGACCCGGACATCGACACCGATCTGGCGGGTGCCGCCGACGCGCACGAAGCTCTGGTCGGTCAGCACGCGCAGGATGCGGGCCTGGGTCGAGAGCGGCATGTCGGCGATCTCGTCGAGATAGAGCGTGCCGCCATCGGCGAGTTCCAGCAGACCCGGGCGCACCTGCTTGCCGTTTGCTTCCTCGCCGAACAACTCCTGCTCGAAGCGTTCGGGCGTTATGCGGGCCGAGTTGACGAGGACGAAGGCGCCATTGGCGCGCGTGCTCCACGCGTGGAGCAGCCGCGCGGCGACTTCCTTGCCCGCCCCCGCCGGCCCCGAGATCAGCACCCGGCTCCCCGTGCTGGCGACGCGCTTGAGGGTCGCGCGCACGGCGTTGATCGCGGGCGAATTGCCGGTGAATTCGGCGCTGCCCCAGCTGCCCTCGCGCAGGCGGCTATTTTCCCGGCGCAAGCGCTCGGTCTCGGTCGCGCGCTCGACCAGCAGCAGCAGCCGTTCGGCCTCGAAGGGCTTTTCGATGAAGTCCATCGCGCCCCGCCCGACGGCCGCGACCGCGGTGTCGATATTGCCGTGGCCGGAAAAGATGATGACCGGCAGGTTCGGCTCGCGCGCCTTGATCGCATCGAGCAGTTCGAGCCCGTCCATCTGGCTCCCGTGCAGCCACACATCGAGCAGCACCAATGATGGGCGTCGCTCGTCGATCGCAGCCAGCGCCTCGGTGCTGTCGGCGGCGGTACGGCAGGCATAGCCCTCGTCACCGAGGACGCCGGCCACCAGCTCGCGGATATCGCGTTCATCGTCGACGATCAGGATCTCGAGCGCCATCGGGCGGCTCCTTTTGCGGGTTGGGTCTGGGGGAGCGAAAGCGGGATCATGCGCCCCCGCCTTCAACGGGCATGGGATTGCGCGCGAAGCTGAGGCTCACGCGGGTGCCGCCGCCGGGGCTGCTGGCAAAGCTCATGTCGCCGCCATGCTCGTCGACGATCTTGTTGACGATCGCAAGGCCGAGGCCGGTGCCCTTCTCGCGGGTGGTGACATAGGGCTGGGTGAGCCGTTCGGGGTTGGCCGGGAGGCCGATGCCGTTATCCTCGATGGTGACGGTGATGGCATCGCCCGCATCGCGCCCCCCATCCCTTAGCGTGACGGCGATTTCGCCCTCATAGGCGCCCTTGGCCTCGGCCGCGCGCGCCTCGACCGCCTCGACCGCGTTCTTGAGCACGTTGGTCATCGCCTGTCCGAACTGGTGGCGGTCGCAGCGGATTTCGCGGTCGATCAGCTCGGAGGAGGCGACCGAGAAGGCGATGCCTGAGTGTGCGACTTCCTGCAGGAACACCGACTGCCGGACGAGATCGAGCGCATCCTCGTCACGGAACACCGGCTTGGGCAGGCGCGCGAAGGAGGAGAATTCGTCGACCATGGTGCGAAGATCGCCGACTTGCCGCACGATGGTGTTGGTAAGATCGTCGAACAGTTCGCGGTCCTCATCCGTCACCTGCTTGCGGTAGCGGCGCTTCAGGCGTTCGGTGGCAAGCTGGATCGGGGTGAGCGGGTTCTTGATCTCATGCGCGATGCGGCGGGCGACGTCGGACCAGGCGGCCTGGCGCTGGTCGAGCAGCTGGCGGGTGATGTCCTCGAAGGTGATCACGTGGCCCGCGTCGGTCCCCGGCGCGACCTTGACCGCCAGCGTCAGGAGATCGGTACCCTTGGCATGGGTGACAACCGCACGCTCCCGGCCTTCGAACAGGATCCGGGCAAGTTCGGGTGCGAGGGTTTCGAAGGACTGGCCGATAAGGCTTTCCGCCGATCCCTCATGCGCCAGCAGCGCCTGCGCCGAGGAGTTCATCAGCGTCACCCGCGCATCCGCGTCGACCGACACGACCCCTGCGGTGACGGATTCGAGCACGGCCTCGGTGAAGGCGCGGCGGTCATCGATCTGGCGATTGGCACTGACGAGGGCCTGGGTCTGTTTCTCGAGCTGCGCGGTCATGCGGTTGAAGGCGCGGTTGAGGAGCCCGATCTCGTCCGCCCCGGTGCGGCCCTCGAGCCTGAGCGCGAAGTTCCCCTGCCCCACCTTGCGCGCCGCGCCGACGAGGTCGGTGAGCGGCTCGACCTGGCGGTCGGCGAAACGCAGCGCGAACCAGATCGCGAGGCTCACCAGCAAGAGGCTTACCGCGATCAGTGCAAGGTTGAAGCGCAGCTGGAGCGTGCGCGCGCTCCCCGTGAGCCGGTCATAGGCGGTGACGATCGATTGCGCGCGCGACCACGAGTTGAACATCGTCTCCTCGGTGGTGCGCGCGTTGTAGAGGTAAACGCCGGTCTGCGCGTCGATCGGCACCAGTGCCTCAATCCGCTCAGGGCTGCCGACAACTACGGCAAGCTCGCCACGGTCAAGCCGGGGGAGCGCTGCGCGGCTGAAGGCGAGCGGGCTGTTGCCCTCGCTCAGATCAAGCGCGGCTGCGGTGCGAAACGATCCGTCCTTCATCCTCTGGAGGATCGCGCTTTCGGAGATCTCGCGCGCCTGGGCCTGATAGGCGTAGAAATCGGGGAAGTCGGGATCGGTGATCGGCACCCGCGCGAGCGTGTCGCGCATGTCGGTCGCCATGGTTATGGTGTTCTGTTCGACATCGCGCTGGTTGGCGTCGTAATAGTTTTGCGCCAGCGCGTTGGCATTCTCCATCAGCCCGCGCGATTCATCGGAGAACCAGAAGTCGACCCCGGTCTGGAACAGGAAGGCGGCAAAGCCCGCCACCAGCAGCGTCGGCAGCGCGGCGACCATCGAGAAGAAGAACACCAGACGCACATGCAACCGCGCCGTGCTCCCCGCCGCACGGCGCAGCGCGAGGCGGCGGCCGATCAGCACCAGCAACGCCATCGCCGGCACCAGCGTCGCCATCAGCAGTACCGAGGTTTGCATCGTAGGCAGGAGATCGTCGGCGGCGGTCGAACGCCCGTAGGTCGACCAGGTGGCGACAATCGCCGCGCCCAACGCGATCACCGCGGCTGCTTCGAGCCAGGCGAACAGGTTCACCCGCCGCGCGGCAAGCAACAGCCGACGCCACCAGCGCGGGGGCTGGCGCAGGGTGAGACGCGTGGCTTTGACAGAGGTGTGCACCATCGTTGCCGCTTTACAACAATGGTGTGGCCAATTTGCAAGGTCGCGCTCACAAAAAGCTGCACTTGTGCGACATTGCGTGCCGCCTGCGCGCCGATCAGGAGGGCGAGAAACGCTCCGGCTCAAGCCCCAGCTCGCCGATCCGCTTGCGCAGCGTATTGCGATTGATGCCTAGCAGCTGCGCCGCGCGCAGCTGATTGCCCCCGGTGCGGCCCAGAGCATACTCGATCAGCGGCTTCTCGAAAGCGGCGAGCGCGCGGTGATAGAGCGCACCGGGCGGCGGATTTTCGGCAGCAAACCAGGCCGAGAGCGCCGCGCCGAACCCGCCCTGCCCTGCATCCTGCGGCACGCTGATGGGCGCAATTTCGGGGCCGATGATGTCGCTGACCGCTTCGGCGTCAATCCGCTCCTCGCGCGCCATCAGCGCGAGGCGGTAGACCACATTGCGCAGCTCACGCACATTGCCGCGCCAGGCGCGCGCCTCGAGCCGCTCGATGGCTTCCTGCGTCAAGGCGCGGCGCGGCAACCCGTCCTCGGCGGCGAGCACGAGAAAGTGCTGGACCAGCGCAGCAATATCCTCGCGCCGCTCGCGCAAGGGGGGCAGCACGATGGGGACGACGTTGAGGCGGTAGAACAGGTCCTCGCGGAAGGTGCCCGCGGCGATCATCGGGGTGAGGTCGCGATTGGTGGCGGCAATGATGCGGACATTGACCGCGATCTCCTGCCGCCCGCCCACGCGCCGGATGCGCCCCGATTGCAGCGCGCGCAGCAGCCGGGTCTGGGCCTCGGCAGGCATGTCGCCGATCTCGTCGAGAAACAGCGTGCCGCCATTGGCCTGTTCGAACTTGCCGATCGCCTGCGCAATCGCCCCCGTGAAGGCGCCCTTTTCGTGGCCGAACAGCTCGCTTTCGACGAGATCAGCGGGGATCGCCGCGGTGTTGACCGCAACGAAGGGCCCGGTGCGGCGGTTGCCGAGCTCGTGGATCGCCTCGGCCACCAGCTCCTTGCCGGTGCCGCTCTCCCCGGTGATGAGCACGGTCAGATCATTGCGCAGCACGCGCGTGATCATGCGGTAGACGCCCTGCATCGCCGGGCTGCGCCCGACCAGCGGCATCTTCTCGCCCTCGCCCGGAATAGGGGCGTTGGTATCCTCTGCCGTGGGCGCGCGCGCGCCTGCGGCCTGACGGACGGCATGGACCAGCTCGTCGAGATCGAAGGGCTTGGGAAAATATTCGAAGGCCTCGCTCTCGGAAGCGCGCACGGCGGTATCGAGGGTGTTCTGCGCGGACAGCACGATCACCGGCATGTCGGGCGCGCGGTCGCGCACCGCCGAGAGGCTTGCGAGGCCGTCTCCATCCTCGAGGATCACGTCGGTCAGCATCACCGCAAAGCGCCGGGTGGCCAGCAGCTTGTCGCGCGCCACAATGCCGGTGCAGTGGGCGATGGCGAAACCTTCGTCCTCCAGCGCGGCGATGATCACCGTGGCGATGGCGATGTCGTCCTCGACCAGCAGGATCGGATCGGGCGCGTGTCCCATCAGGCGGCGTCCGGTGCCTGCGGCAGGTGCAGGCGGAAATTGGTGAGCCCGGCCCGCGCGTCGCGATCATGGCTGACATTGCCGTTCATGTCGCGCACCAGCTTGCGCACCAGCGACAGGCCGAGCCCCTGCCCCGAAGGCTTGGAGGAAACGAAGGGCTCGAACACATGGTCGCGCAAGGCGGGGTCGACGCCGAGCCCGTTGTCGGAGACGGTGATCTCGATCGGCAGCGGCACCGCGCGCCCGTTGCGGATCGCGCTGAAGGCAAGGCCGCTGACGAAGCGGGTCTGGACGATGATGAGGCTGCCCTTCGCGCCGCCCGCCAGCGCCGCATCGCGCGCGTTGGAGACGAGGTTAATCAGCACCTGCTCCAGCGCATCGCGGTTGGCGAGCACCGGGGGGAGCGAGGGGTCGAACTCTTCGCGGATCTCGATCTCGCCCAGCGCGCTGCCGGCCGCGCGCATCGTGGCGACGGCTGCGCGGATCGCCTCGTGGGGATTGCAAGGATCGACCGAGGCGGTGCGGGTGCTGCCCAGCTGCTGCATCCGGTCGATCAGGCGGGCGATGCGGTCGACCTCGTCGGTGATCATCTTCGCCAGTTTCTTGTCGGCGTGGGGGAGCTTGCGCGCCGCAAGCTGCCCCGCCCCGCGGATCGCGGCGAGCGGGTTCTTGATCTCGTGCGCGAGCACCGCAGGCGCGCCGAGCATCGCCTCGCTGTTGCCGGGGTTGGCGGCATCATCGTGCCCGATCTGCGAGAGCGTTACCACCCGCCAGCCCGGATAGCCCCCGAGCGGCGAGGCGGTGAGGTTGACGCGGGCCTCCTGCGCGCCGACCCGGATCGCCAGATCGCGGGCGACAAGGGCCTCGTCGCTCGCCAGCAGCCGCGCCTCGACGCGCGGATCCATCGGCCCGATGCGGTCGGTCAGGCGCGTCCCGACAAGCCGCACCGCGCTGGTGCCGAGCAGGTCTTCGGCGGCATGGTTGACCTCGGCAATGCGGCCCGCAGGATCGATCAGGATCAGCGCGAAGATCAGACCCGAAAGCTGCGCCCGGGCATCGGGACGGGATGCCGTGCCTTCGGGTTCTGCCGGATGGCTCGCCACGCTCAGGCGGCCTGCTGCATCAGGAAGGGGGTGTAGAACCGCTCGATCTCGCCGAGCACCTGATCCGCATCGTCGATGAAGTTGACCTGATTGCGGAACTCGGCCGAGCCGTGGAGCCCCTTGGTGTACCACCCGAGGTGCTTGCGCGCCATCTTCACCCCGGTCTCGCGCCCGTAGTGATCGAGCATGCGATTGTAGTGTTCGACGACGAGGGCATATTGCTCGTCCATACCCGGGGTCGCGCGCGTCTCGCCGGTGCGCCACCAGTGCATCACCTGCCCCAGCAGCCACGGCTTGCCATAGGCGCCGCGGCCGATCATCAGCCCGTCCGCGCCCGATTGCTCCATCGCCTTCGAAGCATCCTCGATGGTGCAGATGTCGCCGTTGACGATGACAGGGATGCTGATCGCTTCCTTGACCTTGCGCACGAAGGCCCAGTCGGCGGACCCCTTGTACATTTGGTTGCGGGTGCGGCCGTGGACGGTGATCATCCGGACGCCCAAGTCCTCGGCCATGCGGGCAAGTTCGGGGGCGTTGAGGCTGTGGTGGTCCCAGCCCATCCGCATCTTGACCGTGACGGGCACCTTCACCGCCTTGACCGTCGCCTCCATCAGCCGGACCGCGAGCGGCACCTCACGCATCAGGGCGGAGCCCGCAAACTGGCCGACGACCTTCCTCACCGGGCAGCCGAAATTGATGTCGATGATCGCCGCGCCGTTGCCTTCCTGGATCCGCGCGGCCTCGGCCATCGAGTGGGGGTCACAGCCGACCAGCTGCATCGAGACCGGCTCCTCGATCCGGTCCCACGCGGTCTTCTGCGTGCTGACGCGGGTCTCGCGGATCGCTGCCTCGCTCGCCACCATCTCGGTGACGTTGAGGCCCGAGCCATAGCGGCGCACCAGCGTGCGGAACGGCATGTCGGTGACGCCCGTCATCGGCGCGAGGATCACCGGCTCGGCGACCACAACGGGGCCGATGGCAATCGGCTTCAGGGCCGGCGGTGGGGGGAGCGGGGTCATGTCGGGGGCGATGCCTAAAATATGGGCAGCGCATAGTGGATTGCCGAAAGCCCGTCCAGACCCTAAGCGAACGC
>JACESM010000014.1 GCA_013911835.1 Porphyrobacter sp. | reverse complement strand
CGATCGGCAAGACCGACAAGGAGATCAGCATGATCCTCAACCGGTCGCACGCCACGATCCGCTACCACATCCACCGCGCGGGCGAGAAGCTCGACTCGGTGAACCGCGCTCAGACGATCTTCAAGGCGGGGCAGCTGGGGTATTTGGGCGCGAGCGACTGACCTTCTTCTCCCCTCCCGCTTGCGGGAGGGGTCGGGGGTGGGCAAGTGATCCGTCGCGTAGGCCCACCCCGCTGCGACTAGGCCGCTGCGCGACCAAGTCTCGCTCCCCTCCCGCAGGCGGGAGGGGTGATCCTAGCCCAACCTCCGCAACGGCTCCGACCCATCCCAGCCGATCCCCGCCGCCTTGATCATCCCGAACAGGTCCGGCCCGTCCTTGGCCTGCTGGAGGATCTCCACGAGCGTTCCCGGCCCGCCGCCTGCATCGACATAGATCACCTGGCTCGTCCCGAAATTCCCCTCGATCATGATCTCGGCGCCTTCCGCTTCGCACACGGCACGCGCATGCTCGATGTCGTCGACGAGGATGCACACATGGTGCAGCCCGTTGCCGGTCGATCCATATTCCCCGCGATAGATCGAAGGGTGATCGTCGCGCGGGCGGATCAGTTCAATCTGCAGGTCGCCCCAATAGGCGAGCGCGAGGTCGAACACCGCCTCGGTCGGCTGGCCACGGTATTTCATCCCGTCGAGATGGATGCCCTCGATCAGGAAGAACGGGCCGACCCCCATCACCTCGGTCCAGTGCTTCACAGCCGCGTCGAAATCCTCCGGCACGAAAGCCAGCTGCATGATGTCGCCGAGCGCGGCGATCTTGCCCGACGCGTTTGTCTCTTGGCCCATCTTCCTCTCCAATCCGATAGGGGTTCTTGCCGCCAAGCTGTGTGATATTCTCCCCGCAAGACACTGCACAAAGTGCGAGGACGAGAGGCGGGGACAAGCCCCCGAGAGGACCGGACAAGCCCAATGAACGAGATCAAGGACATTGCCCGCGGCGACCGTTGCCCTGGGATCAGCTACACCGACATGCTCAACGGCGACACCCGCCGTGCGCCCGACTACCTGTTCGAGGAATCGCATATCGAGATGGGTGACGATCCGCTGCCGGTCGCGCCCTATATCTCGGAGGAATTCGCGCGAGCAGAGCGCGAGAAGATGTGGCCCAATGTCTGGCTCTTCGCCGCGCGCGAGGACGAGATGCCGGAGCCGGGCGACACGGTCGTTTTCGATATCGCCGGCAAAAGCTTCCTGCTGATCCGCCAGAAGGACGGCAGCGTGAAGGCCTTCTACAACGCCTGCCTCCACCGCGGCCGCAAGCTGCGCACCGAAAGCGGCGCGTCGGTCCAGCTGCGCTGCCCGTTCCACGGTTTCACCTGGCGCAATGATGGTTCGCTGAAGGAAATCCCCTGTTCGTGGGACTTCAAGCATCTCGAAGGCAAGGACATGGACCTGCCGCAGGCGCGCGTCGAGCTGTGGCAGGGCTTCGTCATGCTGACCGAGAACCATGCCTTGCCCGACTTCAAGACGTGGCTCGGCCCGGCAGCCTCGCATTACGAACGCTACGACTTCGGCAATCGCTACACCGGCATGTGGGTGCAGAAGAAGATCCCCGCCAACTGGAAGGCGACTGCGGAAGCCTTCATGGAAGCCTGGCACTCGATCACCACCCACCCGCAGCTGCTCGCCTTCCTCGGCGATGCCAACACGCGCTACGATCTGATCGGCGACCACTTCAACCGCGCGATCACGCCGTCGGGCGTCCTCAGCCCCCACGTGAAGGGCAAGAATTCGGACTACGTGCTCGAGAAGATGAACGAGTTTTCGGGCGGGGCCGATGCCAAGACCAACCGCCGCTTCAACGCCAGCGAGGAACCGGTCGAAGGCTACGACGCCGAGGATCCGCTGGGCGCGCGCAAGGTGCTGGCGGAAGCAGGGCGCAAGGGGTTCGCGGAGAATTACGGCTACGACTATTCGGACGCCTCGGACACCGAGATCCTCGACAATTTCACCTACAACATCTTCCCCAACTTTGCCCCTTGGATCGGCTTCCTGCCGACCCTCGTCTACCGCTGGCTGCCCGGCGCCACGCCCGACTGGTGCATCATGGAAATCCGCCTGCTGTTCCCGACCCCCAAGGGTCAGGAACGCCCGCGCGCCGTCGCGCCGACCTACATCCCCGATGATGAACCCTTCGCCTGGGCCAACGACATCATGGGCCCGCAGCTCGCCAACGTGTTCGATCAGGACATGGCGAACCTGCCCTATGTGCAGGAGGGCATGAAGGCGATGAAGGACGGGCTGATGGAGCTCGGCCATTATCAGGACAGCCGCGTGCGGCATTTCCAGACTACGCTGATGAAATATATCAACGGGGAACTGCCTGCGGCTAAGTAGGGCGCATGGCCTTTTCCTTCGAACTCACCGGACGCACCGCGCTCGTCACCGGCGCGTCCTCGGGTCTTGGCTCCCGCTTCGGGCGGATCCTGGCGGCGAGCGGGGCGCGCGTGGCGCTGGGCGCACGGCGGGTGGACCGACTGGAGGAACTCGGCGATCGCATCGGTGCGGCCGCCTGCCCCGTGCAGATGGACGTCGCGCGCGAGGCCGACATCATCGCCGGGTTCGACGCTGCCGAGGCCGCGTTCGGCCCGGTCGACACCGTGATCGCCAATGCCGGGGTCGACGGCGCAGGCATGGCGACGACCATCTCCGAAGAGGAAATCGAGCAGACCCTCGCCATCAACCTCAAGGGCGCGATCCTGACCGCCCGCGAAGGCGCCAAGCGGATGATGGCGCAGGGGGTGACGAAGGGCCGGATCGTGCTGATCGCTTCGATCACCGCCTTCGAGCCCTCCCCCGGCCTCGTCGCCTATGCCGCGTCCAAGGCGGGTGTGGTGCAGGCGGGGCGGACGCTGGCGCGCGAGTGGGCGCGGGCGGGGATCAACGTCAACACCGTCTCCCCGGGCTATATCCGCACCGCGATCAACGACGCCTGGTTCGACACCGAGGGCGGCAAGAAGCAGATCGCGAAGTTCCCCAAACGCCGGCTGATGGGCGAGGAGGGGCTGGACGCGATGATCCTGTTCCTGTGCTCGGATGTGAGCGAGTTCGTGACGGGGACGAACTTCATCCTCGACGACGGCCAAACGCTGTGACGAGAAGGCTGATCTCGCTCGCTGCCGGGATCATGCCCGAGGCCACCCCGGCGCAGCTGATCGAATGCGCCGCGGCCAGCGATTTCGACTTCGGGGGCACTGAGCCGAGATCGACAGGCGGCGGTGAGCAGGTTCAACCATCGCCCGCCTCCGGTCCACGTTCACCGACCGAAGGCCTTCGCTAAAAAATCTCGCTCCACCACCAGTTGCCCGATCTTGGCGTGCAGCTTTTCCACCTCGCTCTCGCTGGCAGCCCTGGCAACATCGCCCGTCCCGGAAAAGGTGCCTGCCATCCCATCGATGGCTTGCCGCTTCCAGGACGCGATCATCGTGTGGTGCACGCCATGCCTGGCTGCCAGCTCCGCCTGCGTCAGGTCACCCCGGATCGCCTCCAGCGCCACCTTGGCTTTGAAATCGGCGCTGTAGTGCTTTTTCGTCGTCTTCATTCCCGTACCAATCCATCAGGTCGGGATTACTTAGCATCCTGTCCAGAAAACCGGCACCACCTCAGGCCGACGCGATGCGATCATGCCTTACTTCTGGGAGCTTGATGGCAGCTGCGCTTGCCCCCAGGCGATAAGACCCGGATAAAGGCTCGGAATCTGGACTGGCCCGTCGCCTGCTTGCGCCGCATTGTCGTAAAGGCGAATAGTTTCGTCGGCGAACGCTCTGTAGCGAATGAAGCCGCGCCGCGCCATTCGCTGATCCAGATGTTCCCTCAAGTCGGCATAAGGCACCTTGCCGCCATCTCGGGCGTACACTTCAAAGAGAGCCCAAGTCACGTACTCGGCGAAGACTTCGAAGCCCGATTCATATGCTCCTGCATCTTGCTCTTCCTTCCAATACGCGTTGGAAAAGATCCCTTCGTTTAATTCCGTTTCAAAGGCGTCCAAGGTGAAATTGACATAGTTGTGGTCGAGTTCCGTAAAGAGCATTCGCTCGACTCGATACGCCTCTGAGATCGGAACATCGCTGACGGGTTGCACAAAGAGCGCCACACTGACGAAAGGCTCGCCGCTTGTGCCGCCCGCATCTGCAAAGCGTTGGGTCGAATGCGAGCCATCGGTTAGCGGCGAGAAGACGACTTGAGCAACGTCTACTCGAACTGGAAATCGAGCGTCGAGCCAACGGATCATCGACGCAACGTCTGCCCGCCGAGAAAGATCATACTCCAAACTGGCATAATGTGGGCGATGTGCCTTGTAGAATGCCCGGAATCCGCTGACGCGTGCGAAATCCTCAATGAGGTCTAGGTTCGAAGCAAAGCTGTTTGCCTGTCGTCCCCAAACGTGGCTGAACCGCGAGCAGCGCCACAACCGGTTGGGGTCGCCTTTTTCGTCGTCGAAGCAATAGGCATACGCGTTCTCGCGAAAATCGTAATAAGCGCTCCAATCGCCGCTTGACCGAATCCCACTCGCAGCAACGGCGGGATGGCCGCGAAATGGTCCAAAGTGCCTTTTCACCTCCTCAGCATAGGGCGTTTTGGCCATGTATTCTTCCCCGCCGGGTGTCAGTGCCAAAATGATGGCCGCCAGTTCGTACACTTCGGGAACAGTCACCGCCTGTGCTTTGCGGGCCTCCTCCCGCGCCGCTCCGTCATAGTCGGCAAGGATGTGCTCCCATTCGCGCTGCCTTGGTGGCAGTTCGCTAGAGGGCGCGGCGGACAGCACGGGCAATACATCGACCAAGGTGACGTCGCGCATCTGGTTCAGATATGCCTCGTAATAGGCTTTGTGCGACGCGCCGACGATTGTGACCAATCGTGTCCCCGGAGCGCGGCCAAGAACTTCGCGGATATTGGCCACCATACGGAGATTGCGTGTTTCCCAATACGCAACGTAGCGGCGCCCGTAGGCCTGTTCAGATGGTTCCACCAACGCCGCACCCCAATCAGATTCGTAAGCCAGAGCGGCCAATGATGGGGCGTTGAGCGCTCGATAGATGTCGAGCAGACCATCGGGTTGTCCGATCCCAGCGTAAAGTGCCTGATCCGCGGCAATGCGGGCCTTGTTCGCCGGATTGTCCCACGCGCGCTCTATGGCCTCGCCATAGGCCTGTTCATCGACAGGTCCGCCTGCAAACGACTGATCATCGACGCTCCAGACCCGCTCCAGCCCGGACCGTGCGGCAAGCTGCGCTGCGATCAGTTCGGTCTCGCTTTTCCGCGTCAGTTGCGCTTGCAGAAAGGCCACAAGTTCGTTTGTCAGGCCCTGGTCGACCCGGCGTTCGGCAACGGGCAGGCGGAACCATTGCACCGTTGCCGATGCCGGTTCCCCGGCGGCCAGGAAGACCAGCGCGAGACGGCGCCGCTGCGCTGCCGACGGCGTTGCAGGCCAATTTGCCAGCATTCGCTCAGCTTCCGCATTGGCGGCTGTCACGTCGAGCCCGGCAGCATGGCCGGCAGCGGCAGGGTCATAACAGTAGGCCTCGACCGCCTCCGCATGCCGTTCGCCCTGGCGACGCATGGCGTCGCATTGGAGGCCGGATATGTTCTCGCTCGCAACTGCAGTTGGCCTCCATTTCTCAAGTCGCTGGAGGATTGGCTCAACCATGTCGGGCGTGAAGCTGTCTGGCAGGTTCGAGAGGTGGGGGGAACCGACCACGAGCACTTCATTGGGGCGACCGGCGGGGCGGTCCTCCAGCGCATCGGGCCGAAATGATGGCTGATAGCTCTGGGCGCTGACCATTCCCGGGCAACCTGTCGTCATCAATAGAAGAGCTACCGTGAACCGTAAGATCATGTTCCTGTCCTCGTTGTATTGCTTGAATTATCCGGACGGCGGGGGTCGGTCAAAGGCTTGGCCGGATTGCTGCGGTGGCGAGGTCCAAAAATGCATTCTTGCTGGCAATGACATTACCCTCGCGTGTCGGCTACCGGCTCCAGCGGCTTGCCTACCGGGACAGCGCCGCGTCGAAGAAAGCGAGGATCTTGCCCCAGCTGTCCCGCCGCGCGTCGTTGTTCGATTTGGCCGTGCCGCCCATCTGCGCGAACATCCTGACCGACTTGTCCTCCTCGCCGGCGGCGATGCCCATCACGCCGTGGCCCGCGTCGGGGTAGCGGAGCAGGCTCACCGCCGGAGCGCCCTTGGCCTTCGCCCGGCCGACGATCTGCTCGGACATCGGGCAGGCTGGCCACAGGATGTCGGCCTCGCCGCAGACCAGCAGGAGTTCGCCCTTGTAGCGCTCGACCGGAATGACCGCATCGGGGAATTCAGCGAGACGCGCGAGGCCCTTGTCGAAGACCGCCAGCATGCCGGGCCCCTCGCCCGGCAGGCCATAGGGCAGGCTTGCCACGGGCTTGCCGCCTTCGGACCATGAACTGCTTGCATTCGAAATCGCGAAGTTTTCGGGCGACATGCCGTCCCAGAACACGCTCGTCGGCATCCCGGCGACCACCGCCCTGATGCCGGGATAGCGGGTCGCGACCAGCAATGCCGCTTCGGCGCCTTTCGAATAGCCGATCACCCCGATCCGCTCCGGATCGACGCCCTTCTGCCGTTTCAGCCAGTCGAGCGCCCTGGTGAAACCCTCGAGCGGGATGTTCTTGAGCTTCGCCGATTTTCCGGGCGCGTTGTGGTAGGCCAGATGCAGGGCATGATAGCCGCGTTCCTGCAAGGCGATCGCCTGCCGGGTCACGTCGGTGGCGAGGCCACCCTCGGACCCTCCCAGAACGAGGATGGCGGGCCGCAGGCCCTCGCCGGAGGCGGGGAAATAGTTTCCGAAAACCCCGTCACGGTCGATCCGCTGACCGGTCGGTCCGGCGGCGACGATCCTTGCGGGCGGCGGCTCGCTGGTGAGGATGTAGATGGCCCCTCCCCCGACGAGGACGATTAGCAGCAGCAGCAAGCCGATCAGTATTTTCCACCGCAGCTTCATGGATTGTCACCCCGTTTTCAGCGCCTAAGCCTAAACAGGGCGTGTCGGGGCGAGCCACACGAACCCGTTCGATTGCAACGACAATCCGACGAACGGACTTCCTTGCCGACGCCTCAAAAGCGGTCAGGCCGCTCTCCACCCCCTGTGATCGATCCCCGCTGGCCGCCAGACTCCCGACGGCGGGCGCTCCTAACCCCCGCGCGCATGCTCCGCGATCTCGCTCGCCAGACGCGGCACCAGTTTCAGCGGCAGGTCGTGGCCCCAGCCGGGGATCGTCACCAGCCGCGCGCCAGGAATCGCTGCCGCGGTCGCTTCGCCGCCGGGGAGTTTGACCAGCGGGTCGGCCTCGCCGTGGAGCACCAGCGTCGGCGTCCGCACCGCGCCGAGGCGCGCCGTACGGTCGCCGTCGTCGATGATCGCGGCGAGCTGGCGCGGAAGCCCCGCCGGGTAGACCGAGCGGCGCATGTTCGCGAGCACCCGCGCGCGGTGGTGCGCCTCGTCGAAGGGGAATTCTGCGCTTTCGGGCGTGCCGATATTGCGGATGATGTTGAGGCCGTGGGCCACCAGCGTCTCCTCGTCCATGCCCTTGAGCGGCGCGGTCAAGGCGCCGATCGCGGCGGGCTCGGCCTGGGGGAGCCTGCCGTTGCCGGTGGTCGACATGATCGAGGTCATGCTCATCAGCCGCTCGGCATGGTGGATCGCCATCAGCTGGGCGATCATCCCGCCCATCGAGGCGCCAACGACATGCGCGCGCGCGATCCCCAGTGCATCGAGCACTCCGATCCCGTCATCGGCCATATGCTTGAGGGTGTAGGGCACCTTGGCGGGGAAGCCGATCTTCTTGCGCAGCACCTGCACGGGGAGCGAGGGCGCGCGCTGGCCTTCCATCTTCTGGCTGAGGCCGATGTCGCGGTTGTCGTAGCGGATCACCCGGAACCCCTCGGCAGCGAGGGCGGCGACCAGCTCGTCCGGCCACAGCGTCATCTGCGCGCCGAGGCCCATCACCAGCAGCATCGCCTCGGCATTGGGATCGCCGTGCTCCTCGTAGAAGATCTCGATGCCGGTGTTGGGGGTGGTCAGGGTGGGCATGTGTCAGGCGGGTCCTCTCAGGCCCGCGCGGTCACTTCCACGGGGGTCCGGCGATATCGAAGCCGCGCGCGTCCAATTGGTCAAGCACTCCGCCGTCTTCCGCCAACACCCTTAGCGGGACGACCGCGAGCGTGGTGCCCTTGGCGGCGCTCGCCTCGGCGATGCGGTCGACCCAGATGGTGCGCAGTTCCGATCCCAGAGTCTCGTCCGCCCAGGGCCAGCACTGGCCGAGCGCGCTTTCGAGCGGGTTGTTCATGACGGCGGGAATCTTGAACCGCCGCCAGTTGGTAGCGCGCTCCTCGACGATTCCCGGCCCCGCCTCGACCGCATCCATCGCCGCGACGAGGCAGGGGATGTGGGCGGTGGGGGGCGCTTCGAAGAGGTTGTCGATCACGTCCTCGCCCCGCAGCGTCGCGGCGCGGGTGATCGCGACATCGGCCTTCTCGGCGGCGTCCTTCACCACGTCCGAGGCATCGCGCGCGGTGTCCTTGTTGAAGCGCAGCTCCTCGCGGAGCATCCGGAACGAGGTGAGGAGAAAGGACTGGCGCGAATAGTCTTCCTCGTGCGCCGCAGCGAGCGCTTCGAGCCGCTGGAGCTGGGCTGCATCGAGGTAATCGGCGGCGACGGTCTTGTCGGGCAGCTTGGTGAGCTTGCCGCCCGAGAACATCAGCCGGAAGATGTCGCCGGGCGAAATCTTGGGCCGCGCGCCGAGGATCACGCGGTCGGCCACGCGGGTGGCCTCTTCGAGCCGCGCAGGCTCCCACGGGGTGGTCTTCGGAATGGCCCGGATCTCGCCGACGAGGATGACGGTGCCGCTCGGAGTCTCGACAATCCACATCGGCGCGCCCGAACGCTGGGCGGTGACGACGATTGAGTTCTCCGGGGCGTTGTCAGATTCGGTGGGAGCGGGGGCTTCTTGAGCGGCGAGGGGGGTCGCGAGGATGGCGGCAAGGAGAGCCAAGCTCCGCAGCTTCTTCATTCTGGTGTCCCTTGAACGGTTTCGGTCGAATTATTCATTAGCTATAGTCAACCACATGAACCGAAGTGAAATAGACGGAACGTCTACCTCTAAGCGCAAAGGCCCGGCATCCGTGGCCCTAACGATCCTCGCCGCACTTTGTGCCGCGTTAGGAGGAGGAGCATTGTGGTGGACATCGGCGCAGCAGGAGAAAAGCTATCGCGCCGAAGCGAATGAGGCTGCCAAGCAGCAAGTTCTTGAAGCAAGAAAACTTAAGATTTCAGAATGTTCCAAGCCCGGAATAGAAGCGGAAGCGTGCTCAGCGAAGATTGAAAACGAAAGTCGCAAAGCACAACAAGAGATCTTCGATCTTGAAGCTCAACGCACAATGGCCGTTTGGACCCGAGCAATGGGTGTGGCTACAGTTGCTGGCATGGCAATCGCAATTCTAAGTCTTGGGTTTATTTTCCTCACGCTGCGCGCGACGCAGCGTGCCACGGCCTTCTCCGGGATAGCAGCACGCCAAGCAATGCGATCACTTTTTCAGCTCAAAGAGGCAACGGCTAAGCAATTGCGACCCTACGTCGCCATATCGGAAAAAGATGAAGGGTTGGGTCAACCGTTCAATAGGCAAAGCAAAATGACCTTCATTGTCAGGAATTTCGGGCAAATTCCAGCTAGCAATGTCCGACTTTCTGTTGGCGATGCATTTGTAAAAGAACCGATTGGTGATGTCGAAATCGCTCTTGGAGAAAAGTACGGCGACTATGGATTAATTGCACCGAATGACTTTAGAACGGAAAGAATTCGAGCGGAGGACATCAGATTAGATGAACTTGCGGAAATGATCTCGCAAGATCGCAAGCTAGTTGTCCGGATCCGAATCGACTACGAATGGCCGGGCGGCACCGATTTTCACGACATGACAGTCCTCTTAGATGATCCTTCGGTATCACGCTGGAGGATTGTCGATGATCGCCGCCGCAGGCTAGGTGCGGCCGCCTAGTGCTTCTTGGCCGACATCACGGCACCAACACCGTATCCTTCGGCTCGTCCGCCAGCTCGGGATAATCCAGCGTGTAGTGCAAGCCGCGACTCTCCTTCCGGTGCAGCGCGGACTTCACGATCAGTTCGGCGGACTGGAGCAGGTTGCGCAGTTCGATCAGGTCGGTCGTCACCCGGAACGCGCCGTAGTAATCCTCGATCTCGCGCTTCAGCAGCTCGATGCGGCTCGCGGCGCGCTCCAGCCGCTTGGTGGTGCGCACGATGCCGACGTAGTTCCACATGAAGCGGCGGATTTCGGTCCAGTTCTGCTTGATGACGACTTCCTCGTCGGAGTCGGTCACGCGGCTTTCGTCCCACGGGAGGATCGCAGGCGGCGCCTCCAGCGTGTCCCACCGCGCGAGGATGTCCTGCGCCGCCGCCTCGCCGAACACGAAGCATTCGAGCAGGGAGTTCGACGCCAGCCGGTTCGCGCCGTGGAGGCCGCTTTCGGTGCACTCGCCCGCTGCCCACAGGCCCGGGATGTCGGTGCGCGCCTGCAAATCCACCACCACTCCGCCGCAGGTGTAGTGCTGAGCAGGCACGACCGGGATCGGCGCGACCGTCATGTCGATACCGAGGCCCATCAGCTTGTCGTAGATGGTCGGGAAGTGGCCCTTCACGAACTCGGGGTCTTCATGGCTGATGTCGAGATGCACGTAATCGAGGCCGAAACGCTTGATCTCGGCGTCGATCGCGCGGGCGACCACATCGCGCGGCGCCAGCTCCATCCGCTCGGGATCGTAGAAGGTCATGAAACGCTTGCCGGTGCGCGGGTTGATCAGTCGCCCGCCCTCGCCCCGCACGGCCTCGGTGATGAGGAAATTCTTGGTTTCGAGGTGGTAGAGGCAGGTCGGGTGGAACTGCATCATCTCCATGTTGGAGACCCGCGCGCCCGCCCGCCACGCCATCGCGATCCCGTCACCCGTCGCGCCGCGCGGGGCGGTGGAGAATTGATACACGCGCCCCGCCCCGCCGGTGGCGAGGATCGTTGCGCGGGCGACATGACGCTCGACCCGGCCGGTGGCTTCGTCGAGCGCATAGACCCCCCACACCCGGCCAGCGGCGGAGAACTGCTCGCGGTGGCGATCGGTGATGAAGTCGATGCAGGTGCGCCCGGGCATCAGGGTGATGTTGGGATGCGCGTCTGCCGCACGCAGCAGCGCCTCCTGCACCGCCCAGCCGGTCGCATCGTCGACATGGACGATGCGGCGGTGCGAATGGCCGCCCTCGCGCGTGAGGTGGAGCGCTTCAGCCTCGCGGTTGAAGGGCACGCCCAGCTCGCACAAGCGGTCGATCGAGGCAGGCGCGCGGCTGATGACAAATTCGACCGTGGCCGGATCATTCAGCCCGGCCCCCGCCACAATGGTGTCGCGCACGTGGTTTTCGAAAGTGTCGCCCGCATCGAGCACGGCGGCGATCCCGCCCTGCGCCCAGGCGGTCGAACCGCCGGTGAGCGAGCCCTTGGCCAGCACCAGCACCCGGGCCTGTCCGGCCAGCGCCAGCGCTGCGGTCAGCCCCGCCGCGCCCGATCCGATGACGAGCACGTCATGGCCCCCGCCATGCGGCGCATCTTGCGGGTGGGGCGAGGTCTTGTCCGTCACCATGGCAGCGCATTGCCGCGCAATCGGGTCAGCGGCAAGCGCCAAGTGTTCCCCGCAAGTCGATCACGGCACAGCGCATTTCCTCTAGGTTGCAGTGCAGCATGATGCTAGCTGACAGGCAGGGCGGAACCCGACGCAGAATCGGAAGAGCGCCGCCGGGCCGCAACATATTGGCGGGTCGCCTTAACCTCTCACCGGGGCTTACCTGCTCATGTCCGTTTTCCAGACCCTAGCCTGCCTGCTCAACCAGCATCAGCCGGTGCGGCGCGACGTTACGTGGGACGGCCGCAACTATGTGGGGGTATGCCGCCAATGCGAGACCCCGATCGAGCGCCACGGCCGGCGGCGCTGGCGCAAGCGAAACGGCACCGCCTAGAGCGGTTTCCGGCCATTCTGCCCCGTCCTGACGGAGCCGAATTGGGCTGAGAGCAAGGCGCGAGGAACGAGCGATGCAGCGCATCGTGAGTGACGAGCAACGTAGCCCTCGGCCCAATTCGGCCCGCCCCAAAGGGGTCGCGCTCTGAAGCCCGCTGGCTTCGTCATGCCGCTTGCAGGGGCAACCAGCCCCTGCCGCGCGCCATTCCTGTCCAGCGGACTTCAGAGCGCGATCAGGACGGGTCAGAATGGCCGGAAACCGCTCTAAAGCGCGAAGCAATCAAGATCGGCAGCTACTGAGACAGGGCCGCTGTAACCCTTGCCGATCGCGGCCAGGCCCTCCGCCAGCGGGCTGAGGCTGCGCTGCATGTTGTGAGTGAGCACCAACCTTGCTGGTGCGAGCGCTCCGGCCAATACGCCGATCTGTTCGGGTGTGCGGTGCAGCCCGCGCGGCTGGCCCGCACCGCCGTTGATGACGTGGTGCGCGAACAGGATAACCGGCTTGCTTGCGGTCAGATCAGCCAGAAACCTTTGGGACAGCGCGCTCTGGTCACCGGTGATGACCGCCGCCTTGCCCTGCCATTCGATCACGAAGCCGAGCGCGGGAACCACGCCGTGATGCACCGGATGGGCGATGACCGAATAATCGTTGCTCACATCAAGCCCGGCCGGATCAGCCCCGCCCGCCGCGGTGGTGATATCGCGCGGCGCAATCAGGAACTTGCCCTCGGTCCCATCAACAAAGCCGCCATTATAGGCAAAGGCACCCGCCTCCTTGTCCAAGAGCCGCGCGAGGAACTCGGTCGTGCCGGGGAACCGATCGGCACTGTCCGGCCCGATGATCGGGAGCGGCGCGCTGCGCGTCTCGAACCCGCCGGAATTGAGCACGCCCGCAAGGTCGCCTGCATGATCGGCATGCAAGTGGGTGAGCAGGATCGCATCGAGGCTGGCGACTGTCCCGCCCGCCTGGGCAAAGCGCAGGAAGCTGCCCGCGCCTGCATCGATCAGCAGGCGGGGCTTGCCGTCGATCCACAACAGATAGGATGTGCCAGCGCGATCACCCTCGGCCACCGGCCCACCGCTGCCGAGCACTTGCAGCGCGGCGCCGGTCGCAGGGCAGGCGGTTGGCTGTTCAGCGCGGGGGAGCGTGGGGGCGGAGTGGGCTAGGGATGCCTGCCACCACGATGCAGTAGCGGCAACGCTCACAATGACTGCCAGTTCTCTTATCGATCTCATGATGCTCATCTCCCGCTCTATGAGCCTTGACCAGTCAATCGGTAGTACGCATCGCAATCCGCGGCTTGCGCCAGCGGAGCTTTTCCACCGCCTTGTCGAGTGGCGTTCCTGCAATGGAGTTGGTGTAATTGCTCATCACCTTAACTGCCAGGCCGAGCACAACTTCGAGCGCATTTTCCGGCGTGTACCCGGCACCCAGAAATGCATCCAGTTGCGCCTGCGCGATATTGCCGCGTTCCACCACCAAGGCCCTCGCGAAAGTCCGCAGAGCCTCTAGCTTGGCATCGTCGATCCGAGCACCATTGCGCAGCGCTGTGATGGCTTGCTCATTCATGCCAGCCTGTTTTGCCAAAAGACTGTGCCATGGAACGCAATAGTCACATTCGTTCTCGTAATTCGCGGTCAGATATACGACCTGCCTTTCCACTGGGGTTAAGGTGGTCAATTCAAACAGATCCCAGAGCGCGCTATACCCGGCCAGCAGCGGCGGTGCCGATGCCATGACCCGCTCCAGATTAGGGATCATGCCGAAATTCTTCTTGGTTGCGGCAAGGGCAGCTGACGCTGCGACAGGAGCGCTGGTTTCGTCATGCATGGGAAAGTTCATTCTGGGACTCCGTCTACAAACCGATGGGGTTCGGTCGCAAAGTGCGCGCTGTTACAATGATTTGAAAGTTAAACCTCTGCCCCCGTCAGCTGCACGAACACGTCCTCAAGATCGGCTTCGCGTGTGGTCACGTCCTCGATCGTCAGCCCCTGTTCCTGCAGGATGCCGAGCACCTGTCCGGCACTGAGGCGGTCCTTGTCATAGGTGACTTCGACCCCGCGCGCGCCGTCCCATTCGACCTTGGCGAAGGCGGCGTGGGCGGGTGCGGAGGGGAGATCGGCGGCGGCGGTGACCGTGACGATCTTCTCGCGCGCCATGCCGACGAGCTCGCGGGTCGTCGTGTCGGCGATCACCTGGCCGTGGTTGATGATCGCGATGCGGTCACACAGCTCCTCGGCCTCTTCGAGGTAGTGGGTGGTCAGCACCACGGTCACGCCCTCACGGTTCAATTCGCCGACCAGTTCCCACAATTGGCGCCGCAGGTCGACATCGACCCCGGCGGTGGGCTCGTCGAGCACCAGAATGGGCGGGCTGTGCACCATCGCCTTGGCAACCAGCAGCCGCCGCTTCATCCCGCCCGACAGTGTGCGGGCATAGGCGTTGCGCTTGTCGGCAAGGCGCACCGCCTCGAGCAGCGCTTCCGAGCGCCGGAGCGCGGCGGGGATGCCGTAGAAACCCGCCTGGTTCTCGAGCACCTCAAACGGTGTGAAGAAGGGATCGAAGACGATCTCCTGCGGCACGATCCCGATCGAGCGTGAGGCATTGCGGCGGTGGTGGTCGATGTCGAAGCCCCAGATGTCGACGCTGCCGCTTGTCTTGGTGACCAGCCCGGCAAGAATGTTGATCAGCGTCGACTTGCCTGCGCCATTGGGGCCGAGCAGGCCGAAGATCGAACCCTGCGGCACATCGAAGCTGACCCCGCCCAAGGCGAGCTTGCCCTCGGTCATCGTGCCCTTCGCGCCCTTGGCAGGGGCATAGCGTTTGACGAGGTTGTCGATGCGGATTGCGGGTTCGGCAGACATGCCATCCGGCCTAGGCAAGCCTACAAGCAAAGGCAATTGAACTCGTGCCCGCGCGCCTGTATCGGCAGGGGCCATGAGCATTCCTCCTCCCGAAACCCTGCTGGTCGACACCCATCGCGTTTCCTGCGACGGCGCAACCGGCATTCGCGGCGGCGCGGGCTTCCGCCCGGCGGCGCTGGGCCACCCGCGCGTGTTCCTCGAGATCGACGAGCACGGCTATGTCGATTGCGGCTATTGCGACCGGCGCTTTGTGCTGAAAGGCGGTCCGGCGGACGGGGCGGCACAGGCTGGCCTTCCGGATATCGCTTCGGGAGCCGACGCTGGCCACCCATAGCCTTGCGCGGCTCGCGGCGGCGGGTCTTGCGGCGGCGCTGCTCGCCGCGCCGGGGATTGCCGAGGCCAAGGCGGGGTGCGAGCTGATCGAGGTGCTGCTCGCCAAGGGCGATGCGCGGCTGAGGGGCGTGGGGCTGACGGTCAACGCCAAGGGGCTGCTCGACATGACGCTCGACGGCAAGCCCTCCTTCTTTCGCGATGCGAGCAATTGCGACATCGACAGCCCGCAGAATCGGTTCGACCTCGATTGCGACTGGGACTATCCCGCAGACGAGGATGAGGCCGCCGAACGCGACTTTGCAAGGCTGACAGGACGGCTGAATGCCTGCCTTCCCACCCCGCTCAAGGAAGTCGCGCCGGTCGTCTACACCGAGGCGCAGATCAAGGAACTGGCCGCGAAATATGGCCCATCCTTCGAGGAATATCTGCGCGCCGACAAGGATCTCGGCCAGTTCAAGGCCAGCTATCCGGTCGACGAGGACAATGACGTGTCGCTCGCTGTCAACCTCGCGCTTGATCGCGATGATCGCAACGGCAAACTGCAAATATCCTTGGGCTTCAGCCGATACTAGGAGTGTTGCGCTCAGCCCCTGTTAATGCCGGATATGGAAGGCTTCAGCATTCAGACTTGAAGGAGATGTCCGCATGCATCGTATCTCCCACCGCGCCCGCGTGATGATCGGCTGCCTTGCCGCAGCCTTCACCGCCGCCGCCGCGCTCCCCGCAGCCGCGCAAGGCGACGTCGAGGCCGAAGCCGCCGCCCCGGTGAGCAAGGGCGAGCAGCGCCTCGCCAAGCTGCTTGAAGGCCGCGTTCCAGGCGAGCCGGTGCGCTGCATCCGCGCCTTCCGCAATTTGCCGATCCAGACGATCGACCGCACGGCCTATGTCTATGGTTCGGGCAGCACCATCTGGGTGCAGCGCACCCGCCATCCCGAGCAGATCGACGATGGCGATTATCTGCAGGTCCTGCGCCGCGACGCCTCGAAGCTGTGCCGCGATGACCAGACAGTGCAGGTCGAGGCCTTTTCGGGGATCTTCAGCGGCGCGGTGTTTTTCGAGGATTTCGTCCCCTACACCCGCGTAAAGCCCGAAGCCGAGGGCTGAATCAGACGCTCGGGCCGTGCAGAAGCGGGCAGCAGCGGCTCCGCCCGGCTGCACCGCGTCCCGCAGGCGCAAGCCATCCGCGCAGGTTCGGCGACAGCGCAGGTCGGATCGCCGGTGAGGCCGAGATAGCGGCATTCGCTGCGGATATTCTCGAAATGCGGCTGCAAGCGCAGTCCATCGGCATCGGGGCCGGCGAGCACCCTCTCGGCGCGGCGATAGGCAGTGATCTCGGCATGCAGCTCGCCGAGCGAATCCGCGACCGCAAGCGCGGTGCGGCGTTCGGCCCGCGCCGCATCCTGGCAAGGCGGCGCGCCGACCGCGCCCATGGCTGTGCGCAAGGCCGGCGCCTCCCCCGCCTCGCCGATGGCGGGCGTGACTGCCGGGGACACGTCATCGGACCGGGCCAGCCCGCCCTGCCACCGCCCGAGCGACCACGAACCCAGCGCCACGCTCATCATGATTCCGCCCAGCACCGCCGGGCCATCCGCCAAGAAATCCATTACCGCCTCCCCGTCCCGTTCCTCCGGGGAGCATCCCGCTGCCGCCCGGAGGCCATACAGCCTCGCATGCGGGAGCCGACCCCCTCCAGAATCGGCCTGTCGCACTTTTACAAGGTGACGCAGTGCGGCCCCCGAGAGAATGCGGGGCAATACCTAGTCGTGACGCGCGGGCGCTGGCGGGGAACGGGTCGGCGCTGATTCCGGCGCGGTGTTCTGACGCGCAGGCTCGGGCCCTCGGGAATCAGGCGCGGGCCATCGACTGCATCCGGGCGATGATCTCCTCGGCCTGGAGCATGATCCGGTCGATCAGCTCCTGGCAGGTGGGGATGTCATGGATGAGGCCAGCCACCATGCCGCAGCTCCATGCGCCTGCGTCCATCGTGCCTTCCATCATGATCTTGGGGTAGACCCCGGCGACCTCGGGCAGGATGTCCTGGATGGTGATCGCATCGCCGAGCTCCTTCTCCTTCTGGATCAGGCGCTCGACCGCCTCATTGGTCAGCACGCGCTCGGTGTTCCTGAGCGGGCGCATCACCAGCCGGGTGTCGAGCTCTGACGCGGCAAGGATCGCCTGCTTGACGTTCTCGTGCACCGGCGCTTCCTTGGTGGCGATGAAGCGGGTGCCCATGTTCATGCCCGCCGCACCCATCGCGAGGCTGGCAACAAGGCTGCGCCCGTCGGCCATGCCGCCGCTGGAGACGAAGGGGATCTCGAGTTCATCGGCGGCGCGCGGCAGGAGGATGAAGTTGGGCACGTCGTCCTCGCCCGGGTGACCGCCGCATTCGAACCCGTCGACGCTCACCGCATCGCAGCCGATGTCCTGCGCCTTGAGGCTGTGACGCACCGAGGTGCACTTGTGGATCACCTTGATCCCGGCGTCCTTGAGCGGCGGCAGCAGCTCGACCGGGTTGCGCCCCGCCGTCTCGACCACCTTCACGCCCCCGTCGATCACCGCCTTGACCAGCCCCGGATAGTCGGGCGGGGTCAGGGTCGGGAGGATCGTCAGGTTCACGCCGAAGGGCTTGTCGGTCATGTCCTTGCAGCGCGCGATCTCGTTGGCGAGCTTCTCGGGCGTGCCCTGCGTCAGCCCGGTGATGATCCCGAGGCCCCCGGCATTGGAGACCGCCGCGGCCATCTCGGCGAAACCGACATAGTGCATGCCCCCCTGAATGATCGGGTGCTGGATGCCGAACATTTCGGTGATCGCAGTTTTCATGGCGTGGTCTCTCCCGTTGGAATGCTGTGTTTGGGCAGAAGACAAGCCCAGTTCGGCAAGCCGCGCAAGCCTGCTTTTGCGAGGGCAGCATGCCGTAACGTCGGTTGGGCAATCTCAATCCGTTGGCGCGCGCGGCTTGGCGAGGGTCAGCACGATGCCGAGCAGAATCAGCGCGCCCCCTGCCAGCAATCGCCAGCCGATCGGCTCGGCCAGCAGCAGCACCCCGCCCAAGGCGGCGACCACCGGGGTGGCCAATTGCACACTCGCCACGGTCGCCAGCCCGAGGCGCGGGATTACCTTGTACCACACGACATAGCCCAAGCCGGAGGTCACCGCGCCGCTCGCCGCCGCCAGCAGCGCACCTTTGGCTGAGAGGATCGGCGGCGCGGCTTCCATCGCCCAATCCCACCACAGCAGCGGCAGCATGAGCGGCGCGGCGAGCAGGAAACTGCGCGCCGTGCGTGCCGTCGCATCGCCGCCCCCGCGCCCGATCAGGGTATATGCCCCCCAGGCGGCCCCGGCGAGCGCCATCAGCGCGGCAGCCAGCGGGTCCACCGCCGCACCGCCGGGGGCAAGCAGGATGACGAGGCCAGCCATTGCCAGCCCCAATCCGATCCAGCCGGGCAGCGACAAGGGCTCCCCGCGCGCAGTACCGACCAGCAGGATCGTCGCCTGCACTGCCGCAAACAGGATCAGTGCGCCCGTTCCCGCCCCTAGACTGAGGTAAGCAAAGGAAAATCCTGCGACATAGACAGCCAGCGCAATCGCGCCCGGCCAATCGCCCCCCACGGGTCGCCGTCCGATCATCGGCATCAGCACCAGCGCGCCTGCGCTCAGCCGGATCGCCGAAAATGCGCTGGCGCTGATCGCACCATCCGCCAGCGCCGCGCGGGCGAGCAGCGAATTGCCTGCAAATGCCATGATCGCCAGACTCGCCAGCGCCAGCGTTGTGATGGCGCTGCGCATGACGGGGGATCGACGCCTCAGGCCCGCGTGAAGGAGAGCGTGAAGGTCACCGGCACCGCGGGCGTGATCGAGGGCAGCTGGGCGAGCGCGCGCAGCTCGCCCAATTCGTCGGTGAGGCCGAACATGTCGGTCGAGACGATCACCGGCGCCGCGCTCACCACCAGCACGCGGTCCTCGGCGACGCGGGTGACGAGCACCTCGGTCTCGACCTCGGCGCTCGCGCCCTTGATCGTCACCTCGGCGGTCAAGGGACGCAGCACCGACTGGCCGACCGCCAGGCCCGCAAAGCGCGCCGGATCGAGCCTGGCCGTCACGGTCGCGGCGGGGTTGTCGGCGACCGCGAAGAACACCTCGCGCATCCGTTCGTCGCGGATCTCGACCCCGGTGCTGACCGAGGCCAGATCGATGCTGAGGCTGGCGGTGCCATCGGCGGCGACGCTGCCGCTGAGCGTGTCGAAGCGGTTGTTCTCGGCCACCTCGCCCGCCTTGATCGAGACATAGGCGAGGCGCGAGGCGGCCGGATCGAGGCTCCACGCGTCCTCGGTCACCGGCGCGGGCGAAGCGGTGGGATCGGGCTGCGGCGCATCGGCCTCGGGCCCCGCGCAGGCAGCAAGGGCGAGGAAGGCGGCAAGGCAGAGGGGAAGAAGCGACCGCATCGGGGATGCGATATGCGATTTGCGGGGGCTGCGGAAGGGGCGGATGATAGCGAGGCTGGGGATGCGCGCAGCCTCGGCTTACTCCCACACGACAGCAAGGCCGGGATAACGTGCGATATTCGCATCGGCCGTCACCAGCGGCATCTCGAGCGCGAGCGCATGGGCGACCAGCATCCGGTCGACCGGATCGCGGTGGATCGGCGGCAGCGCCTCTGCGAGCGGCCAGAGGGCGGCGGGGAAATCGAGCACCTCGATATCGAGTTGCTCGAGGATTGGGGCAAGCGGGCCGCTTCCGGCAAAGCGCCCGCGCTGTTCGAGATCGGCATATTCCCACGCGGTCACTGCGCTGATGGCGAGCGGCGTGTCCGGGTTAAGCGCCGCCTCGATCGCGCGCTTCGAGAGCCGTTCATAACCCGCAGCCAGCCAAACGATCACGTGCGTATCAAGCAGGACGGTCAAACTTGCTCTCGTATTCGTCGGGATCGATCCGGTCCGCCTTCAACGCCTCAAGACTGAGATCGGCCCCTTTGAACGCCTCGCGGTACATCCCGAAGGCCGCGCGGCGCTTGGCGGCGATCTGTTCGCGGGTGAGGGGCTGCGTGTCCCGCGCCGGGATGATCTCGGCCTCGGGTTTGCCGTCGCGCTGGATGATCACTCGCTCGCCCGCCTGCACCGCGCGGAGCAGCTCCGAGAGTCGGGTCTTGGCGTCGCCGATATTGACGTGAATGGTCATGCTTGACCAAGTAGCTTGGCCAAGCAGCTTGGTCAAGCTGACCGCATGACTGGAACCGCGCGCCTCACTCCCACTCAATCGTCCCCGGCGGCTTCGAGGTATAGTCATAGACCACCCGGTTGATGCCCTTGACCTCGTTGACGATGCGGGTCGCCACGCGGGTGAGGAAGCCGGCATCGAAGGGGAAGACGTCTGCGGTCATCCCGTCGGTCGAGGTCACGGCGCGCAGGGCGCAGACGCTGTCATAAGTGCGCCCGTCGCCCATCACGCCGACGGTCTTAACGGGGAGCAGCACCGCGAAGGCCTGCCAGATCGCATCATAGAGCCCGGCATTGCGGATCTCCTCGAGATAGACCGCATCGGCCTTCCGCAGGATGTCGCAGCGTTCCTTGGTGACTTCGCCGGGGATGCGGATTGCGAGGCCCGGGCCGGGGAAGGGGTGGCGGCCGACGAAGGCGTCGGGCAGGCCGAGCTCGCGCCCCAATTCGCGCACCTCGTCCTTGAACAGTTCGCGCAGCGGCTCGACCAGCGCCATGTTCATGCGTTCGGGCAGGCCGCCGACATTGTGGTGGCTCTTGATCGTGACGCTCGGCCCGCCGGTGAAGCTGACGCTCTCGATCACGTCCGGGTAGAGCGTCCCCTGCGCGAGGAAGTCCGCCCCGCCGACCTTCTTCGCCTCGGTCTCGAACACGTCGATGAAGGTCTTGCCGATGAACTTGCGCTTGGCCTCGGGATCGGTGAGGCCGGCGAGACCGCCGAGGAACAGCGCTTCGGCCTCCACGTGGACCAGCGGGATGTTGTAATGATCGCGGAACAGGGTGACGACCTGCTCCGCCTCGTTCATGCGCATGAGGCCGTGGTCGACGAAGACGCAGGTCAGCTGGTCGCCGATCGCTTCGTGGATCAGCACCGCGGCGACTGCCGAATCGACCCCGCCCGAAAGCCCGCAGATCACCCGCTTGTCGCCCACCTGCGCGCGGATTTCGGCGATCTTGGTCTGGCGGAATTCGGCCATCGTCCAGTCGCCCTTGAGGCCGCAGACATGGCGGACGAAGTTGGCGATCAGGCGTGCGCCGTCGGGGGTGTGGACCACCTCGGGGTGGAACTGGGTGCCGTAGAACTTGCGCGCTTCGTCCGCGATCACCGCGAAAGGCGCGCCATCGCTGGTGGCGACGATCTCGAAGCCGGGGGCGAAGGCGGTGACCTTGTCGCCATGGCTCATCCACACCTGATGCCGCTCGCCCACGTCCCAGAGGCCGTTGAACAGCGCGCATTCGGCGGTGACGGTAAGGAAGGCGCGGCCAAACTCGCCGCCCTCTCCCGTTTCGTGACCCGGCTTGACCTCACCGCCGAGCTGGTGGCTCATCACCTGCTGGCCATAGCAGATGCCGAGGATCGGCACACCGGCCTCGAACAGCATTTGTGGGGCGCGGGGAGAGCCATCCTCGGGGACGCTGGCGGGCGAGCCTGACAGGATGATGCCCTTGGGGCGCATCCGGTGGAAGGCCGCCTCGGCCTGGGTGAAGGGGGCGATCTCGGAATAGACCCCCGCCTCGCGCACCCGGCGCGCGATCAGCTGGGTCACTTGCGACCCGAAGTCGACGATCAGGATCGAGTCGGAGACGGCGGACTCGCCGCCAAGGGTGTGCGCGCTCATGGCGGCGGATTAAGGAGCGCGCCTCGCGCTGTCCAGCGCCCCGCACGCGCGATCCGCGATTTTGCGCCGCAACATAAAAGGGGCGATTTGAATTCAGGAGGTTCCCGGAAAAGTCGCCAGATCCGGTTGCAATCTCTGGAACCAATCTCGCACATTTCGCATTTGCACATTATTCTTGTGCACTGCACCAGAGTTTCAAACAGCAACCGAATGCCGGACAGCGGCATCGCAATTCCCGAAACCCTCTCTCATTTTTCGGAAGGTCATCACATGCGTTTCAGTCTTCCCCTGCTCGCCCTCGTCGCTTTCGCTGCCCCTGCCGCGGCTGAGGAGGTCGTCACCGTCAAGATCGGCTACGGCGATGTCGACGTCACCACCGCCGAAGGCCGCGCCGCTCTCGAAGCGCGGATCGACGCGCGCCTCAAGAAGGCCTGCGCGACCCCTTCCGCCGCGCGCTACACCCACACCCGCAGCGCCGTCGACAGCAAGTGCGTCGCCGATGCGCGCGCAGCGGCGCTCGCCGAAGTCGATCGCGTCGCCGCGCTCCAGCAGCGCAGCGGGCGTGAAGTCGCCGCCAACTAAGCGGGCCCAAGCATCTGAAGTTTCAGGCGGCCGCCGGAGTGATCCGGCGGCCGTTTGCGTGACATGCACCTTAATGTGTTGCGTTTGACGCAAGTCACCTTAATGTTTTCTCATTTGAAATAGCGCCGTCGGAATACCACTTGGCCCATCGAGCGATGCGGCGCGTGGCCTCCTCTCCATCCCCGCGCTGATCCGCAAGGACGCATCGCCCGGCGACACGGACCGAACACGGCTCCGCCCGCCCGCCTGCCGACCGGAAAGGACTGGCCAGCTCTCCCCCCCTGCTGCGCCCTCCCCTCGGTCACTGCCCCGCTCCCCAGCCGGGCATGCAGCGAAAGAGACGCGGCCACCGCACTCCCCCCCCCTGAACTGGTGGCCGCGTCTCGAGCTGAAAGGCCGCTGTGCCGCGCGCATTCCGCGCGCCGGATCATTGCCTTTTTCGATTGCGGTGGTGAATTATTTTCAGTCTCGCACAAGATTGAAAGTTACGCGTTCGTTTCTACATCATACTCGGCCCGGGCGCTCCCTCTCCCCCCAAAAATCGCCCGGGCCAACCCGTAAAACAACAGAACTGGGAAACAGTACCATGACCATGATCAGCGAAAAGGCCATCGCCCTGCTGCTCGCCGTTGCGCTCAGCAGCACCGCGTTCAACACGTTTATCGTGTAGGGCCTCAAGCCTCCGGTATCGTGTAAGCGCGCCAGCAGGCCCAAGCCTCAACCGGCCCGGTTCCTCATCCGAGGAGCCGGGCCGAGCTGTTTCTAGTCGGTCCCACCCAGCCGCGCGGCTGCCTCGCGCAGCTCGGTCTTGAGCAGCTTGCCGATGTGGCTCCTCGGCATTTCGGCAATCGCGTGGAGCGCCGCAAGCCGCTGGGTCTTGCCCAGCCGTGCGTTGACCGCCGCCATGATCGCGCCCGTATTGCCCGCGCCGTCCTTCAGCACCACGAAGCCGACCGGCGTCTCCCCCCAGGCGCGCGAGGGGACCCCGACCACTGCCGCCTCGACCACCCCCGGCTCCTTCGCCAGTTCGGCTTCCAGATCGCTGGGATAGATGTTGAACCCGCCCGAGATGATCATGTCCTTGGCGCGGCCCACCAGTTCGACGAAGCCTTCGGCATCGACCCGCCCGATATCGCCCATGCGCTGCCACACGCCGCCCTCGGGATCGGTCCAGTAGCCCTCGCGGGTCTTCTCGGGCTGGTTCTGGTAGCCGCTCATCATGGTGAGGCTGCGGCCGACGAGATTGCCGGGGGTGCCCGGCGGAACCTCGCGGTCCTCGTCGTCGAGCACCTTCAGCTCGCTGCCGGGCGCGGGGCGGCCGACGGTGTGGAGCTTGTCCGGAAACTCGTGACAGGGCAGCAGGCACACCACGCCGCCCTCGGTCATCGAGTAGATCTCGATCAGCCCGCCCGGCATGCGCTGGAGCACCTCGCGCTTGAGGTCGGCGGAAAAGGGCGCGGACGTGCAGTATTTGAGCTTGAGGCCGGACAGGTCGAAGCTGTCAAACTCCGCAAAGTCCATCAGGCGCTGGTATTGCACCGGCACCAGCATGGTGATCGTGGTGCGGTCGGCCTGAGCATGCGCCAGCCACCTGGCGCAATCGAACTTCCCCATCACCCGCACGCAGCCCCCTGCCAGCAACACGGGCAGGAAGGCGACCATCGTGGTGTTCGAATAGAGCGGGGTGGAAGCGAGCGAGCGCACCTCGATCCCCGCGCCGAGATAGCTCAGCCCGGTCGAGGCAAACTGCCGCCAGCGCATCTGGTGCGAATGGACGATGCCCTTGGGGATCCCGGTGGTGCCGCTGGAATAGATGATGTTGAACGGGTTCTTGGGATCGGGCACGAATTCGGGCGCGCGGCTGCCCGGAGGGGCCATCCACTGGTCGATGCTCTCCAAGGGCACGCGGATCAGGTGCGCCATGAAATCCGGCCCCAGCTCCGCCGCCTTGGCCGCGTCGATGAACAGGTGGATCGCGCCCGAATCCTTTGCCATGCCTTCGAGCTGCTCGGGCGAGGCGCTGGTGGTGAGCGGCGCGGCCACGCCCCCGGCCCGCATCGCGGCGAGGAACACCAGAGCATATTCGACCGTCGAGGTGCCAAGGATCGCCACCGCCTGCCCGCGCTGCAATCCGGTCTCGACCAGCCGCGCCGCCAGCCGTTCGACCAGCCCCACCAGTTCGGCCCAGTAAACCTCGCGCTTTTCGTCGACGAGCGCGAGGCCATCGCCCTTGATGCGCGACCATTCCATCAGGATGTCGGGGAAGCTGCCGAAGGGTTCGGCAAGGCGGCTCATCATTGCGTCGTGGTTCATGGGGCCCATGCATAATCTGCGGGCAGTCGGGCGCAAGGAATTGCGCATGCCCTCGCACAAGTGCCAAGAAACGCGCGAGAGGAGAGAAGCATGAACCGCAATATCCGCATCGCCGCGCTCGCCGCGCTGGCGCTGGCACCGGCTCAGGCCCGCACCGCCGAGCCGCCGCAGCGCGTGCTGTTGGTGGTCGCGCACCCGGACGACGAACTCTTCATGGCCCCCGCCATCGCGGCAATGGCACGGCAGGGCCGCGCCGTGACGATCATCTTCGCCACCACCGGCGATCAGGGGCCGGGCGTGACCGATTTTGCGCGCGGGGCCCAGCTGGGGGCGATCCGCCGCGCCGAAGCGCAATGTTCGGCGAACGCGCTCGGGGCGCAGGCGCGGTTCCTCGAAGGTCTGGGGGACGGCACGCTGGCCAATACGCCGCAAGCGCCGGGCTCGCCCGCCGCCCGCTTCATCGATCAATTCGCCAGCGAATACGTCGCCATCGATCCGCAGCTGGTGCTGACCTGGGGGCCGGATGGCGGCTATGGCCATGCCGACCACCGCATGGTGAGCGCGCAGGT
>JACESM010000139.1 GCA_013911835.1 Porphyrobacter sp. | reverse complement strand
TGAACCGTTGCGTGCTGCCCGATTGCAGCGCCTGACAACGGCTGGATGGACACGGGATCGCAGGATACCCCTAATTTAGAGTTAACATGCTGGCCGCGCTCGCAATGTGTTTTGCGGCCCGGCGGCCTGCCGCAAGCGCGCCGCACTTGCCCGGAGAGCTTCGCAACCATTTGCTAACCGTGTTCGGCTAAGCAGCGATCAGCTTATTTTACGCTTACGCTCCTCTCAGCACCAACAGGCGAGACACGATCGATGGCACGGATCATGATGGCAGCATCCAAGAAGGCGGTTTTGGCAGGCGCGGCGCTGGCAGGCGTGCTGCTGGCGGCGGCGCCCGCGCTCGCAGACGTAAAGGCCGGGGTCGATGCATGGACCGCGGGAGATTTCGCGCGTGCGGTGGTCGAATGGCAGGGCCCGGCTGCGGCGGGCGATCCCGATGCGCTGTTCAACCTTGCGCAGGCCTATCGACTCGGACGCGGGGTCGAGATCGACAATGCCCGCGCGCGCCAGCTTTATGAGCAGGCCGCCAGCCTCGGCCACGTGAAGGCCGCCGACAATTTCGGGCTGATGCTGTTCCAGGAAGGCGAACAGCAAAAGGCCATGCCGCTGATCCAGGCCGCCGCCGACCGCGGCGACCCGCGCGCGCAATATGTGCTGGGCCTGTCGCACTTCAACGCCGACTACGCGCCGCGCGACTGGACGCGCGCCTATGCGCTGATGACGCTGGCGAACTCGGCCGGCCTGCCTCAGGCACGCGAGGCGCTGGCGCAGATGGACAAATATGTGCCGCAAGCCCAGCGCGCGCAGGCCCAGTCGCTGGCCCGCGAAATCGAGGCGGGGGCCCGCTCGCAGCGTCAGGCCGAACTCGCCGCTGCCGAACTCGCCGCCCGTCCGGCCGCCGCGGCTGCATCCGCGACCGCCGCCAAGCCCCCGGTCGTGACGGTCGCCGCCGCTGCGCAGAGGCCGGTCGGCCTGCCGCCCGCGCCCAGGCCGCTCACGCCTGCCCCCGCTCCGGCGCAGGCCACGCTCGCCTCCGCCCCCAAGGGCTCGACCGTCACGCCGGTGCCCGCCGCGCTTGCGCCGCGCAAGCAGGGCAACTGGCGCGTGCAGCTCGGGGCTTTCGGGGTCGCGGGCAATGCCGACAAGCTCTGGAACCAGGTCGGCAGCCATGCGGCGCTGGCCGGCACCCGCAAGGCGCTGGTGTCCTCGGGCAACCTCACCCGCCTGCTCGCCACCGGCTTTTCGAGCGAGGCCGAAGCCGGCCGCGCCTGCGCGGCGCTGAAGCGCGAGGGCAAGGCCTGCGTCGTCGCTGGCCAGGGCTGATCCCACGGAGCGCCGCCCCGGATCGACCGGCGGCACTTCCCAAGCCCTCGCGAATCGCTAATCTCCCCGGGCACAAGACCGGCTCGGGGGATCAGCCATGAACGAGACTTTCGCTGCGGACGCAGCATCTGGCCACGCCGCCGCCGCGGATGTCGCGCCGGTCGCATCGGCCGCGCGCATCGATACGCTCGATTTCATCCGCGGGATCGCGGTGATGGGCATCCTCGCCGCCAATATCGTCGCCTTCGGCCAGCCGATGCTCGCCTATTTCACGCCGGGCAAGTTCCTGGTCCCCACCGGCGATCCCGATGGCTGGATGTGGATCGTCCAGTTCATCCTGATCGACGGCAAGATGCGCGGGCTGTTCACCGTGCTGTTCGGCGCAGGGATGGTCCTGTTCATGGAGAAGGCCTGGGCGCGCGGCGCGACGCGCTGGCTGCAGGCATGGCGGCTGGTGCTGCTGCTCGGCTTCGGGCTCATCCACTTCTACTTCATCTGGTTCGGCGACATCCTGTCGGGCTACGCGATCCTCGGGCTGATCGCGCTCACCTGCATGAAATGGCGCGCCAAGACCCAGCTTTGGGTCGGCCTAGCGGGCTACATGGCCGGCGTGGTGTTCTATTCCTTCCTGATCTTCCCCTGGCTGATCGTCAGCACCGACCTCGGCACCTCGTCACCGGAGTTTGCCGAGCAGCGCGCCGGGATCATCGCCGAGATGCAGTCTCAGTTCGCTGAGCAGGAGCCGGTCAACGCGGCGATCGCCTCGGGCGATTACGCCGCACTGGTCGCGCACCGGATCGGGGAGGAGGGGCTCGATCCCTTCGTCAACGCCTTCCTGTTCGGCTTCGAGACGCTCCCGCTGATGCTGATCGGCATGGCGATTTATCGCCTCGGCTTCTTCTCGGGCGGCATGGCGCGCGACAAGCTGGTGCAATGGGGATGGATCGGGGTGATCGCGGGCAGCGCCGTGCATCTTGCGATCGGGTTGGTGACGCAGGCCGACGGGTTCAGCTTCTTCGGCACGCAGGCGGCCTTCCTCGGCATGAGCCCGCTCCCCCGGCTGTGGATGGTGCTGGGGCTCGCCGCGCTGCTGGTCGCCTATGCGCCGTCCGCGACCGGCTGGCTGGGCGACCGTACCCGCGCCGCGGGGCGCGCGGCCTTCACCAATTACCTCGGCACCTCGATCGTGATGATGTTCGTCTTCCACGGCTGGGCGCTGGGGCTGTTCGGCCAATTGAACCGCCCGCAGCTTTATGTCGTGGTGGTGCTGGCATGGATCGCGATGCTGGCATGGTCGAAGCCGTGGCTCGAGCGGTTCAACTATGGTCCGCTGGAGTGGCTGTGGCGCTGCCTGACCTATCGGCGGGTGTTTCCGCTGCGGAAATGAGTCCTTGTGTTCCGCACGCCATCCGGCGTGCGAAATCCTCGCTCACACGCCCTGCGGGCGCGTCGCTGCGGGCGGCCGTTCGGCCTTGCGGCGAGGCTGCGCCCGCCGATCAGCGCAAAACGCGGCGCGCGCGTTTTATCACTTGTTATTGAGAATTGCTCGCATATATTCGCTCCTGCAAACGCTTCGCAGGAAAGATTCGCACGCCCATGTACATCTGCATCTGCAATGCCATCCGTGAGAATGATTTGCGCAAAGCCGCGCTCGCTTGCGATGGCGATGCAGAGGCGACCTATGCCTGCCTCGGCAAGCGCCCCAATTGCGGCCAGTGCCTTGAAGAGGCGCAGGAAATCATCGACGCCGAGCGTGCAGCGGCGAAGTGCGATTTCCTCGCAGTAGAAGCCGCCTGACCCGCGATTGCGAACGGATCGCAAGCGACTGATTCGCAAAGAAAATTCCTCCACCGCCCTTGCGAACAGGCCCCGGCACCGTCTACAATGACGGCAATGCCGCAAATCGGCTTTGACATTTCGCAAAGGACATTCCGCATGAAGGGCGACCAGAAGGTCATCGACTATCTCAACCAGGCGCTCACCAACGAGCTGACCGCGATCAACCAGTACTGGCTGCACTACCGCGTGCTCGACAACTGGGGCCTCAAGAAGCTCGCCGCCTATGAGCGCCACGAATCGATCGAGGAAATGGAACACGCCGACAAGCTGGCCGAGCGCATCCTGTTCCTCGAGGCGCTGCCTAACTTCCAGGCAATCCACAAGCTCAAGGTCGGCGAGAATGTCGAGGAAGTGCTCAAGGCCGACCTAGCGCTCGAGCATGAGGCAATCCCGCTGCTGCGCGACGCCATCGAGCATTGCGAAAGCGTGCGCGACTATGTCAGCCGCGATCTGTTCACCTACATCCTCAAGAACGAGGAGGAGCATGTCGACTTCCTCGAAACCCAGTTCGAGCTGATCGAGCGCATGGGGCTGCACAATTATTGCCAGCTCCAGAGCCAGGCCGCAGGCGAGAGCTAAGGGCCGCCCGCAAGGGCTGCACAAAAAGGGGGCAGGGCCGGATCCGGCTTCTGCCCCCTTTCTGTGTCTACTCCTTGGGCGCAGCCGCGCCGATCGCCGCCAGCCGGGTCTCTCGCAGGAAGAAGCCAAGGCCCGTCACCAGCAGAACCATTGTCAGCACCCACATTGCGGCAATCAGCGTACCGATCTGGGCGGTGATATAGGCCGAGATGAACAGCAGCATGATGACGGCGCTGATCATCACGGCGGACGCGGTCGAGAACATGATCGCGCCCTGCATCAGCCGCCGCCGCCGCATCAGCCAGCCCAGCTCGCGCACCTGGCGGGCGGTGCGTCCGTCTTCCATCTTGTCCTCAATGATCTCGATCCGCTTGGCGATCCAGATCATGCGGCTCATGATGACGTTCATGATCGCGCCGATGCCGGAGAGAAGGAAGGCCGGCGCGAGGCTCAGCTGCACCACCTGCTGCACCCGAGGGGTCGAGGCGGTGCGCTCGAGGATCTCGAGCGCGAAGGGTGCTTGGTGGAGGGCGGCGGCGAGGGTGTCGAGCAGCATCGCCCGTTAGTCCTTGGCGTAGGGGTTCTTGTTGGCCTTGAGCGTCACGCGCACCGGCACCGCGTCAAAGCCGAGCTTGGCGCGGATGCCGTTCACCAGATAGCGCTCGTAGCTCGTCGGCAGCAGTTCGAGCCGGGTGCCAAAGATCACGAAGCGCGGCGGGCGGGTGCCGGCCTGGGTGATGTAGCGCAGCTTGATCCGCTTGCCGCCGGGTGCGGGGGGCGGGTTGGCTTCCATTGCGTCATCAAACCAGCGGTTGAGGGCCGAGGTGCTGACCCGCTTCGACCATGCCTCGCGGATCTCGAAGGCCCCGGCGAGCATCTGGTCGAGGCCCTTGCCGGTCTTGGCCGAAACCGCGAACAGCGGCAGCCCGCGCACCTGCGCCAGCCCATCGTCCAAGGCGGCGCGGATGCCGTTGAACAGCTTGCTGGCGTCTTCGGCCACGTCCCACTTGTTGATCGCGATCATCAGCGCGCGGCCTTCCTCGAGGACGAGGCTGGCGATCTTGAGGTCCTGGTGTTCAAGGCCCTGCGTCGCATCGAGCAGCAGCACCACGACCTCGGCAAAGTCCACCGCACGGCGCGCATCGGCGACCGAGAGTTTTTCCAGCTTCTCGGTGACGTTCTTCTTCTTGCGCATCCCTGCGGTATCGATGAGGCGGATCTCGCGGTTCTCGCCAGTCTTGGGATCGATCCATTCCCAGTCGATCGCAATCGAATCGCGGGTGATGCCCGCTTCGGGACCGGTCAGCAGGCGGTCTTCGCCTAATAGGCGGTTTATGAGCGTCGATTTGCCCGCATTTGGCCGCCCGACGATGGCGAGTTTCAGCGGGCCGGAGGGGCGGTCATCCTCGTCCATCGCGGCATATTCTGCGCGTGTCGCATCGTTCGCCTCTTCCCATTCCTCGGCGCGGGCGCCGATGATTGGCCACAGCCCGCCGAACAAATCGGCGATGCCCTCGCCATGCTCGGCCGACATGGCGAGCGGTTCGCCGAGGCCCAGCGCATAGGCTTCCATCGCCCCGCTTTCACCGGCATTGCCCTCGGCCTTGTTGGCGACGACCACGACTGGCACTTCCTGCTCGCGCAGGTAGCGGGCGATTTCCTCGTCGAGCGGGGTGAGGCCCGCGCGCGCGTCGACCACGAACAGCGCCGCGTCTGCGCCAGCCAAACTGGCCTCGGTCTGCTTGCGCATCCGCCCCGGGAGCGAGAGTTCGTTCTCGTCCTCCCACCCGGCGGTGTCGACGATGGTGAAATGCAGCCCGGCAATGTTGGCATCACCCATCCGCCGGTCACGCGTCACCCCGGGTTGGTCATCCACGAGGGCGAGTTTCTTGCCCACCAGCCGGTTGAACAGCGTGGACTTGCCGACATTGGGACGGCCGATGATGACGACTTCAGGTTTTTTGACGGGGGACATAACCCGCGCCAAGTGGGCGCAAATGCCGATTTTGGCAAGCGCGCCGCTTGTCCGCGGGCAGGCTTAGCCCTTTTTGGCGACCGGCGGGTTCTCGCCGAGGTCTTCGTACCAGGCTTCGACCGGGCCGGTCAGCTTGATGGTGAGCGGCTGGCCCTTGCGGTCCACGGCCTTGCCCGCCTGCACCCGCACCCAGCCTTCGGAGATCGAATATTCCTCGATATCGGTGCGCACCCGGTCCTTGAAGCGGATGCCGACCCCGCGCTGGAGCTTCTCGGCATCGAAGAAGGGGCTGCGCGGATTGACCGACAGGTGATCGGGCGGCACGTCGGTGCCAGAGGTTGCGGGCGCGGTTTCGGGGGTTTCTTCGGTCATGGAGCGCGCCCTTATCGGGGGTTTGCGCCAGCATCAAGCGTGTTGCGCTTGCCCTTTTGGGCGAGGGGGGATAAGGGCGGCGGCTGATACGCGCGGGAGGCCTCAGCTTCCCGCGCGGCTTCGTTCGGGCATGCGGGCGTGGCGAAATTGGTAGACGCACCAGATTTAGGTTCTGGCATCGCAAGATGTGGGGGTTCGAGTCCCTTCGCCCGCACCAGTTCGCCCTCCCGATGGCCCGGCATCACGGAATTCTAGCTTAGAAGGCATCAGACCAGTTCCCATGCAGACCCAGCAGACCGTCAACGAAGGCCTCAAGCGCGCCTATCTGATCACCATCACCGCAGGCGAAATCGCCGCGAAGATCGATGCCGAGATCAAGAAGGTTGCCCCGCAGGTGCGCATGCCCGGCTTCCGTCCGGGCAAGGTGCCCGCCAACCTCGTCAAGAAGATGCACGGCGAGGCGCTGCACGGGCAGGTGGTCAGCGACACGATCCGCGAATCGGTCGACACGCTGCTCCGCAACGAGGCGCTGCGTCCGGCGATGCAGCCCGAAGTGGGCCTCAACGAAGATTACGCCGAGGGCAAGGACGCCGAGGTCACCGTCGCGCTCGAAGTGCTGCCCGTGATCGAAGCGCCGAGCGTCGATGGCCTCAAGCTCGAACGTCTCGTCGTGCCGGTGACGGACGAACAGATCGACGAGGCGCTGGGCAACATCGCCGCGCAGAACAAGAGCTACAAGGACGCGCCCAAGACGAAGAAGGCGGCCGAGGGCGATCAGCTGATCATCGACTTTGTCGGCAAGCTCGATGGTGTCGAGTTTGACGGCGGCAAGGCGGAAGACGCTGCGCTGGTGCTCGGTTCGAACACCTTCATCCCCGGCTTCGAAGACCAGCTGGTCGGCGTGAAGACGGGTCAGGAAAAGACCATCACGGTCACCTTCCCGACCGACTATCAGGCCGAGCATCTCGCGGGCAAGGAAGCCACTTTCGACATCACCGTGAAGGCGGTGAAGGTCGAAACCGAAACCGCGCTCGACGAGGATTTCGCCAAGAGCCTCGGGCTCGACAGCCTTGAAAAGCTGCGCGAGATCATGAAGGCGCAGCTTGAGCAGCAGACTTCCGGCCTCACCCGCACCCAGATGAAGCGCCAGCTGCTCGATCAGCTGGCTGCGGGCCACAGTTTCGAAGTCCCCGGCACCATGGTCGAGGCGGAATTCCAGCAGATCTGGGCCCAGCTCCAGCAGGAAGCCGCGCGCGACGAGAACCCCGCAGAAGCCTTGAAGCAGATCGAGGACGAGAAGGACGAATATCGTTCGATCGCCGAACGCCGCGTGCGTCTGGGCCTGCTGCTTTCGGAAATCGGCCAAGCCAACGGCGTGGAAGTGACTCAGCAGGAAATGG
>JACESM010000138.1 GCA_013911835.1 Porphyrobacter sp. | reverse complement strand
CGGATGATGCTGACCGAATAGTGCACCACGTCCACCCCGCGCGCGGCCAGTTCGCGGCGCAGCAGCACGCCGATGGGGGTGCCCGCGCGGGGTGGACGTGGTGCACTATTCGGTCAGCATCATCCGCGGGCGCGGGATCGACCGCGTCGCGCTCGCCCACATCGCCGCCGCGCGGGGCACCAGGGATGCGGTGTTCGTCGACGGCTGGACCGGCAAGGGCGCGATCACGCAGGAGCTTGAGGCGAGCCTTGCCGATGGCAGCACCGGCTTTGCCCCCTTCCTCGCCGTGGTCGCCGATCCCGCAGGCTGCGCCAGCCTTGCCGCCACGCCTGAGGATTATCTCATCCCCTCAGGCATCCTCGGCGCGATTGCCTCGGGCCTCGTCAGCCGCTCGGTGCTGAGCGACGATCTGGTGGGCGAGGGCGAGTTCCACGCCTGCCGCCACCTCACCGAGCACGCCCACGCTGACCGGAGCCGCGCCTTCATCGCTGCCGTCGAAGCCGCCGCGCCCTCGGATGCCGGACACCCCGCATGGAGCCCCGCCAAGGCCGCCGCCAGCCGCGAGGCCTGCACCGCGCTGGTCGAGGCGCTGATGACCGAATTCGCCGTCAGCAACCGCAACCGCATCAAGCCCGGCATCGCCGAGGCGACCCGCGCCGTGCTGCGCCGCCTGCCCGAGGCGGTGTTCGTGCGCGACCGCGATGACGCGGAAGTGGCGCATTTGCTGCACCTCGCCGCACAAATGCAGGTTCCCGTGCAGGAACGGGAACTTGGCAACTACCGCGCCGTAACTCTCATTGCGAAGGCAGGAGACGCTGAATGACAAAAGCGGTCGAATTGGGGGCAACGCTCTACATTCCCGTCCAGCACCCGCGCCTTGCCGAAGTGCTGGCGGGAGCCAATCCCGATCTGCGTTCGGTGGTGATCTGCCTCGAGGATTCGCTGCACGAGACCGAGGTCGGCGCCGCGCAGGAGGTGTTCTGCGCCACGCTGCGGATGCTCGAAGCCGCCCCGCCCAGGCTGATCGCCTATGCCCGTCCGCGCGGGCCGGAGATGCTCGGCTGGATGCTCGCCCAGCCGGGGATCGAGCGGCTCGCCGGCTTCGTGCTGCCCAAGATCACCACCGCCAACCTCGCCGACTGGCTGGCGCGGCTCGACAGCCCGCGCCACGGCATCATGCCCACCATCGAGAGCACCGAGGCCTTTGACCGCGCGGCGATGATGCAAATGGTCCGCGCGCTCGCACCCTTGGGCGCGCGCGTCCACGCGGTGCGGATCGGCGGGAACGACATCCTCAACCAATTGGGCGTGCGCCGCTCGCGTGAGCGGACCGCCTATGACACCCCGCTCGGCCTTGCCATCGCCACCATGGCCAGCGTGTTCCTGCCCGAGGGCCTCGCGCTCTCCGCCCCGGTGTTCGAGCACTATGCCCTCACCGATACCCTGCGCGAGGAGGTCGCGCGCGATATCGAGCACGGCCTGCTCACCAAGACCGCGATCCACCCCAGCCAAGTGCCGATCATTCACGATGTGCTGCGCCCCGGCGCGGCGGAAGTAGAGGAAGCCCGCGCGATCCTCGCAGCCGAGGCGCGCGCGGTGTTCGGCCATGGCGGGAGCATGCTGGAGCCCACCACCCACGCACGCTGGGCGCAAGGCGTGCACGACCGGGCGCGGGTCCACGCGCCCCGCGCTGCGCCCGGTCGCCCGCAGGCGCCGACGCGGGTCGCCTGAAGCTGGCCGTGCTGCAGATCACCAAGCGCCGCCACGCCGAGCTGGCCGGACAGGCAGCGAAATTCGTCGCCGAGCTGCTGCTGATCGAGCCGCTGAGCCCTGCCTTCGATCACAAGCTCGAGCCAATCGAGGCGCTCGGGCGCGACACCATCGCGGCAGTCTCGGCGCGCCATGCAGGCAGCCTCGCCCATGTCGCCCCGCCGCCCACAGGGGCCATCGCGCAGGCGACCGCCGCCTTGCGCAGCATCGCCACCGCGCTCGAACCGATGCGGCCCGGCAATCTCGCCCCGCCACCCCGGCACGGCCTTGGGCTGCTCCCGATTCCCCCCGGCCCTTCCAGCTATTTCCACCGCTATACCTCCGCCCAAGCCGAGATCGAGGCCGCGCTGTCGTCCCTGACCCGTGAGCGCGATGCGCTGCTGCGCGCCAATATCGGCCTTGAAGCCGAAGAGGCCGCGCTGCGTCCTCTGGTCGCCGCGCTCGAGGAACACGCGCTGTTCGCCGAGGAGGTCGCGCTGACCATCGAAGCGCGCGCGGCCGCCATCCAGCCCCGCGAGCCGATGAAGGCACGCCGCCTTACCGCCGATGCGCTCCACACCGTCCGCACCCGCGCGCGCGACATTGGCGAGGCGCGCGCGCTCACCACGCAGGCGCTGGCCGTGCGGGAGGTGATCAGCAGCACCAACGCCCAGCTGATCGCCGCCATCGAGCAGGCGACCGCGACCATGCTGATGGTCCTGCGCACCGCGATGGAAGCCGCGAAGATGCTTGCGCGCGACCGGCTGGTGCTCGACCGGATCACGGGCCTCAACCGGGCGGCGAGCAACCTCATCACCGATGACGGCCCGCCCGATGGCGACAAGACGCAGGCGCTCCAGACCGCTTTCGTCCGGCTCTACGACGCGCTCGACCGGCTGGAGAGCGAGCGCGCAGGCATTCCGGCGCTTCCACCCCGCTGAAACAGGGTCTAAAGCATGGCTCCCGGCCCGATGTGCCGGATAGCCGAAACGGGAAGTTCGTGGGTCTGTTCGATTCGCTCAGGAAGATGTTTGCCGCGCCCGAGCCGGAGGCTGGCCCCGCGCCTGCCGCGCCGCCGCCGCCTGCGCCTCCTCACGGGGTCGACTACGACGACGAGCGGGTGCCCGCGCCTGCGCGCAAGAAGATCGACGCCATCCTCGCCGCGCTCGAAGAGGTCGGCACAATGATGGACCGCGAACAGGTGCAGGCCGTCAGCCGCACCGAGATCGAACTGATGCAGGACGAGCATCTGCCCAAGCTGGTCAAAAGCTACATCGACATCCCGCCCGCCCACCGCGCCGAGATCTTCAGGAAGACCGGCAAGTCGGCAAGCTTCATCCTCGAAGAAAGCCTCGACACGATGAAGGGCCGGATCGACGAGATCGCCCGCAACCTCGCGCAGCACGATCTCGACGCCTTTTCGAGCAACGCGGCCTTCATCAGCCGCCGCTACAGCGACGGCGATCCGTTCCGCTGAACGCGTTGTTTCAGGCCCAGTCGCCCAGTAGCGGCGTGAACTCGTCGACCCGGATCAGCTGCCACACCCCGCCGGTGAGGTAGGGATCGCCCGCAAGGATGGCGCGCGCGGCGGCCTCGTCCTCGGCCTTCACGATCAGCAGCGAGCCGATGATCAACCCGTCGGCGCGTTTCAGCGGGCCGACGATCACGAAATGATCGGCATTGGCGTGGATGAATTCGAGATGCGCGGGGCGGTGGATTGCGCGCAGCCGTCCGCCGTCTTCGCCGTCGCGGCAGTGAAAGCAGAACATGCGCATGGTCGGAGGGCCCCTGTTGGTCGAGCGCTTGCGAGGCTACCCGCAAGCCCCGCGCGCGGCAAGGACGGGCGTTGCAAAGAGCGTGCTTGAAGCGCAGCCTTGGCAGGTTCAGAGGGCCGCTTTCCGACCCCGAATCGTTTCAGGTGAAACCAGATGGCCGACTACGCCCCCGCCCCTGCAATCGACCGCACCGACTTGCGCCGCGCCTATCGTCAGGACGAGGAAGCGGCGATCGCCGAGCGCCTGGAACAGGCTGCCCCGGCGGCGAAGGTGCACCCCGAAGCGGCGCGACTTGCCATCGACCTGATCGAGGGCGCGCGCGGCAAGAAGGCCTCCGGGATCGACGCTTTCCTCCAGCAATACGGCCTCGATACCGAGGAAGGCATCGCGCTGATGTGCCTCGCCGAGGCGCTGCTGCGCGTGCCTGATGCGGCGACCGCGGACGCGCTGATCAAGGACAAGATCGGCCAGATCGACTGGGGCGAGCATCTCGGCGAAAGCAGTTCCACCTTCGTCAACGCCGCGACCTTCTCGCTGATGCTGACCGGCGAAGTGCTTGATCCGCCGGACGCGCGGCAGAAGGGGCTGGGGAGCGCCTTCCGCCGCGCGATGAACCGGCTGGGCGAGCCGGTGATCCGCACCGCGACGGGTCAGGCGATGAAGATCCTCGGCGGCCAGTTCGTCTTCGGCCGCACCATCGACGAGGCGCTGAAGCGCGCCGCGCCGGAGCGGGCACGGGGGATCACGCATAGTTTCGACATGCTCGGCGAGGCGGCGATGACCTTCGCTGACGCCGAGAAATACCGGCTTTCGTACGAGGCAGCGCTGGCGCGGTTGGCGCGCGAGGCGGGCGCGGGGGTCGCAGGCTCGCCGGGGATCTCGGTCAAGCTCTCGGCGCTGCATCCCAAATACAACTTCTTCCATGCCGAAGAGGCGAAGGCGGCGATGGTGCCGATGGTGCGGGCGCTCGCGCTGCGCGCTCGCGATGCGGATATCCACTTCACCATCGACGCCGAGGAGGCCGAGCGGCTCGAACTCAGCATGGACATCATCGAAGCCCTTGTGGCCGATGACGAGTTGTTCCGCCGCCCGGATGGCAGCCGGTGGGAGGGCTTCGGCCTCGCCATCCAGGCCTACCAGAAGCGCGGTGTCGCGGTGTGTGACTGGGCGGGGAAGGTGGCCCGCCGGCACGGGCGCAAGCTGTTCGTGCGGCTTGTGAAGGGCGCCTATTGGGACAGCGAGGTGAAGCTTTCTCAGGTGGGTGGCTACACCGATTACCCCGTCTTCACGCGCAAGGTCGCGACCGATGTGAGCTACCTCGCCTGCGCCGCGCGGCTGTTCGAGCACAGCGATGTGATCCGCCCGGCCTTTGCCACGCACAACGCCTATACGATCGGGGCGATCAAGCATCTGGCCGCTGGCAAACCGTTCGAGTTCCAAAGGCTGCACGGCATGGGCGAGGAGGTCTACGACGCGCTCCACGCTCTGGAGGGCAACCAGCGCACGCCGGTCCGCATCTACGCGCCGGTCGGCGGGCACAAGGAGCTGCTCGCCTATCTGGTGCGCCGCCTGCTCGAGAACGGGGCCAACACCAGTTTTGTGAACCGGATGGGCGATGCCGACATTCCGGCCGAGGAACTGGTCGGCGATCCGGTGGCGGAGCTGGCGGCGCTCAGCCCGCGCCGCAATCCGGCGATCCCGCTGCCCGGGGCGATTTTCGGCAAGCGCCAGAACAGCGCCGGGATCGACCTGTCTGATCCGCTGCTGCGCGGACCTCTGATCGAGCGCCTCGCTGCGCTGGCGAAGACCACGTGGAGCGCGCAGCCGACCTTCGCGCTTGGCGATGCCGGGCCTGTCACCGCCATCACCTCCCCGCATAATCGCGCCCACACCGTTGGCACCGTCCGCGTCGCGACCCCCGCCGAGGTCGCCCTCGCCTTCGACAAGGCCGCCGCGATCCAGCCCGGCTGGGACGCGCTGGGCGGTGAGGCCCGCGCGCTGCTGCTCGAAGCCACGGCCGACCTGTTCGAGGCGCATACGCCCGAATTCCTCAGCCTGTGCCAGCGCGAGGCGGGTAAGACGCTGCTCGATAGCGTGCTGGAGCTGCGCGAGGCGGTCGATTTCCTGCGCTACTACGCCGCCGAGGCCCGCCGCCAGTTCACCGGACCCACCATCCTGCCGGGGCCGACGGGGGAGGAGAACAGCCTCTCGCTCCACGGGCGCGGCGTGTTCGTGACGATTGCGCCGTGGAACTTCCCGCTGGCGATCTTCATCGGCATGGCGGCGGCGGGGATTGCGGCGGGCAACGCCGTGCTCGCCAAGCCCGCCCCGCAGACCCCGCTGATCGCCGCGCTGGCGGTGACCTTGTGCCATCAGGTCGGCATTCCGCCCGAGGTGCTCCAGCTGATCCCGGGCGGCGGCGAGGTGGGCGCGGCTCTCACCGCCGATCCCCGCTGTGCCGGAGTGGCTTTCACCGGATCGACCGCGACCGCGCGCGCAATCAACCGTGCGCTCGCGAACCGCGACGGGCCGATCGCGACGCTGATCGCCGAGACCGGCGGGCAGAACGCGATGATCGTCGACAGTTCGGCGCTGCCCGAACAGGTGGTGCGCGACGTGATCGGCAGCGCCTTCCAGAGCGCGGGCCAGCGCTGTTCGGCGCTGCGGGTGCTCTATGTGCAGGAGGACATAGCGGAAGGGCTGCTCGAGATGATCCGCGGCGGCTTTGCTGCGCTCAAGGTGGGCGACCCGGCGGACCTCGCCACTGATGTCGGCCCGGTGATCGACGCCGAGGCCAAGGCGCTGCTCGAGAGCCACATCGCCGATTGCACCGCCAAGGGCCTGCCCGTCGAACGCCTTACCGGCACGCCGACAACCGGGCACTTTGTGGCGCCGACGATCATCGAAATCCCCTCGATCGCCGCCCTCCAGCGCGAGAATTTCGGCCCCGTCCTCCACGTCGCGCGCTTCAAGGCGGACGAGCTGGCGCAGGTGGTCGACGCCATCAACGCAACCGGCTTCGGCCTGACCCTCGGCCTCCACAGCCGCATCGCCGAGACGCGGCGCTTCGTGCAGGCGCGTGCCAAAGTGGGCAATTTCTACGTCAACCGCAACCAGATCGGCGCGGTGGTCGAGAGCCAGCCCTTCGGCGGCGAGGGCCTGTCGGGCACCGGCCCCAAGGCCGGCGGCCCCCACTACCTCGCCCGCTTCGCGACCGAGCGGGTGGTGTGCATCGACACCACAGCGGCCGGCGGCAACGCCAGCTTGCTGGCTGCGGGTTAGGCCACTATGGAGACCCGCCTTTTCACCATCGTCAGCGAGTTCACCGGCATAACCAGCGTGATGCAGGTGTCGGCCTCGGGCGTGGTGGAGGCGGCGGAGGCTTGGGCGCATCGGCTTCGGGTCGACATGCCATTTGGGCCGTCGTCGCCCGGCGTTGCCAAAGCCGTTGAGGCAGGCCTCCGGACCCTCCCTCCAACTCCGATTGCGGGGGTGGTAAGGGTTTGGTGCCTATCTGCCGTGTGCGACGATCAGTTGTGTCTCGCCAACATCGTCGAAACGAACCCGGCCTAGGCCGCCCGAGTCAACCGGACATCAATCTCGCGGGTGACGTAACGCCACTCCTCGCTCGCGCGCAGACGCACCAGCAGCTCGTCGAACAGCCCCTCGTGTTCGGGGGCGAATTCGAACCAGGTGAGGAAATCGAAGGGCTCGCCCAGGTCGCGGCCGTGGTGAAGGCGGCGGGCGATCTGGGGGAGGTATTCCATCCCGATACTGGTGTGGCGCGATTGCTCCTCGTAGATCCGGCGGCGCTCGTCCTGCGCGAGCGCCCACCACGCCTCGCTCTTGGAGATCGGGATCAGCGCCGCGCGCCGCGCCTCGCCGCGCCCCAAGGGGCTGCCGCGCTCGGACAACTCGCTGAACTCCTCGCGCAAGGTGTAGCGCAGGTGGCTGGCGACCCCGCACAGGGTCCAGACCGGTGCGGG
>JACESM010000137.1 GCA_013911835.1 Porphyrobacter sp. | reverse complement strand
AGACCGCCAAGCTCCCGCGCATCGCGATCAAGGCCCCCGCCAGCCGCTCGGTCATCGGCCGCAACACCGAAGACCAGATGCTGATCGGCGTGTTCTGGGGCTATGTCGCGATGATGGAGGGCATGGTCGCCAAGATGAAATCGGAAATCGGCCGCCCCGCCAAGGTTGTCGCCACCGGCGGGCTCGCCATATTGTTCGATGACGCGACCGACATCTTCGACCACGTCGATGCCGATCTCACCCTTGATGGCCTCGCCATCCTCGCTCGACAGGCCGAAACCGCCTGAGCCTGCGCAACGTAAGAGACATTGTGAAGAAAGATTTTACCCCCGAAGACGAATTGCTGTTCCTTGCCCTTGGCGGCTCGGGCGAGATTGGCATGAACGTCAATCTCTATGGCTGCCAGGGCAAGTGGATCATGGTCGATCTCGGCATGACCTTCTCGGGCACCGAATATCCCGGGGTGGAGCTGGTCTTCGCCGACCTCGATTTCATCGAGGAACGGCGCAAGGACCTGATCGGCATCGTCCTCACCCACGCGCATGAGGATCACATCGGCGCGGTGCCCTATTTCGCGGGCGAGCTCGGCGTGCCGCTCTATGCCACGCCCTTCACCGCCGATCTGGTGGCGCGCAAGCTGGAAGAGGCCGGGCTGCTGGGGCAGGTCGAGCTCAACATCATCGAGGAAGATCACGGCGAGATCGAGCTCGGGCCCTTCACCATCACCTACCTGCCGCTCGCGCACTCGATTGCCGAGGGCAATGCGCTGCTGATCGACACCCCGCACGGGCGCATCTTCCATACCGGCGACTGGAAGCTCGACGATGATCCGATCATCGGCGAGCCCACCACCGAGGAGGAGCTGCGCGAAATCGGCGATGAGGGCGTGCTGGCGCTGGTGTGCGATTCGACCAATGTCTTCAACCCCAACCCCTCAGGGTCCGAGGGCGCGGTGCACAAGGCGCTGATGGATGAGGTCGCGCGCCACAGCGGCAAGCGCGTGGTTGTCACCACCTTTGCCAGCAACGTCGCACGGCTCCAGACCCTCGGAGAGGTCGCGCGCGAGACCGGGCGGCAGATCTGCGTCGCGGGCCGCTCATTGGACCGGATCATCGAGGTGGCGCAGGACAATGGCTATCTTCAGGATTTCCCGACGCCGGTCGATTTCGATACAGCGATGGGCCTGCCGCGCGGAGAGGTGGTGATCCTCGCCACCGGCGGGCAGGGCGAGCCGCGTGCGGCATTGGGCCGGATGGCGGACCTCAACCACCCGATTGAGCTGACGGCGGGCGACGTCGTGCTGTTTTCCTCGCGCCAGATTCCGGGCAACGAGATCGCGATCGGCAAGATCCAGAACCAGCTCGCCGCGCGCGGCATCCAGATGGTGACCGACCGGCAAGCGCTGATCCACGTCTCGGGCCACCCGGGGCGGCCGGAGCTGGAGGCGCTTTATTCCTGGCTCAAGCCAGAGGTCCTCGTCCCGGTCCACGGCGAGATCCGCCACATGGCCGAACAGGCGCGGGTCGGGAAGGCGAGCGGCATCCCCCATCAGGTGGTGCAGAAGAACGGCGATATCGTGCGCCTCGCCCCCGGCAAGCCCGGCAAACTCGCCGAGGTGCGCGCGGGCCGTCTGGTGCTCGATGGCGACATCATCTCGCCGGCCGATGGCGAGGCGATCACCATGCGCCGGCGTATTGCGGGCGAGGGTGTGCTGGTGGTGGTGCTGGCGCGAGGGAGCCGTCCGGTGATCGAGGCGGTGGGCCTGCCGCTTGACGAAGACCTGCCCGAGTTCCTCGCTGAGGCCGTTGAAGATGTGCTCAAGGCCATCGGCCGGCTCAAGGGCCGCGACGCCAAGGACGAGGCAGCGGTGCGCGAGGCCGCGCGCCTTGCCGCCCGCCGTGCCGCGCAGCGCTGGTCGGGCAAAAAGCCGCAGGTGCGTGTGGTGATGCCGGGCAGCGCCGCCTGATGCAGATCACCTCGATCCTGGCGATCTACTTCCTGTTCTGGGTGATGAGCGCCTTCATCATGCTCCCCTTCGGCGTGCGCACGGCAGACGAGGCAGGGGTGGAGAAGGTGCCGGGTCAGGCCGACAGCGCGCCTGTGAACTTCCGGCCCGGACGGGTGGCGCTGCGGGCGAGCGTGATCGCGGCGGTGCTCACCGCGCTGTTCATCGCCAACTTCACCTATGGCTGGATCACCGTGGCAGACATCGACTTCCTGCCCAAGCCGCCTGCTTCAGCGGGCTAGGTGCGCAGCCGCTGGATCGCCTGGGCGAGTGCGACGTAGAGCTTGCCCATGTCCGAACCCAGCATCGTCACGCTCAGCACATGGCCGTCGCGGGTCGAAAGCGTCTGGCGCATCAACGCCTCGAAATCGTGGATGTAGCGGCTGACATTGGCCTTGAAGGCCTCATCAGAGGTGTAGAGCGCGGCGACGTCTCTTGCGGTGCCGGCATCGAGCAGCTTGACCGCGCGGCGGGTGAATATCCCGCGGTCGCCCTTGAGATAGGCGTCCCATGCCGTGTCCGTGACCTCGCTCGACAGCGCCCCGGCAATGTCGATTGACGCAGAATTCAGGGCATCGGTGATCAGCGCCATGCGCCGCGCGAAATCATTGTTGACCTGTTCTTCGGCCAGTTCGCGCGCGCGGGTGACGCGCTGTTCGAGATTGCCGGTGAGCTCGTTGACCTTGACCAGCTGGTCGCGCAACTGAATCGCCGCCTCGCGCCCGACGCCCGAGGCGTGCGCCGCCGATTGCTCGAGCGCGCCGAGGGTTGAGGCGGTCTCGTTGCGAAGCGTGCGTTCGAGCGCCTCGACCGCCTCGCTGCCGAGCCTGCCCGCCAGCGCCAGCATCCGTTCACGCGCGCCGTTATCGAGCGTGGCGAAGGCGCCGGTGATCGCGGTTTCGAGCGCGGCGAGGTTTTCGCGCAAGGTCTCCTGCGTGTCCCGTGCCAGCGCGCCGCTTTCCTCGGCGAGGCGGGCAAAACCGCCGCGCAGGCCCTGAAGGCGGGCGAGCGCGTCCTCGGTCTCCTCGGCAAGGTGCGACTTGAAGCCGGCAATCGCGATTTCGGCTGCATCGATCCCGTCGCGGGTCTGCACAAGGTAGTCCGACAGGTCGCTGCCTGCCTCCTTGCTGCGCAGCATCAGGGCGGCGACCTTGTCGGCGCGCGCCTCGGCCGTCTCGAGCGCGGCATTGGCTCCGCCGATCGCGCCGGAGAGTTCCTCGCGACAGGTGCGCGCGCCCGATTGCAGGATCTCCAGCAGCCGCACGCCGCTGTCGGTGAGCTGCGCCATCTGGGCCTCGGTCGAGGCGAGCGTGGCGCGCTTCTCGTCAAGCTGGCGGGCCAGCTCTTCCAGCGCGCTGCCGAGATTGGCGCGCGCCGTTTCGCCGACTGCACCCGCTTCGCCCACCACGCGGGCAAGCGCGGCGGCTCGTTCGGTCATGGCTTCGCCCTGGGCGACCAGCTTTTCGATCTCGGTCATCTGCGCCTCGCGCGCCCTTGCGAGGGCATCGTCGAGCGCGGCAAGACGCTGGGCGAGCACTTCACCAGCCTGCGCCTCGCGCGTCTCGAAGGCGGCTTGGCGCTGTTCGATCAGCTCGTCGAAATTGCGGTTGCGCGCTTCGAGGTGGTCGTCGAAGCGCGTGGCCTCATCGCGCAACTGCGCAACACGCTGGGCGGCGGCGGCGCTGGTGGAGCGGTCGAGTTCGTCGACAAGGCGCAGCTTTTCGAGCATCGCGTCATGCAGACCCTTGATGGTCTGGGTAAAGCGCGCCTCGGCCTCTTCGGCCGCTTCGCGCAAGGCTGCGGCGGTGCTTTCGGCCTCGCTCGCTGCGGTATCGGCACGGTCGCGCAGCGCGGCCATGGCCTCTTGCTCGAGCGCGCCGACTGCCGCACGGTAATTTTCCGCGTCGCTCCGGAGCGCGGCGAAACGCTGCGAGACCAGCGCGTCGATCCGCGTGACCTGGCTTTCGAACCCGGCGAGGGTCGCGCCGACATTCTCGCTCAGCCGCGCGACCTGTTCCTCGCTTGCGGCGCCGACTGCCGTGATCCGTTCGAACCCGCCCGCCAGATTGGCGAGCTGCTCTTCGGCGACGCGCCCGGCGCTGCCGATCTGGTTGGTCACATCGCGCGCCGCATTGGCGATGACCGGCAGATCGTCACGCAGCCGGTTCATGTTGCCAAGCGCGGTCTCGCTGGTGGCGGCGATCGTCTCGACCTCGGCGCCGTTACTGCGGATCAGCGCCTGCAATTCGCCCGCATGGGTCGACAGGCGTTCGGACGCGATACGCCCCAGGGCTTCGAGATCGCGGGCCTCGGCGGCGAGGAATTCGCGCGCCAGACTGAGTTCGCGGTTGACCACCTTGAGCCGCGCTTCGAGTGCCGCGCTCTCCCGGTTCATCGTCGCAGCGGTTGCGGCAAAGCGCTGCGCCTCGGCCTGCGAGGAACGCATCGAAAGCAGATACAGCACGCCGACAAGCGCAACCGGCACCGCCCACATCACCACCCACTGCGCCCATTGCGCAGGGGCCGGGGCGGCCTGCATGGCAGCAAGGTGCGCCCAGACGAAGAACCCGCTCCATCCTGCCACCACCAGCACTGCCAGAACAGGCGCAGCCCTGCCGAGCAGCGAGGGGCGGGGCGCGTCATGCGCGTCCTGTTCGTCGACCCAGCTTTCCGTCAGCTCAAGCGCCTCTGCGCTGCCCTCAGTTTCGGGAAGCGTGGTCTCGCCCGCGTTGTCGCTGCCGCTCTTGCGCCCCAAGGCGCGCATCTCATGCCGTCCTGCCATGGCCCTTCATACCACAGCGCGACTCGGGATAAACCCCGCTTTAACCAATCCGGACTATTCCCGGGCCATGGCGTTCAATCACGGAGCTCTCGATGCGACCCTCGCGGCGGCGGCCGGGGATGATGCCGCGCTGCTGCGCGAGCTGCGCAGCGCTTTCCTCGACAGCGCGGCCAAGCAGCTCGATCTGCTGAAGCGCGCGCGCTGCGACGGCAACTGGCATGTCGCAGCGATGCGGCTCAAGGGCCTTGCCGCCAGCTTCCACGCCGACGACCTGCTCCAGGCTGCCGAAATCGCACTCCACGCTGCCCCCGGCGAGCCGATGGCGATCCGCGAGGTCGAGGCGGTGATCGCCCGCTTCGCGCGCACCCGTGCCCCCGATCCCAACCGCATCTGATAGGCGCTGCGCCGCATCGTTGCGGGCTTGGGGGCAAATCGTGCGCCTGCGCTTGAAGCGCTGCGCCTAAACCGCCAATCCTCTTCCCCCTGTCGCCGCGACCGGAGGAGCTAGCCCCATGCGCATCGGCCTTATCGCCGCCTTGCGCCACAGCGAGGAAGGTGCGCTGCGCGCCGCGCTGCCGCTCGCCGGACGCAGCGTGATCGCCTGGCAGGCGGCGCTGCTCCGGACGCTGGGCTGTGAGCGGGTGCTGTGCCTTGCCGAGACCCCGGGCGGTTCGGTGCTCGAATTGCAGCACATGCTCGAAGGGCAGGGCGTGCAGTTCCATGCCTTGAGGGGCCTTGCCGCAATACCTGCGCTGGTGCGGGCCGAGGATGATCTCGTGATCCTCGCCGATGGGCTGGTGCCCGATCCGGCGGTGGTGCGCGCGCTTGTGGGCGGTGAGGGGGACGCGCCCTTGCAGCGGATGGTAGCGACAATCCCCGCCGATCACCCGCTCGCCGCCGCGCACCCCGAGGACTTCGAGCGCATCGATGCCGCGCGCCATTGGGGAGGGGTGCTGGTGATGCGCGGCGCGCCCGCCCAGCGCCTCGCCGATTTTCCCGCCGACGCTGACGCGGTCTCGCTGCTACTGCGGCTCGCGCTTCAGGCTGGCACGCCCGCCCGCGAACTGGCCGCGCGCGAGTTGGTGCCCGAAACGTGGCTGCTCGCTGAAAGCGACGCGGCCGTCGCGCGGCACGAAGGCGCGCTGATCGCTGCCGCCGCGCCGCCCGCCGATTGGCGCGCGCCGGGCGCTGCGCTCGCGGCAGCCGCAGCGCGCGCGATGGTGCCGCGAGGGCTCGAACAGGGGCCGGTGATCGCCGGGGTGACAGCGCTGGTGCTGCTGCTTACCGGCGTGATGGCGGCCGCCTTCGGCTTCGGTGCGACCGGGCTGGCGCTCGCCGGGCTCGGCGCGTTTGCGGCCCGGATCTCGCATGGCTTTGCCGCGCTCTCCGCGCGATTGCGGCGCGAGGCGGGGGGCGGGCGCGCCGGGGCGGTGCTGACCGGCACCTGCGATGTGCTTGCGGGAACGACCTTGTGGTTCGCTCTGGCGCCCTTTCCGGAAGGGCAGCCGCTCGCGGCGCTCGGGCCGGTCGCCTATGCCCTGGCCCGGCTTGCGGCCCGCATGGGCGACAAGGCGCTGGCCGTCGCTGCGTCCGACCGCGCGAGCCTGCTGCTTGTCCTCGCGCTTGCCGCTGCCTTCGGCGTGCTGCCGCTTGCGCTCGCCTGTCTCGCCTTGGGGCTATGCGCAGCTTTGCTGCTGCGCGGGGCCGAGGAATAATCTAACCCGTCCTTAACTATACGGGCCCTATGCCCGAAGGACGATGGGCGAAGTGACGATGGACCTTGGCGCCGACGATGCTGTCGAGGCGATCCTGCGCGGCGGGCTCGCGCGGGAAGCCCGCGCGCTGACGGCGGTCGTCCCGGTGCTGCGTCACCTCCTGAGCGCCGAAGCACAGGGCCTCGTCAGCGAGGCGATCCTTGCGCGGGTGCGGGGCATGATCCTTGATCTTGCCGCGCAACTGCTGGCCGCGCAGGCCGGACGCGATCCCGCCGCGCGTGCGCCCCTTGCCGGTCATACAGCGCTCGATGCGCTTGCCGAGAGCCTGACGGGCGATGAAGCGCTGCTCGCTCATTGCCATGCGCTGGCGACCGAGAGCCTGGTTGCCGAGCGCCTGCATCAGCGCCACGCCATCGACCCGGTGCTGAGCCCGCTGCTTCAGGAGCTGATCGCCGCCGAAGACCCCGCTGTCGCCGCGCTGGCGATGACGACGCTCGCGGCGCAGTCGCGCTTCGTCCAGAGCCAGCGGCGCATGGAGCTGCCGCTGGGCGAGCTTCCGGCCGAACTGTTCCATGCCCTGCTGGCGCGTGCGCAGGACGGCGCGGGGCTTGCGCGCATTCAGGCGGATTACGACGAGGCAACCTCGCGGCTCGGGCTGCTGGCACGGCTCGTGGCAGCGATGCGGCGCGGGGCGGTGGCTGCGCTCGCGCTCGACCATGCAGGGCTGGCGCTGTTCGCTTCGGCGCTGGCAAGCGAAACCCGCTCCCCGCGCGGCGAGGTCGTGCTCGCGGCCCATGAAGGGCAGGGCGTGCGGCTTGCCGTACTGCTGCGCGCCGCCGGGCTCGCTGTGCCCGCGATCGAGCGCCAGATGGTGCTGGCCGAGCCTGCCGCGCAGTTCCCGCCCGCGATAGGCGCGCTCAGCGCTGCCCGTGCCGCCGAGCTGCTCGCCGCGGGGCGGGCGGCGTGATGAACATGGTCGATCCCGCCGACACCTTGCTGGGTGCCTATGGCCTCACC
>JACESM010000136.1 GCA_013911835.1 Porphyrobacter sp. | reverse complement strand
TCCGCTATGACCGCACCAAAGGGCGTTCCGGCAGGCCCGCGGTCATGCAGATCGTCTGGCCGAGCGCTTCGACCGGGCACTACCCGTGGTCGCCCGGTTGCCCGGCCGATTACGGCGCAAGCCAGCCACAGCTCTATGAAGGCCATCCGCCCGAAGGCGCGCCGGTCTTCGACGCAATCGACTAGCCCACCACCCCTTAGCCTATTGGCGTCACGAAGCTGTCGAGCACCCGCTTCTCCCCTGCCTCCTCGAACAGGATGGTGAGCTTGTTGCCCTCCTGATCAATCACGCAGCCCGTGCCGAACTTGGCGTGGGTGACCATCGCGCCGATGGCGATGTCAGAGCGGGCAGGGGCGGCGAAGCTGGCGGCCGAGCGGGTGTTCTCGCGCACCCGTGCGGGGGTCGTGTCATAACCGCTGGCGATGGCGCGCTGCCAGCCGGGGCCGCGCTGCTGCGCGCGCTCGGGGCGGTTTTGCGCGACATGGGCAAAGGGGTCTTCCTGCTCGCTCCAGTTGGCGCGCCACAGCGATGCGCCGCCGGTGAGCGTGGTCTCGCTGTCGATATGCTCCGGCGGTAATTCATCGATGAAGCGCGAGGGTATGCTGCTCGTCCACTGGCCATAGATCCGGCGATTGGCGGCATGGAGAATGGTGCAATGCCGCCGTGCGCGGGTGATCGCTACATAGGCGAGACGGCGCTCCTCTTCGAGTGAGGCAAGCCCCCCCTCGTCGATCGCGCGTTGCGAGGGGAAGACGCCTTCCTCCCACCCGACGCAGAAGACATTGTCGAACTCAAGGCCCTTGGCGGCGTGGATCGTCATGATCGTCACCGTCTCGCCTTCGTTCGCGCGGTCATTGTCCATCACGAGGCTGACATGCTCGAGGAAATCGCCCAGCGTGAGATATTCCTCCATCGCGCGGGCGAGTTCCGAAAGGTTCTCGGCGCGCCCCGCGCTCTCCGGCGAGCGATCGGCGGCGAGCATCGCGTTGTAGCCGCTCTCCTCCATCACCAGCCGCAGCAGATCGGCGGGCGAGAGCGTCTCGGCCTGCTCGCGCCAGTGCAGGAACTGGCGCATCAACCCGCCGATGGTGATCGCAGCGCGCTTGGGCAGTTCGTCGCTATCCGCCAGTTGCAGCGCGGCCGCCGCCAGAGGCAGGCCGGTGCGGCGCGCGTGAGAGTGCATCGCTTCCAGCGCCTTGGCGCCGAGCCCGCGCTTGGGGACGTTGTGGATGCGCTCGAACGCCAGGTCATCCTGCGGCTGGGCGATGAGGCGCAGATAGGCCAGTGCATCGCGGATCTCGGCGCGCTCGTAGAAGCGGAAACCGCCGATGATGCGATAGGCAATGCCGATCTGGATGAAGCGGTCTTCGAACTCGCGGGTCTGGTACTGCGCACGCACGAGGATCGCCACCTGATCGAGCCCCGCGCCCTCACGCTCGAGCCGCTCGATCGCCTCGCCCACGCGGCGCGCTTCCTCGGGCGCGTCCCACACGCCGATGACCTTGACCTTCTCGCCGCCATTGACCTCGGTCCACAGGGTCTTGTCGTGGCGCTGCGAGTTCTCGCGGATCAGGCCCGAGGCCGCGCCGAGAATATGCGGGGTGGAGCGGTAGTTCTGTTCCAGCCGGATCACTTCGGTGCCCGGGAAATCCTTCTCGAACCTGAGGATGTTGGCGACCTCGGCCCCGCGCCAGGAATAGATCGACTGGTCATCATCCCCCACCACGCAGATGTTCTTGTGCCCCTGCGCCAGCAGCCGCAGCCACAGATACTGGACCGCGTTGGTGTCCTGATATTCGTCGACCATGATGTAGCGGAAGCGGCGCTGGTAGTCAGCGAGGATGTCGTGGTGTGCCTTCAGGATGGTCAGCATGTGCAGCATCAGATCGCCGAAGTCGCAGGCGTTCAATTGCCGCAGCCGCTCCTGATAGCGGGCATAGAGGGCGGTGCCCTTGCCGTTGGCGTAGGCCTCGTTCTCGGTTGCATCGAGATCGGCTGGGCCGAGGCCGCGGTTCTTCCAGCGGTCGATCAGCCCGGCCAGCTGGCGCGCGGGCCAGCGCTTATCGTCAAGCTCGGCCTCGGTGATCAGCTGCTTCAGCAGGCGCAGCTGATCGTCGGTGTCGATGATGGTGTAATTGTGTTGCAGCCCGACCAGCTCGGCGTGGCGGCGCAGCATCTTGGCGCAGATCGAGTGGAAAGTGCCGAGCCACGGGATCCCCTCCGCCTGCGGGCCAAGGTGGTGCGCCACACGCTCGCGCATTTCCTTTGCAGCCTTGTTGGTGAAGGTCACGCACAGAATCTGCGAAGGGTAGGCGCGGCCCGTCGCCACCAGATGCGCAAGCCGGGCGGTGAGCGCCGCGGTCTTCCCTGTGCCAGCGCCCGCGAGCATCAGCACCGGGCCCTCTGTCGCAAGCACGGCGGCGCGCTGCGGCGGGTTCAGCCGCGCGGCATAGGCAGGCACCGACTCGGGGGGAGCGGCGGGGGAGGGCAGGGGCTGGCTCATCGTCTCATGCGAACAGGTAGGGAACAATTGCAGGCGGAGCAAGTCGCGTGGCGTAGCTATGCGCTGGCTCTGCGGCAGGCCGCTCCACGGCTTGCCGTCTTTGCGCCACAGGTTCCGCCCGCCGGAGGTGGTGGCGCGATGCGCGGCGGTGGCGCGGATTGCCAAGTGGCTGGGTGGCGGGAATAGTCGCGCTGTCCGGCCAAGGGGACTGTCATGGCCGGGCAGCATGTGCGTTCGTCGTGCTTGGGACTGTCATTAACGGAGTTTCCCATGCACAAGTCTCTGAAGATATTCGGCCTTGCCGGTACGGCCACAGCACTTGCCCTTACCCCTGCGCTGCTCGCCGCGCAGGACACAGCGCCCGAGGCCGCGCCCCCGGATGCCGCGCCGGCCGAAAATGCCGACCCCCGCTTAGCCGCACTGACCGCCGATCAGCAGGCCGCGTTCAAGGCGTGGCCGAAAGAGACGCAGGACTACTACTGGTCGCTCACCGAAGAACGGCAGAAGGTCTTCTGGGCTCTCGCCGACAGCGACAAGGTCGCGCTCAGCCGGATGCCCGAGCAGCAGCGCGAATCGACCTGGGCGCAGATCGAATCCCGCATCACCCCGCCGCGCGGTTAAGCCGAGGGATCGGGATCGGCCTGCGGGCCTGACGCAAGGGAAGCATCCAGCCGCAAGAGGTGGAGCTTCCCCTTGCCGACCCGGCGCTCAGCATCGTGGACCAGCCCCTTGATCGCAATATCCTCCTTGAACGCGGTCTCGAGCGCGATCCACGTTTCCGGGCCGATCCAGCCGAGGCGCAGCAGGCGGTCGAGGGCCACTTCGCCCGCGCCTGAAAGGTAGGGCGGATCGGCGAGGATCAGGTCGAGCGGCTTGGTGGCCGCACGCAGGGCCATCACCGAGCCTGCCTCCACCCGTGCCCGCGCGCCTGTGCCAAGGCTGGCGATATTGGCGCGGATCACGTCCACCGCCGCGCGGTCCTGCTCGACGAACAGGCAACTCTCCGCCCCGCGCGACAGGGCCTCAAGCCCCAGCGCGCCGGAGCCGGCGAAGAGATCGGCGACTTGCAGCCCCGCAAAATCGCCCAAGCGGTTGGTCAGCATGGCAAACAGCGTCTCGCGCGCACGATCCGCGGTCGGCCGGGTGCCCTCGCCCTTGGGCGCGGCGAGCTTGCGCCCGCGCCATTCGCCCGCAATGATCCGCATCAGCGCGGCCCGCGCGGCGGGGTGTTGCCGCGGGTGGGGGCCGGTCGCTTGCGCGCTCCCGAACCAGCGCCGGGTCGCGCCTTGCCCGGGGCAACGCGGTCCTTGCGCGGCGCGCCGTCGGGCCCGGCGCTGCCTCTGCGCGGAGCATTAGTGAGGGTAGCAGGCCCCTTGCGTGCAGGCGTTGCGGCACCCGAAGAGCCCTTTCGCGCCGCACTGGCGGCTGCCCCCGCATCCTTGCGCGGGGCGGGACGGGCGGGCGGAGACTTGCGCGCCGGGGTGCCCTCAGGCGGCCTCGGGGTCTTGACCGGAGCAGCGATCGCGATTGTCTCTGCCTTCTTGGCTCCACTGCGCGGGATTGGCTCGCCGGTCATTTCGGACAGGAAATGCGCCACCGCCTTGCCGGTCAGCTCCACCGCCTGACCGCGCGGCAGATCGCCGATGTTGAAGGGGCCATAGCCGACCCGGATCAGCCGGTTGACCTGCAATCCCAGATGTTCGAGCACGCGCCGCACCTCGCGGTTCTTGCCCTCGGTGATGGTCATCTCGATCCACAGGTTGCGGCCCGAGGAGCGTTCAAGGTTGGCATCGATCGAGCCATAGCGCATGCCGTCGATGGTGACGCCCTCGATCAGATCCTCGAGTTGTTCCTGACTCACCGCGCCAAAAGCGCGCGCGCGGTAGGTGCGCGGAACTTTCGTGGCGGGCAGTTCGAGCGTGCGCTTCAGCCCGCCGTCATTGGTCAGCAGCAGCAGGCCCTCGGTATTGAGGTCGAGCCGCCCGACCGGCATCACCCGCCCGGCGTTTTTGGGCAGAGCGTTGCGCAGCGCGGTGTAGATCGTCGGGCGGCCCGCCGGATCGCGCTCGGCGGTGATCAGGCCGCTGGGCTTGTGGAAGGCGAACAGCCGGGTCGCCTCGGCTGCGGTGACGGGCTTGCCGTCGACCGTCACGCCCTTGAGGCTGGCGAGGATCGTCGCCGGGGTATCGAGCACCTTGCCATCGAGCGCCACGCGCCCCTCGGCAATCATCCGCTCGATCTCGCGGCGGCTGGCGACCCCTGCGCGGGCGAGGAGCTTTGCAATGCGGTCGCCCGCAGGGCGATCTTCTGAGCGGGGAGGCTGGGTTGGCATGGGGGCGCGCCTAGAGCATTTTGTTCCTAAATGCGACCAAGCAAAACGCCGGTCAGTTCGCCCCTCGTAGTGCCTCGCTCACGATCTGGTCAAAGCGCGCGATCCCGCCTTCGAGCGTTCCGAGGGTGATATGCTCGACCGCGCCTGATGCCAGCCCCTGCTGGCCGAGCTCTGCGGCGCGGAAATCCTCGGAGGCGAAGACCCCGCCATCGAGCAGGTTCCAGCTCTTCTCCCAATGCGCCAGCGCCTTCTCGCTCGCGGGCGCTTCGGGGATGAGCATGAAGTCCTCGACCAGCGTCAGGTCATGGGCCTGCGGCATCAGCACCATCACGTTGACGTAATCGGGGCTGGGGACGATCACGGTCGCGGGCAGCAGCTGGTAGGCAAAGGTCACCACCCGGCGCAGGGCGGCCATGTCGGTGAGATCGACGCCCTCCATTTCCTCGAGCCGCCCGACAGCGCTGCGCTGGTGCGGGCCGATCTGGTCGCCGGTGGTGATCCCGTCCTTGAAGAACGGACCGATGGTCGCGGCGTGGAGCCGGGTGACATGGTAGCTTTCGAGGAAGGCGTCCATGATCAGCTTCCAGTTGCCCCTGACCGTGTGCAGCTTTCGCCGGAACAGGTGCGCTTGCCGGAGGCCGAAGGCGTCGAGATCGCTGCCCAATTCCTGGGCAGGGCCGAAGTCGGCACCGTCGACCGGCGCGAACCAGATCAGCCCGCCTGCCTCGATATTGGGCAGCTCCACCAGGCCGTAATCCGCCTTGTCGAGCCCCGGGAAGGTCTCGGGCCGGGGGAGCGCCATCAGCCCGCCGTCGAGCCGGTAGGTCCAGGCGTGATAGGGACACACCAGCCGCTTGGCGCAGACCGCCTCGCTGCCCTCGACCAGCCGCGTGCCGCGGTGGCGGCAGACGTTGAGGAACACGTGGGCGGTGCCAGCCGCATCGCGGGTAATGAGCAGCGGGCGGCCGGTCGCGTCATGCGGCACCGCCATGCCCGGTTCTGGCAGCAGCGCGGACGGCGCGATGACCTGCGGCAGCCGGTCGAACAGCGCCGCCTTCTCGCGCGCGAAGTGATCGGGGCAGGTGTAGTTCGCCGCCGGCACCCGCTGGATCCCGCCCGCAACCTTGGCGCGGCCCTCCCGGATCGCCTCGGCGAGCGCCAACTGACCCGGCGTGGGGCGCAAAGTGGGCATATCTGTTGTTGCGGCGTTCATCGCTCTTTTCTCATCCTCTGATCCCGGCCTAATGTGGCCCAAATCGCACCAGACGAAAAGGACACTGTGCATGACCGAGGCAGGTGCCGCGCCGACACGCGATTGGGTGAGTGCGCTCAAGCCCTATCTGGAGAAGGAATCGCTCGCCGCGTTCTTTCTTGGCGTGTCCTCGGGCTTTCCCTATGCGCTGATCGCCGCGACGCTCACGACCCGCCTCGCGCAGGACGGTATCGACAAAAAGACGGTCACTGCATTCTCGCTGGTGTTCCTCGCCTATAACTTTAAGTTTTTGTGGGCGTGGATCATCGACGGAGTGCGTCTGCCACTGATCGGCCGTCTGGGACAGCGGGTCTCGTGGATGCTGCTGACGGGCGTGCTGGTGATCGCGGCAGTGGCGAACCTGGCGCTGGTTGATCCGGCGGCGAATATCGGCTGGGTCGCGACTTCGGCGATCCTGGTCGGCATTGCCGGGGCGACCTTTGACATCGTGATCGACGCCTACCGGATCGAGACCCTGCGACCTGATCAGCTTGGCGTGGGTTCGGGGATGTCGCAATATGGCTGGCGCATCGGATCGGCGGGCGCGGGCGCGCTGGCACTGGTGATCGCCGCGCGTTTCGGGTGGGAAGTCGCCTACATGACCTGCGCCGCCTTCGCGCTCCCGGCAATGCTTACCGCGCTGGTGCTGGGCGAGCCTGTGCGGCGGCAGATCCCCAAGCGCGCCCAGAGCATCGGCGAAGCCTTTCGGGCGGTTTACGGCCCCTTTACCGAATTCTTCATGCGCAAGGGCGCGCTGCTGGTGCTGCTGTTCATCCTGCTGCACAAGATCGGCGACACTCTGGCGACCCTGACCGCGCGCTTGCTGCTCGACGACAAGGGCTACACCAATGACGAGATCGCGATCTACGATGTCGGCGTCGGGTTCTGGGCGTTCCTGATCGGGATCTTCGTCGGCGGGGTGCTCTATTCGCGGCTCGGGATGAAGCGTTCGGTCTTGCTCAGCCTGATCCTCATGGGCGTGTCGAACCTCAGCTTCGCGCTACTGGCGGCGGTCGACAAGACCAACCTTGGGTTAGCCGCGACCTTCACCTTCGAGAATTTCGCCAGCGGCATCGGTGGGGTGACAGTGGTGGCGTACTTCGCCGCGCTCACTGACCTGCGCTTCACCGCCTCGCAATATGCGCTGATCTCGGCGGCGGCGAGTATTGTCGGGCGAGTGCTGACCGGGACCACGGCAGGCGCGCTGGTGGAGAGCTTCGGCTATGTGAACTTCTACCTGTTCACCACGGCGGCGGCGCTGCCGGGGATTGTCCTGTTCTGGCTGATGATGCGCGCTGGGCTGATTGACGCCTCGATCGGGACGGCGGGGACTGAGGGGGGCGAGAGCGAAAGCGCCTAGGTCACCGACTCATTATGTCGCAACCAGATCCTGATTGAGGCGAGTTGGACTGAGGCTAGGAAGTTGTCATCGCGCTTGTCGTATCGG
>JACESM010000135.1 GCA_013911835.1 Porphyrobacter sp. | reverse complement strand
ATCGGTGCGCGCGCGGGTGGTGATGCTCGAGCGGCTGCTCGAACGCAGCGTCACCATTCCCGGCGTGAACATGCCCGTCGGGCTCGATGCGGTCATCGGGCTGGTTCCGGTGCTGGGCGACGTGGTGACGACGGCGCTTGGCGCCTATGTGGTGTGGGAGGCGAGGAACCTCGGCCTGCCCAAGTGGAAGCTGGCGCGGATGGGGGCCAACGTGTTGCTCGACACCGCGATCGGCGCGATCCCGCTGGTGGGCGATGCGGCGGACATCCTGTTCCGCTCGAATTCGAAGAACCTGAAGATCCTGATGCGGCACCTCGACAAGCACCATCCCGAGACGCGGGTGATCGAGGGCTAGTTTCCTCCCGCGCACGGGCGCGCTAGGGAACGGTGCATGAGCGCCGATGTCACCTACGCGAGCTATCTCGATCTTGCCCGTATTCTCGAAGCGCAGCATCCTGCCTCGGACGCGCATGACGAGCTGTTGTTCATCATCGTCCACCAGGCGAGCGAGCTGTGGCTCAAGCTGTGCCTGCATGAACTGACCGCCGCGCGCGAGTGCATCGAGGCGGACAATCTGCGACCGGCCTTCAAGATGCTGGCGCGGGTGGCGCGGGCGCAGCAGCAGCTGATCCAGAGCTGGGACGTGCTCAGCACCATGACCCCGCATGATTATTCCGCGATCCGCCCCCATCTGGGCGCATCCTCTGGGTTCCAGTCGGCGCAGTACCGGATGATGGAATTCATGCTCGGCGGGCGCGATGGCAAGCATGTGCAGCTCCACAAGTCGAACGCCGATTGGGCCGCGCGGCTGGAGGCTGAGACCAGGCGGGCGAGCCTCTATGATGCGGCGATCCGCCTGCTGGCCCGGCGCGGGCTGGCGATCGACCCCGCCGTGCTGGCGCGCGATCCTTCGGCGCCCTACACCCCCGACGCCAGTGTCGAGGCGGCCTGGGCTTCGATCTATCGCGATCCGCAGGCCCACTGGGATCTTTATGAACTGGCCGAGAAGCTGGTCGATCTGGAATACCACTTCCAGCGCTGGCGCTTCGGGCATTTGAAGACGGTCGAGCGCATCATCGGCTTCAAGCGCGGCACCGGCGGCACGCCGGGGGTGCCCTATCTGGAGGGCGTGCTCAAGCAGGCCTTCTTCCCCGAGCTGCTCAGCGTCAGGACCGCGATATGATTCCTGAAATGCGCGCCGCCGAGTTCGACGCCGCCGACCCGCTTGGGCCTTATCGGGAGCGCTTCACGCTGCCCGAGGGTGTGATCTACCTCGACGGCAATTCCCTCGGCGCGCTGCCCAAGACGACCCCTGCGGCGCTGGCGCGGGTGGTGGAACAGGAGTGGGGCGAGGGGCTGATCCGTTCGTGGAACAGCGCTGGCTGGTTCGACATGGCGGCCCGCATCGGCGGCAAGATCGCGCCGCTCATCGGCGCTGGCCCGCACGAGGTGGTCGCCTGCGATTCGACCTCGGTGAACCTCTTCAAGCTGATCGCCGCCGCGCTCCAGATGCGGCCCGGCCGCAAGGTGGTGCTGTCAGAGCCCGGCAACTTCCCGACCGATCTCTACATGATCGCCGGGCTGGAGGCGCAGGGCCTCGCCACAAGGCGGCTGGCGGAGCGGGGCAAGCTGGTCGATGCGCTCGATGGCGATGTCGCGCTGCTGATGCTCACTCACGCGCACTACAAGACCGGCGCGCTCTTCGACATGGCCACGCTGACCCGCGCCGCGCATGAGGCAGGCGCGTTGGTGCTGTGGGACTTGTCGCACTCGACCGGCGCGCTGCCGGTCGATCTCAACGCGGCGAGTGCGGATTTCGCGGTCGGCTGCGGCTACAAATACCTGTGCGGCGGGCCGGGCGCGCCGGCCTTCGCCTTCGTCGCCGAGCGCCATCAGGCGGCGTTGCAGCAACCGCTCACCGGTTGGTTCGGCCACGCCGCGCCCTTCGCCTTCTCCGACGATTATGCGGGCGCGCCGGGGATCGAGCGATTGCAATGCGGCACGCCCCCGGTGCTGGGGCTGGCGGCGCTGGAAGTCGGGGTCGATCTGATCGCCGAGATCGGCGTCGACCGGCTCCATGCCAAGTCGCAGGCACTCTCGGAATTCTTCCTCGAAAGCCTGATGGCGCATGATGTGCACCTCGAACTGGTCAGCCCGCCGCGCGCCGGTGACCGGGGCAGCCAGCTCTCCTTCCGCCATCCGGAGGCCTATGCCATCTGTCAGGCGCTGATCGCACGCGGCGTGATCGGCGATTTCCGCGCGCCCGACGTGCTGCGGCTGGGCTTTGCGCCTGCCTATCTGAGTTTCGCGGACATGGCCGCCGCCGCGCGGCACTTGGCCGAGGTGCTGGCGAGCGGGGAGTGGCAGCGGCCGGAGTTCAACCAGCGCGCTGCGGTCACTTAACCCACCGTGCGGTCGGCCTTGTCCTTCTCGTTGGTGCCCTTGATCATCGCGCGCATCTGCTCCCACTCGGCATCGCCGAGCGCGCTCAGCATAGGGTAGAAGGTTCCGCCATTGGCCTGGAAGCCCGCGCCGTCGATGGCAATGGTCTGGCCGTTCACATACTCCGCCCCGGGCCCCATCAGGAACACGGCAAGGTTGGCGAGTTCGTGCATCTCGCCCGCGCGGCCCATGGGGTTGAGGCTGTTGCCCGAATTGCCGCCCGCGCCGCCGGGGTGCAGGCGCGCGCTCATGCCCTTAGTGGGGAAGAGGCCCGGGGCGATGGCGTTGAACCTGAGGCCATAGCGGCCCCATTCGGTAGCCAAGCTCTGGGTCATGGCGTTGATCGCGGTCTTGCTCATCGCGGACGGCACCACGAAGGCGCTGCCCGACCATACCCAGGTGGTGAGGATCGAGAGGAAGCTCGCCTTCTTCTTCTCGGCGATCAGGCGCTTGCCGATGTCGAGCGTGACGTAGAACGTCCCGCGCATCACGATGTCGGCGATGGCGTTGAAGCCGTTCACCGAAAGGTCCTCGGTGCGGCTGATGAAGTTGCCCGCGGCGTTGTTGACCACGCCGGTCAGCGCGCCGCCATCGGCCCAGATCGCATCGACCATTGCGTGGATCGCGTCGGCATCACGGATGTCGCAGGCCATGCCGACAATCTTGCCGCCGTGTAGCGCGGTGAGTTCCGCGGCGGTCTCGTCCAGCTTGTTCTGCCGCCGCCCGCAGATGTAGACCGTGGCGCCGAGCTTGAGGAAGGCCTCGGCCATCTCGCGCCCGAGGCCCGTGCCCCCGCCGGTGACGAGAATGCGCTCGCCCGCCATCAGGCCATCGCGGAACATCAGTTTTGCAGCGTCCATTTCGGTTTCCTCAGAGACCGAGAACGGTCTTCGCAATAATATTCTTCTGCACCTCGTCCGACCCGCCGAAGATCGTCGAGGCGCGGTTGTTGAGGTATTTGCCCATCGCGGTCTGGGCAAATTCGCTCCCCACCGGCTCGGGCGCCTCGTTGCCGTAGAGCGGCCGCTCCAAGGGCAGCTGCAGCGCGTCGGGGCCGAGCAGTTCGAGCCGCAGCACGTCGACCTGCTGGCCGATGTTCGAGCCCAATAGCTTCACCAGCGAGGTCTGCGGCCCCGGCGCGCGGCCCTTGGCGAGTTCGGCGAGGATGCGCAGTTCGGTCACCTCAAGCGCCTCGGCCTCCAGCCGCACGCGCGCGAGGCGGTCGCGGAAGCGCGGGTCATGCGCGATCGCGCCGTTGACGCCCGAGGGCTGGGTCTGGGCAAGGTTCTCCAGCCGGTCGATCGATTGCAGCAGGCGCGGGGCGTAGCACGATCCGCCGCGCTCGTTCTCGAGCAGGAACTTGGCGATGGTCCAGCCCGCGCCTTCATCGCCAATGCGGTTGTCGGCGGCCGTGCGCGCGTCGGTGAAGAACACCGCATTGACCTCGTGATCGCCCGACATCGAATGGATCGGGGTGACGCTGATGCCCGGCTGGTCCATCGGGACGAGCAGGAAGCTGATCCCCTGCTGCTTCTTCACCGTGGCATCGGTGCGCACGAGCGCGAAGATCCAGTCGGCGTGATGCGCGTGGGTGGTCCAGATCTTGGAGCCGTTGATCACATATTCATCGCCCTCAAGCCGTGCTGCGGTTTTCAAGCTGGCGAGGTCGGACCCGCTGCCGGGCTCGGAATAGCCTTGGCACCAGTAATCCTCGCCCGAAAGGATGCGCGGCAGGAAGCGCGCCTTTTGTTCGGGCGTGCCGAAGGCGCAGATTACCGGGCCGACCAGCCGCAACCCGAGGATCGCCAGTGCGGGCGCGCCCGCCAGCGCGCATTCCTTTTCGAAGATGAACTTCTGCGTCGGCGTCCAGCCGGTGCCGCCATCTTCCTTGGGCCAGTGCGGCGCGACCCAGCCTTGTCGGTAGAGGATGCGGTGCCACTCCATCCCGATATCCGGCTCGACGAAAACGCCGGGCGTCCGGCGCGCGCCATCGCGCAGCCGTTCGGGCAGGTTTTCCGCAAGGAAGCTGCGCACTTCCTCGCGGAAAGCCAGATCCTCGGGGGAGAAATCCATATCCATTCTAGTCAATCCCACTTGCGATCCCGCAGCTACGCATCCGCGGACCTGCCAGCTTCATTCCCCGTCCCGCATCGCCCAGGCGATCGTGCGTCGCAGCAGGTCGTAGTAGACGTCATAGTTCCACGCGCACATTTCCTTGTGCGGGTAGAAATCGGCCATGCCCGGAAGATCATAGTGCCCGCGGCAATGGCCCAGAGCATTGTATACTATCCGCCCCGCGCCGATATCCCTCGTATAAACGATAGGAACCGTGGTCTTTTCCCACGTGCTGTGGGTGAAACCGGTCGCCTCGCCTTCGAAGGTGGTCTGCATCAGCGTTTCGATCGGCGCCGTGATCTTGGAGAGGTAGAGCTCGTCCACCACCTCGAAATCCTCGATCCCGCGGGTGAGCTCGTGGTCCTTGTTGACCACCTCGACCGGGAACTTGTCGATCGGCGGGTGGGCCACGAACTGGGTGCCGAGCATCTCCATCACGTCGGGGCGATCATCGGGGGCATCGACCAACCCCTCGGCAGTGAAGACGAGGATCGAGTTGGTGCCGTGGAGCGCCATCCACTTGCCGCCCTTCTCCATCCACGCCTTGAGCTGCGCGGCCTGTTCGGGCGTCGGCATCAGGTCGCAGGTGTAGGTGATGAGGAAGCGGCACGCATCGAGCCGCTCCAGCCCCGAATAGTCGGCGGCGACGGTGGTGCGGATCTGCGGATGCTCTGCCAGCAGCTTGAGGATCTCGAGCCGGGGGTAGTCGATGTCGTGATACTTGCCCGCGGCGATGAAATGCGCGTCGATGCGGGTGGCGGGTTGCTGTGCCATTCTAGCTCCTGATGCTGCCGCCGCCGTCGACGGTGAGATCGCAGCCTGTTGTAAAACTCGCCTCGTCGCTGGCGAGGAAAACAACCGCGCGGGCGACTTCCTCGGGCTCGCCGATGCGGTTCATCGGGTGGGTGGCGGCGAAATTGGTCTCGATGTTCTCAGGCGTGTCGACGCCGGAGAACTTGTAGCGGTTGTACATCGGCGTGCGGATCGCGCCGGGGTGCACCATGTTGACGCGGATCGGCAGGCCGCGCTCCGCCAGATCGAGCGCGACCGATTGGGTGAGGCCCCTGAGGCCCGTTTTCGAGGCGCTGTAGGCTGCCACGAAACTCGCCGGGCGCAGCGCGATCATCGAGCCGATATTGACGATGGCGCAGGCCTCACCGCTCGCCTCCATCGCCGGGATCGCCGCGCGCATGCCGTAGAATGGGCCGTGGAGGTTGATGTCGATAGTGCGCTCCCACACGTCGAGCGCGCCTTCGGGGACGTTGCCGGGCTCGGAGATGCCGGCGATGTTGGCGAGCACGGTGAGCTTGCCGAAGCGCGAAAGGGTGGCGGCGACTGCGGCCTCCCACTGCGCAAGGTGGCGCACGTCGAGGTGGGTCGCGGCGGCCTGTTCGCCCAGTTCGGCGGCGAGTTCCTGCGCCTTCTCCAGCTGAACGTCGCCGAGCATCACGCTGCCGCCCTCGGCCACGATTGCCCTCGCGACCGCTGCCCCGATTCCCTCAGCGCCGCCCGAGATCAGCGCGACCTTGCCCTGCATCCTGCTCATTCGCGTTCCAGAATCGCGACGCCGGACAGGCCGGGCGCGCCATAGACGTGGGAGTAGCCGAAGCGGGGGCTGCCGGGCACCTGCCGTTCGCCCGCGCGGCCACGCAGCTGGGTGACGTTTTCGTAGACCTGCCGCAGGCCCGAAGCGCCAATCGGCTCTCCGCAGGCGAGGCACCCGCCATCGGTGTTGACCGGCAGCTTGCCGCCATTGATCTCGGTCCAGCCGTTGGCGAGCCATTCCTCCTGCTCGCCGTCCTTGCAGAAGCCGTTTTCGGCCATGTGCATGATTTCCGCGCCGCTTTCGGTGTCCTGAAGCTGGGCGACGCTGATGTCCTCCGGGCCGATCCCCGCCTTCTCGAAGGCGGCCTTGGAGGCGAGGACGGTGGGCTTGCCGCCCTCCTCGATGCTGATGCCGGCCTGGAACACCTCGAAGGAGTTGGGCGGGCGGGTCTTCACCGCCACGGCGCGGATCTTGACCCCGTCCGCGCCCAGTTCCTTCATCTTCTTCTCGGATGCGAGGATCAGCGCCACCGCGCCCTCGGCGGGCGAGCAGAACATGTATTTGGTGAGCGGATCATTGATCATCGGCGCGTTCATGATCGTGTCGAGATCGACCGGACTGCGCCGCCAGGCGTGGGGCGTGATCGTGCCGTTCCGGAATGCTTTCTCGGCCACCCGCCCGAGCGTGGTGCGGCTGATGCCATGGAGCTGCATGTAACGCTGGATCTTCAAGGCGAAGAACTGCGTGGTCAGCATCATCCCCGTCTGGCCGTACCATTCGGGCAGGCCATAATCGGACGGCTTGGCATTGAACGCACCGCGCGGGTGCTTGTCGAAGCCGACGGCGAGCGCGAGGTCATACATCCCGCTCGCAATCGCCTGCTGTGAGGCGGCGAGCGCGCTGCCTCCGGTCGCGCAGCCATTGGCGACATTGGTGAAGGGGAGCGAGGTCAGCCCCAGCTCGTTGACCATGATGTCGGCATTCCCCGCCGCCGCGCTGCCGCCATAGGCACACTCGATATCGGGCCATTCGAGCCCCGCATCGGTGAGCGCCTCGCGCACGGCATAGACGCCCTGTTCGCGGCCCGAGCGGCTGTCGGTGCGGCCGAAGGGATGGATCCCTGCGCCGATGATATAGACGTTCTCGCTCATGCGGCTTTGCTTTCGCTGGCGGTGACAGGACGGAAGGCGAAGGTGTCGTAGCGCGCGTTGAACGGCACGATGCAGAATTCGAGCTCCATGCCCAGGTGCAGATCCTCCAGCCGCGCGCCGACGATCCGGCTTTCGACGATCACCTCGCCGGGCAGCTCGACATAGCCGAGCAGGAAGGGCTGGAAGTCGGGCGGACCTTCGCCGGGGCCGCTGCCGGGGCCTTCATAGGGCTCCTTGGGGAGAAAGCCTTGCGAGGTCCACGACCACAGCGTGCCGCGGCGCG
>JACESM010000134.1 GCA_013911835.1 Porphyrobacter sp. | reverse complement strand
GACTGGTCGCGGATGGATGCGGCCAAGCTGCTGGCGCTGTGCACCGCGCAGCTCGCCCTGATGCAGGGCGACCGCTTCGGCTGGATTGCCTTGCGCGAAGGCGGTCTGGCGGTGGCCGACCCGCATCGGGGCCGCGCGCAGTTCGAACGGATGCAGATCGAGCTGTCCCGGCTCGACGCGGCGGGAACCTTCCCTGACGCGGCCAGCCTCGCCCCGCTGTGGGAACGCATCAGCGCGCGCGATCTGGTGCTCTATCTCAGCGATTGCTTCGACGAGGGCGGCATCGCCATGATCGAACGCCTTGCGAAGGCGGGGCGCGAGGTGCTTTGCGTGCAGATGCTCACCGCCGAGGAGCGCGATTTCCCCTTCGATGGCGGCTACCGTTTCATCGATCCCGAAACCGGCGCGGATCTGATCGGCGACGGCGCGGCGCTGCGCCAGACCTTCCTCGACAGTTTCGCCGCAGCACGGGCGGCATTGGGCGAGCGGCTCGATGCCGCCGGCATCCGTCACACCGCCCATGTCCTCGACGAGGCGATCGACTTGCCGCTGCACGCCTTCTTCGGTCGCGGAGCGCTGCCGGCGTGACGCCCGTGCTGCTCGCCCCGCTCGGCCTTGCCGCGCTTGCCGCGCTGATCGTGCCGCTGATCCTCCATCTGCGGCGCAGGAACGAGGACGTGCCGCTCGATTTTGCGGCAATGCGCTGGCTCGAGGCACTGCCGCGGCCCAAACACCGCCTGCGCTTCGACGAATGGCTGCTGCTCGCGCTGCGGCTGCTGCTGGTGGCACTTCTGGCGCTGCTGCTCGCGCAGCCTGCGGTGCTGGGGTGGGAGGATGATGCGCCGCGTGTGCTTGCCGCGCCGGGGGTTGATCCGGCGGCAGCGCGCAAGGCTGCGGGGGCGGAGGCTGACTTGCGCTGGATCGCGCCCGGTTTTCCCGCGGTCGGCGAGGGCAAACCGCCCTCGCAGGCGTCCGTTTCCAGCCTGATCCGCCAGTATGACGCCGAACTGCCCCAAGGCGCGCCGCTGACAATCCTCGTCCCGCCGGTGCTGGACGGGGTCGATGCCGGACGGCTCGCCCTCACCCGCAAGGTGACATGGAAAGCCGTCGCTGCTGCTTCCGGATCGGTTGAAACCAAGCCCGCCCCGGCACCGACGCTCGCGGTGCGCCATGCCGGAGGCGCGACCGCCGCGCCCTTGCGCTATTTCCGCGCCGCTGCCGCCGCGTGGGAGGGGGCAGCGGGCTTCACCGCCGAGGCCGGAGACACGCTCCCGCCGCGCGGTGCGGTGCTCATCTGGCTGCGCCCCGGCCCTGTCCCCCAAAGCCTGACCGACTGGGTCGCGGCAGGCGGCACCGCACTGCTGGTGGATTCGGCCGCGCTCGCCATGCCCGCCGCGAGCGGCCCCCTGTGGGCCGACGAGGGCGGCGAAGTGCTGGTCGAGGGCGGGCCGCTGGGCGCAGGGCGGCTGATGCGCTTTACCCGCCCGCTTGCGCCTGCGACCGTGCCCGATCTGCTCGACCCCGGCTTTGCCGAGGCCTTGCGCGACCTCGTCTCGCCCCCCGCACCGCCCCCGGCACGCGTCGCCGCCGCTGCCGCCGCGCCCACCGGCGATGCCGCGCCCTACCCCCTGCCGCCGCGCGCGCTTTCCCCCTGGCTGGCGGTGCTGATCGCGCTCGCCTTCCTTGCCGAGCGGCTGATGGCAAGCCGCCGCCGGAGGTTTGCGGCATGAGCCGCGAGCCCGCCGCCGGGCAATGGCTCGCCCCCGCGCGCCGCCGCGCCGCGGGAGAGACCCTGCTGGTGTGGAGCCCGCTGGTGCTGGTGCTCGCAGCTCTGGGCTGGGCTTTGGCAGGCCCCGCGGCGGGCGCGGCGCTGCTCGTCCTCGGCGGCATCGCCCTCGCTGCCCTCGCCGCGCGCTGCACCGCCCGTCTCGACGCAGACTGGCTGGTGCGCCGCCTCAACGCCCGCGAGGCAAGCCTTGAAGACAGCGCCGCGCTGGTCTTCGCATCGGGCGCGCGCTCCCACTTCGAGCAGCTTCAGGCCGAGCGCATCGCCGCGCGCATCGCCGCACTCGACCCGGCAAGTCTCGCCGATGACTGGTCACGCGGGCGGATTGCGCTGGCCTGGGGTCTCGGCCTTGCAGCGCTGGCGGGGATCGTCCTGTGGCAGATGCAGGCGGGCACCCCGCCCCCGCTCGCCCCGGTGGCGGGCAGCACCGCCGCCTCGCCGGGCGAACCGCGCCTGACGGGCCAGCGTGTGCGGATCGTCCCACCCGCCTATACCGGCCTGCCCGCGCGCTTCAGCGACACGCTCGACATCCGCGCCCCGCAAGGCTCGCGCATCGAATGGACCTTCGGCTTCGAACCGCAGCCTTCGTCCGCCGCCGTGCAACTGATCGGCGGCCAGCGCCTGCCGCTGGTGCAGGGGGCGGATGGCTGGAGCGGCGCGCTGCGGCTCGACGTGCCCTCGCTCTACCGCGTCACCGCCGAGGGGCTGCGCGCCGCCCTGCCCGCCCACCGTCTCGAGCCCATCGCCGACGAGCCGCCGCTAGTGCGCGTGATCGAACCCGCCTCGGGCCTTGCCACCATGAGCCCCGGCCAGCGCAGCTGGCGCATCATCTTCGAGGCGAGCGACGATTACGCCGTCGATGCCCTCGCCCGGCTCACCGTCACCACCGCCATCGGTGAGGGCGAGGCCGTGCGCTTTGCCGAGCGCACGCAGACCGTGCGCGGGACCGGAGATCCGCGCCGCCGCCGGTTCGTGATCGACCTGCCGCTCGGCGGCTATGGTCTCGTTCCGGGGAGCGATCTGGTCGCACAGCTCACCGTGGCCGACACCCGCGCGCCCGGCCCGCAAGCGGTGCGCGGCCCCGGCGTGATCCTGCGCGTGCCCTCGCCCCAAGCCGCCGAGGCCGAAGGGCTCGACCTTGCGGCCAAGCGGCAGCTGCCCGCCTATTTCCGCAGCCAGCGGCAGGTGATCATCGACACCGAGGCGCTGATCCGGCAGCGCCGCAGCCTCAGCGCCGAGGAATTCCTCGCCCGCTCCGACACCATCGGCGTGGATCAACGCCTGCTGCGCCTGCGCTATGGCCAGTTCATGGGGATGGAGGCCGAGGAAATCCCCAAGCCGCCGCTCCCGACCGCGGACAGCGAAGAACCTGCCGAACCCGAACATTACGACGGCGATGGCCACGACCACGGCGATGCGCCCGAAAGCCCGGTGTTCGGCGATCTCGGCAATGTGCTCGCCGAATATGGCCACACCCATGACGAGAGCGAGGCGGCAACGCTGCTCGATCCCGATACCCGCGCGCTGCTCAAGCTCGCGCTCGACGCCATGTGGGAGGCCGAGGTCAATCTGCGCACCGGCAAGCCCGAGGCCGCGCTGCCGTTCGAGAACAAGGCGCTCGATTACATAAAGCGCATCCAGCAGGCGACGCGCATCTACCTGCCCCGCATCGGATCGCAGCAGCCGCCAATCGACATGGCGCGGCGGCTGACGGGCAAGCGCGTGGGGGTTGTCGGCGGCGGCGCGCAGCTGACGCCTTTCGTGATCGAGGATGCGGTTCCTGCGACGGCGTGGCGCGCGCTCGCCCAGCCCGGTGCGATCGATCTTGCCGGGCTCGAGGCCTGGGTGCGCGGCAACAGCGCCCGCCTGCGCGATCCTCTCGGGGTGCTCGCGGCGATCGATGCCTTGCGCGGCCAGCCCGGCTCGCGGGCTTTGCGCGAGAAACTGCGCGGGGCTTTGTGGACCGTGCTCACCCGCCCGCCCACGCAAGTCCGCCGCCGCGGCGATGGCGGGGCGATCGGTCGCCGCTATGCCGAGGGACTGCGCTGACATGCCTGCGCCCGAGACCCTCGCCGCGCTGCTGATCACCGCAAGCGCGCTCGCTGCGGCGGTGCGGTTCGCGCTACTGCGGCGCGGTTGGCAAGGCTGGGCGCTCGCGGGGCTTTCGCTCGCGAGCGCGCTCAGCCTGTGGTTCGCGCTGTTCCCGCCCGCCATTCCGCTCGGCGGCGAGACGCTGCTGGTCGCCACCGCCGAGACGCCTCCCGGCATCCGCCCGGGTCCGGGCGAGCGGCTGGTCTTGCTCCCCGAAGCGCCCGTCATCACGGGGGCCGAGCGCGTTCCCGATCTCGCCACCGCGCTGCGCCGCCACGCCCAGGTGCAGCGCCTGCGCATCCTCGGGCGCGGGCTACCCGCGCGGGATCGTGACGGCGCCGCCGGGCTCCCGGCCGCCTTCACCCCGCTGCCGCCCCCGCGCGGGCTGATCCGGCTCGATCCGCCTGCCGATACGCCCGCCGGCGCGGTGTTCACGCTTGCGGGCGAGGCGGCAGGGGTCGAGGGTGGCACGGCCGAACTGCTCGATCCGGCCGGCGAGCGGGTCGACAGCCGGGAGATCGGCGCGGCGGGACAATTCACGCTCGGCGGCACGGCCCGCACCCCCGGCCTTGCCACCTTCACCCTGCGGCTGCGCGGAGGCAACAAGGCGATCGTCTCCGACACCCCCGTGCCGCTGCGCACCACCGAGGAGCGGCCCTTGCGCGCACTGCTGATCGGTACGCCCTCGCCCGAGAACAAATATCTGCGCCGCTGGGCCGAGGATTCAGGGATCGATCTCAGAAGCAGGCTCGACGCCGGGGCCGGGGTCGATCTCGGGGGTGACGGGGTGCGGCTCGATGCGGCAAGCCTTGCCGACAGCGATATCGTGATCATTGACGATTCAGCGCTCGTGGCGCTCGGCGGCGGAGGGCGCGCGGCGCTGGCGCAGGCCATAAGCGGCGGGCTTGGCGTGGTGGCGCGGATGACCGCCCCTGCCACGGCCAGCACGCGCGAAAGCTTGCGCAGCCTCGGCTTTGCCAGTGAGGGTGGCGGCGAGACGGCGCCCGTCGCGCTCGCCCCGCTCGCCCCCGATGCCGAGACGCTGGAGGCCCGGCGCGGCCCGCCGCTGCCGGACGCGGCGGGCGCGGCGGACACGCTCGATGACCCGCCCCCCGAGCTTGAACGATGGACGCTGGGCACCGGGCCCGACGTGGTGCCCGCCGTGACAGATGCAGAGGGAGCGATGATCGCAGGCTGGCAGCAGCGCGGGCAGGGGCGCGTCGCCGTGTGGACGATCGCCAACAGCTTCGCGCTGGTGCTCGGCGGACAGCAGGATCGCTACGCGCAGTGGTGGAGCGAGACGCTGAGCGCGGTCATCCGGCCCGACAGCCAGTTCCGCCCGGAAATCCCCGCGCTGGTGCAGGCCGGCGAGCGGACCGCGATTTGCGGCATTGCCGCCGGCGCGCGGGTGATCACCCCCGATGGAGCCGCAGTCACGCTCGCCATCGACCCTGAGGCGGGGCCGCGCGGATGCGCCGCCTATTGGCCATTGGTGCCGGGCGAACACCGCATCGTCCAGGCCGGGCCGGATGGGGAGCAGACCTTCCCCTTTCCGGTCTTTCCCGCCGATGCCTTCGCGTCGATCCGTGCGACCGAGACCGGCCTCGCGACCGCAGGCTGGGCGGTGCAGCAATCCGCCACAGAGGCGCGCAACCTGCCCGAGCGACGGTCGGCCGGGTGGCCCTATCTCCTGCTATGGCTGCTCCTGAGCGGCGCCTTGTGGTTCGGCGAGCGGCGCGTCCGGTCCTTGGCGAGGACGTGAGCGCCGGAAAGTTGACCCTAAACCACCTTACTGGGCGGCCATCGGCAGCCTGAGCACGAAGCGCGCCCCGCCGTCCTCGCCCGCGTCGCTCTCGGCAAGCGCCAACGTGCCGCCCGCCGCAGCGACCAGCGAAAGGACGATGGGCAGGCCGAGCCCGCTGCCTCCACTCGCACGGCGGGTGGTGAAGAAGGGCTCGAACACCCGCGCCCGGTCACCCGGAGCGATGCCGGGGCCGTCATCCTCGATGGTGATCGACGCCATGCCCGTGGCAGGCAAAGCCTGCGCGGCAAAGGCGATGCGCTGCGCTCCGGCCTGCCGTGCATTGTCGATCAGCGCGCCGATTATGGCGTCAAGCGCGGCTTCGGGCATGGCCAGCGGCGGAAGGCCGGGGGGCAGATCGGCGGCGACCGCAAAGCCTGCCGCACAGGCATCGGCCTGCCGCCGCAGGATATCGTCAAGGTCGGCGCGCGCCGCCGGATCATTGGCCCCAAGGTCGGCCCGCGCCAGTTCGAGCAGCCTTGCCGTCAGCATCGATAGCCGCGCCGCATCGGCATCGGCATTGGCGAGGAACCGCCGCCGCTCGTCCGGCGCCATCGTCTCCCCGTGATCGGCGAGGATCTCGATTGTCCCGCGGATCGCGGCGAGCGGGGTCTTGAACTCATGGCTCACCGCATGGGCGAAATCGCGCAGATAGCGCGAGCGGCGCTCGATCGCCTCGGCCATCCGCGCGAAATCGGCATAGAGCGCCTGAATCTCGGTCGCGGCGGTGCGCGGCGGATCGGGAATGTCTTCCTCTCGCCCGGATGCCAGCGCCCGGCTCGCCCGCGCCAGCGCCTCGACCGGTTGCACGATCCCGCGCGAGAGCACGCCCGAAAGCACCACCAGCACCCCGAAAATGGCGACGATCCCGAAGGCGATCTTGCCGCGATCGGCATAGATCCCCTTGAACAGCGCCCGGGCCGAGCGCGAGAGCAGCAGCACGCCGACGACGCGCCCCTCGACAATGACCGGACGGGCATGGTGCACCCGCAAGGCGGCGGCACGGCTGAGCCACTCGAAATCATAGTCCGCGCGGTATTCGCCATTGCGGCGCAGCACGGTCGTGGGTCGCCCGGCGAGCGCGGCGCGCACTTCGGGCAAATCGGCATGGCTGAGCGCCTCTCCTTGCGTGGCGATCAGGCCCTGCCGGTCGAGCAGAATAATCGAAGACAGCGTCACCTGCCGGGTGCGCGCGGCAATCGGGGCGAGCAACGCTCCGGCGTCGCGCGCCTGCGGATCGGGCGCGGCGGCCACGGATTCGGGCGCGGGGCGCTCGGGCAGGATCGGAGTGCTGCTGAGGTCGATGGTCGGCACCTCGGGCGTCAAGTCGCTCGGATCGGGCAAGGTAGCAGGCGGCGCGCCGGGCCACTGCGCCGCCGCCGCAGCCGCCAGCGCTGCGCCTTGCGCGACCAGCTCCGCTTCGGTCTGGCGCACCAGCGTGTTCTCGTAGACCCGCAGGAACATCGCCGCGATCCCCGGCAGTGCGGCGACGGTGAACAGCGTCGCGAAGACGATGGTGCGCAAGGACAGGCGCGGCCAGCGCGCCTTGAGCCATTCCTTCGCCGCGCGGATCATCCCGCCGCCGCGTCGCCCGCGCCTGACCCCGTGCAGGGCCCGAGCGCATAGCCGATCCCGGCGCGGGTCTCGATCAGCCCCGCCCCGCCAACGCTCGCGAACTTCGCGCGGATGTTGCGGATGTGGCTGTCAATGGTGCGGTCAGTCACGGCAAAGCCCGGGCCGTGCAGCCGGTCGATCAATTCGTCGCGCGAGAAGACCTTGCCCGGCCGCGCCGCCAGCGCGCGCAGCATGGCGAATTCGGTGACAGTCAGCACCACCTCGCGTCCGTCCCAGCGCGCACGCCAGCTTTCGGTGTCGAGCGCGAGGCAGCC
>JACESM010000133.1 GCA_013911835.1 Porphyrobacter sp. | reverse complement strand
ATCGAGCGGGCGCGCGAGGGGGCGTCGGTCCCGGCGGCGTAGATGCCCTCGACCGGGAGCGTCTCGGCCTGCGCCGCAGCAGCGCAGAGCGCCGCCGCGCTTGCCCCCACAATCACCCGGAATCGCATCGCGCCCCCCTCGCCTGACCCTGCCAGAGCGTAGATTTCGCAGCCTTCGAAGGCGCAGACAACCGGCAATTGCCCCGGCGACGCGCATCTTGCCACGCCCGGCCCGCCCGTGCCAAGCATGCGCCGATGCTGACCTTTTCCTCCCCGCGACAGAGCGCGCATGACCCGGCCCGCGAACTCATGAATGGCGGATGGGCCGACCATGCCGAAACGCCCGCGCGCCTCGCCACGATGCTGGCCGCGATGGAAGGTGATGTGCGCGCGCCGGACGATCACGGCATGGCTCCGATTCTTGCTGTCCACGATCCCGATTACGTCGCCTTTCTGGAAACCGCGCATGCCGAGTGGCTCGCGGCGGGACGAGAGGGCGATGCCATCGGCTATGCCTTCCCGGTGCGTGGGCGGCGGCCGCTGAGGCTTGACCGGATCGACGCGAAGCTCGGCCAATACAGCTTCGATGCGGGCACGCCGATCACGGCAGGGTCATGGGACGCGGCCTACTGGGGCGCGCAGGCGGCGCTGGGCGCCGTGGCCGCCGTGGCCGAGAGCGGCGCTACCCAAGCCTTCGCCCTGTGCCGCCCGCCTGGGCACCATGCGGGCGCGGACTATTTCGGCGGCTATTGCTACCTCAACAACGCCGCGATTGCCGCGCGTGCGGCGGAGGCGCGCGGGCTGGGGCCGGTGGCGGTGCTCGATGTCGATTATCACCACGGCAACGGCACGCAGGACATCTTCTACGAGGATGCGGGCGTGTTCTTCGCCTCGATCCATGCCGATCCGTGCACCGATTACCCCTATTACTGGGGCCATGCCGACGAGCGCGGCGCGGGTGCCGGAGAGGGCACGACCTTCAACCAGCCGCTGCCGCGCGGCACCGGATGGGCGCAATATGAGGTCGCGCTGGGCAAGGCGCTGGAAGCGATTGCGGGTTTTGGCGCGCGCCTGCTGATCGTCAGCTATGGCGCCGATACCTTCGGCGGCGACCCGATCTCGCATTTTGCCCTGACAACCGAGGACATGCACCGCATCGGCGCGGGCATCGCCGCGCTGGCGCTGCCGACACTCACCGTGATGGAGGGCGGCTACCACATCGCGGCGCTGGGCCGCAACGTCGCCGCTTTCCTGGCCGGGCTGGAGGGCGGCTAGCCCCCTGCCCTCAGCCTGCGGCCGGCTTCACAGGCGGTTCGACCACGCGCAGATGCAGCTCGCGAAGCGAGCGCGGCTCGGCCGGGCTCGGAGCGCCCATCAGCAAGTCCTCGGCGCGCTGGTTCATCGGGAAGAGCGAGATTTCGCGCAGGTTCTTGGCCCCGCACAGCAGCATCACGATGCGGTCGACCCCCGCAGCCATCCCCCCGTGCGGCGGCGCGCCGTACTGGAAGGCGCGGTACATGCCGCCGAAGCGTTCTTCCACGTCCGTCTGGGTCAGGCCCGTGATCTCGAAGGCCTTCACCATGGTTTCAGGCTTGTGGTTGCGGATCGAGCCGCTGGCGATCTCGAAGCCGTTGCAGACGAGATCGTACTGATAGGCCTTGATCGTCAGCGGGTCCTGCCCCTCCAGCGCCTCGATCCCGCCCTGCGGCATCGAGAAGGGGTTGTGGCTGAAATCGACCTTCTTCTCGTCCTCGTTCCATTCATAGAACGGGAAGTCGACGATCCAGCACAGCGCGAAGCGGCTTTCGTCGATCAGGCCCAGTTCCTCGCCCACCCGGATACGCGCGGCGCCGGCGAGCTTCGCGGCGTCGGCTTCCTTGCCTGCAGCGAAGAACAGGCCATCGTTCTCCCCAAGGCCAAGCTCGGCGTAGAGTTCGGCCATGCGATCGGGGCCGTGGTTCTTGGCGATCGGCCCGCCGAATTCGCCGGCTTTTCTGGTGACATAGCCGAGGCCCGCATAGCCTTCCTTGCGCGCCCAGTCGTTCATGTCGTCGAAGAACTTGCGGCTCTTCTCGTGGGTCGCGGGCGCGGGGATCGCGCGCACCACACCGCCGCTGCCGACGATCTTTTCGAACAGGCCGAACCCGCTCTGGGTGAAGTGCGACGACACGTCCGAGATGATCAGCGGGTTGCGCAGATCGGGCTTGTCCGAGCCATACTTCAGCATCGCCTCGTCGTAGGGGATGCGCGGGAACTCGCCCGCCGGGGTGACGCTCTTGTCGCCCGCGAAAGCGGCGAAGGTGCCCTGGATCACCGGCTCCATCGTCTCCCAAACCTCTTCCTGAGTAACAAAACTCATTTCGAGGTCGAGCTGGTAGAACTCGCCCGGCAGGCGGTCGGCGCGCGGGTCTTCATCGCGGAAGCAGGGGGCGATCTGGAAATAGCGGTCGAAGCCTGCGACCATGAGCAGCTGCTTGTACTGCTGCGGTGCCTGCGGGAGCGCGTAGAACTTGCCCGCATGGATACGGGAGGGCACGAGGAAGTCGCGCGCGCCCTCGGGGCTCGAAGCCGTCAGAATGGGCGTCGAGAACTCGTTGAAACCGACAGCGTTCATGCGGGTGCGCATGTCGGCGATCACCGCCACGCGGGTCATGATGTTCCTGTGCAGCGTCTCGCGGCGCAGATCGAGGAAGCGGTACTTGAGGCGGATATCCTCAGGATAAGGCTGCTCGTCGGCCACCGGCATCGGCAGCTCTTCGGCCGCGCTCTGCACCGTCACGCCGCGCGCGAACACCTCGATCTCGCCGGTGGCGAGGTTTGCATTGACCGTCCCTGCGGCGCGCGCCTTGACCGTGCCCTCGATCGTAACGACGCTCTCGACCCGCAGGCCTTCGAGCACCGGCAGCGCCGGGCTGTCGCTGTCGGCAACGATCTGGGTGATGCCGTAGTGATCACGCAGGTCGATGAACAGCACGCCCCCGTGGTCGCGCTTGCGATGGATCCAGCCTGACAGGCGGACGGTCTCGCCGACGTGGTCCGAAGAAAGCTGTGCGCAAGTATGCGTGCGGTAGGGGTGCATCTAAACTCTTGTCCTGTTGGCGGCTATGACGCTAGGGCGCGCGGGCGCGTTCGGAGCCTTGCTCCGCCGTCGGCGCGCTAACAGGGCAAGCCCGCCGCTTTGTCAAGCCACGCTTGGTAAGGGGACGGGCGCAAACTGGGTTCGAACCCGAGGGCGGCACTCCGCCCGTGATACGCGAAAAGACAACATGAAAATCCATCCGCTGATTACCACCACCGAGGCCCTCTCCGACCTCTGCGAACGTCTTGCGAAGTCCGATTTCGTCGCGGTCGACACCGAATTCATGCGCGAGAACACCTATTGGCCCGAACTGTGCCTGGTGCAGATCGCCAATACCGAGGAAGCCGCCGCGATCGATCCGATGGCCGACGGGATCGACCTCACGCCGCTGCTCGACCTGATGTGCGAGAACGAGGATGTGCTCAAGGTCTTCCACGCCGGCGGGCAGGATGTCGAGATCATCGTCAACCTCACCGGCAAGACCCCGCACCCGATCTTCGACACCCAGATCGCGATGATGGCGATCAGCCAGTCCGAACAGATCGGCTATGCCAATTTGGTCGAGACATGGGTCGGCGTCACCATCGACAAGGGCGCGCGCTTCACCGACTGGAGCCGCCGTCCGCTGACCGACCGGCAGATCGAATATGCCATCGGCGATGTGACCTATCTGGCAGGTATCTTCCCCAAGATCCTGAAAAAGCTGATCAAGACCGGCCGGGGCCTGTGGCTCGATGCCGAGATGGAAAAGCTCGCCGATCCGTCGAACTACCTCACCGATCCGGGCGTCGCCTGGAAGCGCATCCGCCAGCCGGGGCGCAATCCTCAGGTGCTCGGGCGGATGAAGGCGCTCGCCGCGTGGCGCGAGAGCGAGGCGCAGCACAAGAACATTCCGCGCGGCCGCATCATGCGTGACGAGACCCTTGCCGACGTCGCCAGCCACCCGCCCAAAACGCAGGGCGACCTTGCCAAGGTGCGCGGCCTCAGCCCCGCATGGAAGGACAATGACATCGGCAAGCGCCTGATGAAGGTGCTGGCCGACGCCGAGCCGCTGCCCAAATCCGAGATGCCGGAGAAAATCAAGCAGGGCGCGCCGCTCGGCAAGGAAGGCGCGCTGGTCGCCGACCTCCTCAAGCTGCTGCTCAAGATCCGCGCCCGCGAAATCGACGTCGCCCCGCGCCTCCTCACCCGCGCCGACGAGATGGAGGCGCTCGCGGCAGGGGTGCGCAAGCTGCCGGTGCTGCAGGGCTGGCGCTACGAGGTGTTCGGCAAGGACGCGCTCGATCTGGTCGAGGGCAAGCTGGCCTTCGCGGTCGAGAAGGGGCGGCTCAAGATGACGCACATCGATGATGTCGTGGTGCAGGCGCCCGCACCAGAGCCCGCGCCCGAAGCCGATACGCTGGCAGCGGAATAGCGCACACGCCGTGAGCACCTACCTCCCCACCATCAAGCAGCTGCAATATCTCGTTGCGCTCCACGAGCACGGGCATTTCGGCAAGGCGGCCGATGCCAGCTTCGTGTCGCAATCGACGCTGTCGGCGGGGATTCGCGAGCTCGAATCGCTGCTCGGCGTGACGCTGGTCGAACGCTCGCGCCGGGTGGTGCGCTTCACTGCGCTGGGCGAGCAGGTCGTGTCCAAGGCCAACCGGCTGCTGCGCGAAGCCGAGGAGCTTGCCGATCTGGTCCAGGCCTCGGGCAAGCCGCTGTCGGGCGAGCTGCGCATGAGCGTCATCCCGACCATCGCGCCCTTCCTGCTGCCCCGGATGCTGCCCCGGCTGAAGCGGGAACGGCCCGACCTCAAGCTGATGCTACGCGAGGAAACCAGCCACGATGCGCTCGAATCCCTGAGCCACGGGCGGGTTGATTGCGTGTTGCTCGCCCTGCCCTTCGACACGGGCGACGCGGCGATCGCGCATATCGCCGACGACCGTCTGTTCATCGCCTTCCCCAAGGACGATCCGCGCGATCCACCCGCGACCATCAAGCCCGACATGATCGATCAGGGTCGCCTGCTGCTGCTGGAGGACGGCCATTGCCTGCGCGATCACGCGCTGGCGGCCTGCTCGCGCTCGGAACTGCGCGCCAGCGCGGCGATGATCGGGACGAGCCTGCACACGCTGGTGCAGCTGGTCGACAATGACCTCGGCCTCACGATGCTCCCCGAGATGGCATTGAAGGCCGGCATTCTGGCCGGCACCGACGTGGTCGCCCGCCCTGTCGACAGCCCCACCGCCAAGCGCGAGATCGTGCTGGCGTGGCGCAAAAATTCGCCGAGGGAGGCGGATTTCCAGCTGCTGGCCGAGGAATTGCGGGCGGGCTGAACCCGCTCAGCACTCCACCAGCGCGAGGCTTATCACCAGCGTCGCGGCGAGCGCGATTCGCATCCGGCGCGAGGGCGGTGCCAGTGCCGGACGGTCTGCGGGCCCGGCGGCTGAACGCACGTCATAGGCGGCAAGCATCGCCAGCTCGCCCAGCTCGCGCCGCTCCATGTCGTCGACCATCCCGTGGACATCCTCGGCGAGCAGCTCGGCATCGCCGATCAGGGCCGAGGCGCGGGTGAACTCGCCGCGCGCGATCGCTTCACGCGCCTCGCCTTGCAGGCGCCGCGCGTGATTCGCCAATTGTCCGACAAAGGCGCCGTCGCAGCGCGTCGAATCCGATCCCATGGGATATAGTGTAACCCAGATCCGCTCCACGCTTCCAGTGCGAAACGCGCAAGTCAGTCCATGTGCTTGAGACCGACGCGCAGGTAATCCCAGCCGGTAATCAGGGTCAGCGCCGCCGCCGTCCACAGCGAGACCAGGCCCACCAGATGCACCCAGCTCTGCGCGATGGTGCCGCAGCCTTGGCCCACCGACTGGCACGGCGCCCCGTGCACCGCGCCGCCAAGGATCAGCGCGCCCAGCGCCACCAGCTGGAAGGTGGTCTTCCACTTGGCCAGCGCCGAGACCGGCACCGAGACCTGGATCCCGCCCAGAAATTCGCGCAGGCCGCTGACCGCGATCTCGCGCACCAGAATGATGAGCCCGGCGATCACGTGCACATCTCCCGCGTAAGGCCCGCGCAGATAGCCTTGCGCGGTCAGCACCAGAATCACCGCCGCGACCATGATCTTGTCGGCGATCGGATCAAGAAAGATGCCAAGCTTCGACACCGTGCCCTGCGCGCGCGCCAGATAGCCGTCGAAGAAATCGGTGATGGCAATGATGCAATAGAGCACAAAGCCAATGAGATAGCCCGCGCGCCACTCGGGCCACCACAGGAAGAAGGCCAGCAACGGCACCGCGAAGATGCGGCTGGCGGTAAGGATGTTGGGCAGGCTCGACATAGGTTTCCCCTGCCCCCTCTAGCGGCTTGCGGCGTCACGCAAAACCCCCGCGCGGATAAAGACGCGAGGAACCCCGCGCCCCGCCCCCACGTCATGCGCACTTGTGAAACCGCGCCCCGTCGCTATGTCGCTGGTAACTGACAGGGAAGCCCCAGCGTAACAGCCGCATGACCACATCGCTCCAACTCATGGGCAAGCGCCGCTTTGCGCCGCTGTTCCTCACCCAGCTGCTCAACGCGCTCAACGACAATCTCTACAAGAACGCGATGGTGCTGTTCATCGTGTACCAGCTCTACGATTCGCCCGAGATGGAGACGCTGATCAGCGGCTTCGCCACCGCGCTGTTCGTGCTGCCCTTCGTGCTGTTTTCGGCAACCTCGGGCCAGCTTGCCGACATGCGCGACAAGACCAAGATCATCCGCTGGATCAAATTTGCCGAGATCATAATCATGATTGTCGGCGGCATCGGGTTGATGATGGCGGCCCGCGGCATGGCGGTGGAGACGGTCGCGATCCCGCTGATGTTCATCGCCCTGTTCGCGATGGGGCTGCATTCGACCTTCTTCGGCCCGATCAAATACGCGATCCTCCCGCAGCATCTGGCGGATGACGAAGTGCTGGCAGGCACCGGGCTGGTCGAGGCCGGCACTTATGTGGCGATCCTTTCCGGCATGATCCTGTCGGCGGTGTTCACCGTGGAACAAAGCACCATCGCGATCATCGTCTTCGCGCTGATCGGCTATGCGGTGTGCCGTCAGGTGCCCCCCGCCCCTGCCCAGAGCGCCGAGACCGCGATCGACTGGAACCCGATCCGCGCCTCGAAGTCGCTGATCGCCTTTTCGATGAGCAATCTGGAGCTGCGCTATTCGGTGCTGGCGATCAGCTATTTCTGGGCGATCGCGGCGATCCTTGGCACCCAGTTCTTCCCCCTCGCCAAGAACGTGCTGCTGGCCGACAAGCAGGTGGCGATGGTGCTGCTGATCGCCTTCTCGGCCGGGATCGCGATCGGATCGGTGGCGATCAATGCGCTGCTCAGGGGCGAGATTTCCGCGCGCCATTCGTCGATGTCGGTGCTGGTGATGGGCGCGCTTCTGGTGGCCTTCTACATCGAATGCCGGATGTGGAACCTGACGCCTTCGAGCGGCGAGCTGTTCTCGGTGCCCGAATTCCTCGCCCAGCCGCTCGCGCTGGTGCTGATCGCCAACCTGCTGCTGATCGCGGTCGCGGGGGGCATGTTCGTGGTGCCGCTCT
>JACESM010000132.1 GCA_013911835.1 Porphyrobacter sp. | reverse complement strand
AGGTCGAGGCGAAGACAAAGCCCCGCGCGCCCGTGGCCTTGGCCAGCGCCAGCGCGGTGCGGGTGGTCTGGAAGGTGTCGCGGAAGTCGATGCTTTCGTCGTCGACCCCGGCGGCGATGTCGGAATTGGCGGCCATGTGCCAGACCATGTCGAACGGCCCGAGCGCGGCGATGGCGGCGGGGAAATCTTGCGGATCGCCAAGCTCGGCTTCGATGAAGGTGAAGCGTTCGTTCGCGAGCGCAGCAGCGAGGTTTTCGCGCCGCCCGCGCGCCAGATTGTCGGTGCCGACTACGGTGCTTCCGCGCGCCAGGAGAGCATCGACCAGATGGCTCCCGATAAAGCCGGCAGAGCCCGTTACCAGCATTGTCATGGTCAACTCTTTGGGGCTTTTTTTGCGATGCAGCGAGGCCTATAGGTCACCCACCAAGGGGGTCAAGGGGCTTGGTCGACCCTCCCTGCTGGCCTCATGTCAGGCTGTTGCGCGTGGGCGCTGGGCCGCATTTTCCGCCGCGAAGGGCTCGGATGAAGACGATCGTTCACATCAGCTGCGACTTTCCCGATCCGATCGTGTCGGCCAAGACGCAAGGGGTGATCAGCTTCGTCGACAGCACGGCGGGCTTCCGTCACGTCGTCTACTCGCTCAACCGTGCGAACTGGCGGTCGAACATAGTCGCGCTCGATTTCGCGCCCGATCGTACCGCGATTGCCTATGGTGCGCCGCCCAAGGGACTGATGCTCGAGACGCGGCTTGCGCCGGTGGCCGATTACATCCGCGCCGATCTGGCAAAGAAGGGCATCGCGCCCGATCTGTTCCACGCTCACAAGCTGACGGTCGAGGGCCTCCTCGCGCACCGCCTCGCGGGCGAGCTTGGCGTGCCCTATATCGCCAATATCTGGGGCGATACCGACATCAAGTTCTTCGCCGCGCGCAAGGACATGGCCGCCAAGTGGCGCGCGATCATGCAGGGCGCCCACCGCCTGCTGCCCTGCGCACCGTGGACTGCCGAGCGTTTCATCGCCGATCACGGCCTCGATCCTGCCCGCGTCGAAGTGATGATGCCGATCGTGAAGCAGGAGGAGATCCTGCCCCCGGTCATCACCGGCGGGGCGCGGATCGTCACCCTGTTCAACCTCGACCAGCACAAGCGCAAGAACCTCAAGGGCTTGCTCGATGCCGTGGTCGAACTGCGCCGCAGCGAGCCGCGCCTGACGCTCGACATCTGGGGCCGGGGCGATGCCAACACTTTGTGCGACATCGACACGATGATCGCGGGTCGCAATGCGCAGGGCTACATCCGCCTGTGCGGCCCGCTGCCGCAAGGCGCGTTCGAGAGCACGCTGAACGGCTACACCGCCTTTGCCATGCCCACCTTGCGCGAGACCTTCGGCATGGTGTTCGTCGAGGCACTGCTGTGCGGCTTGCCGGTGCTGCACACGCGCGGCTGGGGGATCGACGGGGTCTATCCCGACGATACTGTCGGCTATGCTTGGCGGCACGGCGATCAGGCGGACATCGCCAAGGGCCTCGCCTACCTCATCGCCAACGAGGCGCGGCTCAAGGGCAACCTTGCGGCGATGGCCCGCGATGGCGCCTTCGACCGACACAAGCGCGCGGTGATCGTGGCGCAGTATCGCCGCATCCTCGATGAGGCGACCGGCGGCGCGAGCGCGCCTGAACCGGCTGCCGCGCCCGCGCTTGCGCACTGATCACCCCTGCCACTTTTGCCCGCTATGGCGCTCGGGCCTTGCCCTCGGCTGGCAGGCGCGCCACAGATTTCCCCCGAATAGGGAGAGATTCATGAGCAATGCAACAGGGCCGCTCGCTGGCCTTCGGGTTCTCGAGTTTGCCGGGATCGGGCCGGGGCCGCATGTGGCGATGCTGCTCGCCGACCTCGGTGCTGAGGTGGTGCGGATCGACCGGCCGGGGGCGCGGCCGACCAATCCGGTGGTGGAACGCGCGCGGCACCGCCTCGCGCTCGACCTCAAGAGCGAGGAGGGCCGCGCCGCCGTGCTGGCCGCCGCGGCCCAAGCCGATGTGCTGATTGAGGGCTTCCGTCCCGGGGTGATGGAGCGGCTGGGACTGGGGCCCGATGACCTGCTGACGACCAACCCACGACTGGTCTACGCCCGCATGACCGGCTGGGGACAGGAAGGGCCGCTGGCGCAGGCTGCCGGGCACGACATCAACTACATCGCCATCACCGGCGCGCTCGCCGCCGTGGGCAAGGCAGGCGAGACCGCGACCCCGCCGCAGAACCTCGTCGGCGATTTCGGCGGCGGGTCGATGTATTGTGCCTTCGGGATCATGGCCGCGCTCTACGAACGCGAGAAGTCGGGCAAGGGGCAGGTGGTCGATGCCGCGATTGTCGACGGGGCGACCAGCCTGATGAGCTTCTTCTTCGGAGTGCGCCACATGCCGCATCTTTCCACCGAGCGCGGCAAGGGGATGCTCGGCGGGGCGGCGCATTTCTACCGCTGCTTCGCTTGCAAGGATGGCAAGGAAATCTCGCTGGGCTCGATCGAACCGCAGTTCTACGCCGAGATGCTGGCGCGAACGGCCGCACCGGAGGAATTGGCGCAGGCGCAGATGAACCCCGCCAACTGGGGCGACTATGCCGACAAGCTCGCCGCGCTGTTCCTCACCAAGACGCAGGCCGAGTGGTGCGAACTGCTCGAAGGCAGCGACGCCTGCTTTGCCCCGGTGCTCGGGGTCGAGGAGGCACGCGAGCATCCGCACATGAAGGCGCGCGGGGCCTATATCGAGCACGAGGGGATGTGGCACACCGCGCCCGCGCCGCGCTTCAGCCGCACGCCGGGCAGCGTTCGCTCCAGCGCCGATGACGGGGCGGACGTGGTCGCACGCTGGGCGGAGGCAGGCTGATGGCGGGCAAGTACTTCGAGGAGTGGCAGGTCGGGGAGCGGATCGAGCACCCGATCCGCCGCACCGTGACCGAGACCGACAATCTGCTGTTCTCGACGATGACCCACAACCCCCAGCCGCTCCACATCGACGTGGAAGCGGCCAAGGCGAGCGGGTTCGGGCAGATCCTCGTCAATTCCACCTTCACCTTCAGCCTGCTGGTCGGCCTGTCGGTAGGCGAGACGACGCTCGGCACGCTGGTCGCCAACCTCGGGTTCGACAAGGTGGTGACCCCCAAGCCGGTGTTCATCGGCGATACCTTGCGGGCGAGTTCCGAGGTTAAGGACTTGAGGGAGAGCAAGTCGCGCCCCGATGCCGGGATCGTCACCTGGGTGCACGAGATGCACAATCAGCGCAATGAGGTGGTGTGCCGCTGCGAGCGTTCGGCGCTGATCCAGCGGCGCGGCTGAATTTCTCCCCTCCCCTTGGGGAGGGGTTGGGGGTGGGGGTACGGCATCAGCGGGCGTCGAACACCCATCCCCAAGCCCTTCCCTCAAGGGAAGGGGCTAACGGGGGCTGACCTCGCCGCCCAATGCCTGCCACAGCACGATCCGCGCGCGCTGCGCCCGGCCGAGGGCGGCGGCGGCTGCCTCGCCGCTCGAATCCGCCGCGCGGCGCGCTTCGAGCACTTCGAGGAAACTGGCGAGCCCGGCCTTGAAGCGGGTCTCGGCGATGGCGGCGGCGCGGGTCAGCTGGCCGGCTTGCCTGACCGCGAGCGCGGCTTCGGCATCGGCGGCGGCGACCACGCCGTAAGCCGCCTCGGCATCGCCCAAGGCCTGATAGACCGCCCCGCGATAGGCCGCGAAGGCCGCGCGCTTGTTGGCGGCGGCACCGTCGATTTGCGCGGCCACTCGCCCGAAATCGAGCAGCGGCCCGGCAATCCCGCCGGTCAGCGTGCCCACCACGGAATCGTCGAAGAAGTCCTCGGGCCGGAACGACAGCAATCCGATCACCCCCGACAGCGTGATGCGCGGAAAGCGCGCCCGCGCCGCAGCGGCGAGATCGGCGTCGGTCGCGGCGAGTTCGGCCGCGGCGGCAGCGACGTCGGGCCGGTTGGCGAGGAGATCGGAGGGCAGGCTCGCCGGAGCCGCCGCCGGGGCCAGCGCCGGGGCGGGGGTCGCCAGCGCGGCGCGCACGGTCGCGGCGTCCTGCGCGGTCAGCGTCACCAATCGGCCGATCAACTGCGCGCGGTCGCTTTCGAGCGCGGCAAGGCGCGTGGCCGAGCCGCTCGCGGTCGCCTCGGCACGCACGCGGTCGAAGCCGGGGGCGATCCCTGCGTCCTCGCGCACCTTGGCAAGGCTGGCGAGCTGGCGCGCGGCGGCACCCTCGGCCTCGATCGCCGCGGCGCGCGCGTCGAGCACCCGCCAGTCGGTGATGCTCGCGGCGATTTCGGCGAGCAGTGCCAGCCGCACGCCCTGCGCCTGCGCGGTGGCGCCGTCGATCCGGGCGAGCGCGGCGCGTTCCTGCGCCTTCAGCTGGCCGAACAGATCGGGGTCCCAACTGGCGCTGATGTTGGCGCCGTAGGAGGTCTGTTCGCGCGGGATGAAACCCTGCTGCCCCACCGCGCCGAAGCGCGCGAGGTTCTGGCGGTTCTGCACGATGCTGGCATCGGCGGTGACGTTGGGCAGGCGCGCGGCCCCCGCGCCGCGAGCCCCGGCGCGCGCGGCGTCGATCCGTGCGGCGGCCTCGGCAAGGTTGGGCGCATTGGCGAGGGCGGCCTGCGAGAGCGCGGCATAGGCCGGATCGCCCGTCGGCATCAGTGCGGCGAGCGCGGTGCCCGTGCCGGTCTCCGGCGCAAAGAAGAAGGCGCGCGGCAGTTCGGGCTGCGGGGTGGCGACCTCGGGCACACTCGCGCAGGCGGCGAGCGCCATGGGGAGCAGCGCGGCTCCGGCAAGAAACAGACGGCGCATCGCCTCAGCCCTCCGACTTGGCGGGCGCACCCGCCTTGGCCGGAATGAAGGCGTCGATCTGCTGGCCGACGCGGAAGGCTTCGGAAGGCGGCAGGGCATAGATCAGCTGGAGCACCCGCACATCGACGCGTTCCGCCGCGCTATTCGTGAGCGAGCGCTTGGGCACCACCTGCGGCTCTGCGCGCACGAAGGTGGCCTTGACGTGAAGCTCGGCCGCGCCGCGCGGGGAGATGATCGCCGCCTCGCCCAAAGCGACGCGGGCGATCTCGTTCTCGTCGATGTCGACGCGCACATGGAGCGGGTTGGTCTCGCCCATCTGGATGAAGGCGCTGCTGTTGCCGCCCCCTTGCGTGGAGACGAATTCGCCAGAGCGGATGTTGACTGCGAGGATCTCGCCCGCAATCGGCGCGCGGACCACGAGGCGCTCGATTTCGGTGCGTGCGGCGGCGGCGGCGGCCTGTGCCGAGGCGAGCCTTGCGCGGGCGACCGAGAGCCGGGTGGTGGCGGCGGCTTCCTCACCCTCGGCGCGGATCACTTCGGCGCGGCTGACCGCAGCGGGATCGGAGAGGTTGCGGTAGAGCGCGAGCTGCTGGCGCGCGGTGGACTGCGCAGCGGCGGCCTCGGCGATCGCGGCGCGGGCCTCGCCGATGGCGGCGGTGGATTGCGCAAGGCTCGCCTGCGCGGCGCGGGCGTCGACCGTGAACAGCACGTCGCCCTTGGCCACGCGGTCACCCGGGCGCACGCGGACATCGGTGACGAGGCCTGACAGCGCCGAGCCGATGTCGATGATCTCGCTTGCGGGTTCCACGATCCCCGCACCCGCGACCCGCGCCTTGCCGGCGAGATCGCCGACCGCCTTGGGGGGCTGTTCGGCAGGCTCGGCGGTCGAGCGGTCGGGCAGGCCGACAAGGATCAGCCACGCGGCAATGGCAAGGCCGATCAGCGCAAGCGCGGGCAGAATCTGGCGGGCAAAGCTTAGATTGCGGAGCATGGCGTCCTCGGCGGGTTCGAAGGGGAGAGGGTGTCAGTGGTCATCGGGCATCTCGGTGCCGTCATGGGTGATGCGCCCGTCTTCCAGCACGATGATGCGGTCGGCGAGATCGAAGATGCGGTTGTCGTGGGTGACGATGATGCAGGCACGGTCGGGTGCGACTGCGACCTCGCGCAGCAGGTCCATCACCCGGCGGCCCGAGCGTGCGTCCAATGCGGCGGTGGGCTCATCACAGACGACGAGGCGCGGCTCGTGCACCAGCGCGCGGGCGATGGCGACGCGCTGCTGCTGCCCGCCCGAAAGCTGGCGCGGCAGCTTGTCGGCCTGGTTGCCGATATTGAGCTTGTCGAGCAGCACCTTCGCCCGCTCGCGCGCTTCCTTGATCGGCACCCCTTGCGCGATCAGCGGCACTGCGGCGTTGGCGGCGGCGTCGATCGAGGGGATGAGGTTGTACTGCTGGAAGATGAAACCGATGTTCTGGAGCCGGAACTTGACCAGCTCGGTATCGGTCAGCTTGTAGATGTCGGTGCCGAAGACCTTCACCTCGCCCTCGGTCGGGTAGAGGATGCCGCACATGATCGAGATCAGCGTGGTCTTGCCCGACCCGCTCTCGCCCACGACGTAGGTCATCTGGCCCGGCTGGATGTCGGTGTCGATGCCGTGGAGCACGCGGATGGTGGTCTGCCCGGCCTCGAAATCGCGGGTGATGCCGCGCGCGCAGATCGCGGCTTCGGGGGCGCAGCCGCCGATGCTTGTGGTGTCCATGATGGGTGAGTTGATCATTGGGGCCTCGCTCACCGGAACACCGCCGCCGGTTCGGTCTTCAGCACGGAGCGGATCGCAACAAAGCCCGTCAGCGCAAGGATCACCACCACTGCCGCAAGGCTGATGAGCGGGATCTGCCAGGGGATGTAGAAGCCCTTGAAGAAGGGGTTGGCGCCAAAGCCGCGGATGAAGGCGACCGTGCCGATGACGCCGAGGCCATAACCGATCATGCCGACCAGCCCTGCCTGCACCCCGACCATCTGCATGATCTTGGCATTGGTCACGCCGATGGCCTTCAGCGCACCGAACTGCTTGATGTTGTCGCGCAGGAACAGGCTGAAGGTGAGGCCGACAATCGCCACCCCGACCACGAAGCCAAGGAACACCGTGATCCCGAAGTTCACGGGAATGCCGGTGTTCTCGATGATGAAATTGACCCCGGCGCGGGCGAATTCGGCGCGGGTCTCGGCCTTGAGGCCGGTTTCCTTCTCGATCCGCGCTGCGACCTCCTCCGGTGTCAGGCCGTCGCTGACGCCGACCAGCACGAAGGAGAGCCGGTTGCGGGTGCCGGGCACGAAATTGAGCGCGCTCGAATAGCGGGTGTAAAGCGTGACGGTGCTGGTGAACGAGGGTATCGCATCCGAGACACCGCGGATCACCGCGCGCTGATCGTTGAGTTCGAGCCGCTCTCCCAGCGGGCTTGCCCCGTTGGAGAACAGGCGGGTGACGCCGACATCGTCGATCACCACGGTATCGGGCGCGAACAGCACGTTCCTGTCGCTGACCGCCATGCGCTTGGGCAGGCCGATCAGCGTCGCATCATCGACCCCGATCACGCCCACGCCTTCAAGGTCGCCGTCCTTGGTGCGGACATTGGCCTGGGCGCGCAGATGCGGCACCGCCCATTCGACGCCGGGCACTGAGCGCACCTTGTCGAGCGCGGTTCCGGGCATGGCGTAGCTGACATCGGTGGTGCGGCTGACCGGGTCCATCACCCACACCTCGGCCTCGGGCGCGTTGTAGACGCCGCTCGCGCCGCGTTCGACGAGGTTGACGAAGATCGTCATCTGCTGGG
>JACESM010000131.1 GCA_013911835.1 Porphyrobacter sp. | reverse complement strand
GCGCGCTGCATTCGGCGGGGGATGCGATTTCAGGCGCGGCTTCGAGCGCGACCTCGGGGGTGAAGAGCATCACCGCACGCGGCGGTTCGCGGCTCGGGCAGATGATCGGCGAGGCCGCGGTGGCCTATGCCATGACCGTCATCGACGACGTGCTCGACGCTGCGCGCGAGGGCAAAGCCCGCGCCGAGGATCTGGGCGAGGCCGCCGGGGCGCAGGCGAAGAAGCTTTCGGCCACCGCCTCGGATGCGGCAGGCTCGGCAGCGGACAACACCCGGACGCTGGCGCGCAAGACCCGCGATGCGGCACTCGGCGTGGTGCGCGATATCCGGCGTCAGACCAAGGACTGACCCGCGCGCAAGCAGGACAAGGCTTGCCCTTGGCGCATGACGCGCTAGAGGCTCGCGCATCCTTCCTCCCCAAGGGCTTGCAACATGGCAGAAACCACCCCCACCCAGCGGCTCCACCTCGTGATGGGTGGCCGCGTCAAGGATCCGCGCGGGATCGAGTTCCAGGACCCGGAGAGCATCCACGTCGTCGGCGTCTACAGCTCCTATGAGGCGGCGGTCGATGCGTGGCGCGCACAGGCGCAGCGCACGGTCGACGATGCCGAGATGAAATACGTCGTCGTCCATATCCACAAGCTGCTGACGCCCGAGGACTGATTGCGCGTGGGCGTGATCCGGCCTTTCAGACCCGAAGACGCTGCGGCGCTTTCGGAGCTGACCGTGGCGGCGATCGCGATCCTTGGCCTGCGCGCCTATTCGGCCAGGCAGGTCATGGCCTGGGCGGCGGGCCATCTTGGCCCACCGCTGTTTCTCGAACAGGCCGAGCCGGGCGACGTGGTCCTCGTCTCGCTCTCGCCCGAGGGAGAGCCTGCGGCCTATACCATGCTGCGCGCGGGCGGGTTGGTCCACATGCTCTATTGCCATCCCGACCACGCCGGACAGGGCCATGCCACCGCGCTACTCGCCGCGATTGAGCGCGAGGCGCTGGCGGCGGGCGTCGAGCGGCTCCATACCAAGGCGAGCGAAATCTCACTGCCGGTGTTCGAGCGGGCAGGCTATGCGGTGCTCCGCCGACGCGATTTCAGGTTGGAGCTGGGCGGTGAAACCATCCCGATGCACAATTTCGCGATGGAGAAGCAGATCGCCTGAAGCCGGGTGGCAGGGCCTCACTGTTTCACGTGAAACAAACGATGAACATGCGACGACCCGGCAACGACCTGCCGACGGCGCGCCTACCGCAGCGCCGCGACTGCCGCGGCCACACCCACGGCCAGCAGCGCAAACACTGCCTTGGTCCGCCGGTCCGATCTGCGACCCTGCCACAGCTCCTCATCGAGCCACCACTTGCCCTGCCCGTCGGTCTTGAGCACGTCAGCGCCTTTCAGCCGCGCGAAGGCGCGCTGGCGGCTGGGGCGTGCGGGGGCATAGGGGATGGCATCGGCCATGCTGACCGCACCGGCTGCGATGAAGTGCGCGGCGACCTTGCGCTCGGCAAGCGGCCTTACCGGAAGCATGGCCATGTCGCGCCCCCTTTGCGAAGCGTCAGATGAACTCGATCTTGTCGACGAGGTAGAACTTCTCGCCCGAGGGCACCGTGACCTCGATCTCGTCACCCACCTGCTTGCCGATCAGCGCGCGGGCGAGCGGCGAGTTGTAGCTGATGCGCCCCTTGTTGGCGTCCGCCTCGGTCTGGCCGACGATCTGGTAGCGGATCGGCTTGTCGTTCTCGTCGAGCAGGGTCACGGTCGCGCCGAAGACGATCTTGTCGCCCGACAGCGTGGTCGGATCGATGATCTGCGCGCGGCTCACCCGGTCCTCGATCTCGGCGATCTGCGCCTCGACCTGGCCTTGGCGTTCCTTGGCGGCATGATACTCGGCGTTTTCCGAAAGGTCGCCGTGGGCGCGCGCTTCCTCGATCGCCTCGACGATTTTCGGGCGCTCATCGCGCAGGACCTTGAGGTCGGCGGTGAGCCGCTCGTAACCCTCGGCCAGCATCGGGACCTTTTCCATCGTCGCCATAGCTCTTCGTCTTTCCGCTTGTTTTTCTTGTGATCCCGCCCCCGAGGGAAAAGACTGCTGTCAACGCCGTCCAACAGGCTCGACGTCAGGCACTCTCGTTTGTCGGGGGAGGTGTCAGTCAGTTGCCATAATAGTCCTGCAAGCTGCGGACTTCAAGCTGGTCCGGCCGGATCGCCGAAATCGCCGCCGCGGCCGCGACCGAAGCGGCCGCCGTGGTGTAGTACGGCACCTTGCCCGCAAGCGCTGCCTGACGGATCGATTTGCTGTCCATCAGCGACTGCCACCCTTCGGTGGTGTTGAAGATCAGCGCGATATCGCCATCGATGATCTTGTCGACGATATGCGGCTGGCCTTCCGCCACCTTGTTGACCCGCTCGACGGCGAGGCCCTGTTCGGCGAGATAGGATTGCGTACCGCCGGTAGCGATAACGCGGAAGCCGTGTTCGATCAGATGGCGCACGGCCGGGATAATGACCTGCTTGTCGGTGTTCTTGACCGAGACGAACACGGTGCCCGATTGCGGCGGGATCATCCCCGCACCGATCTGCGACTTGAGGAAGGCGGCCTCGAAACTGGTGTCGATCCCCATCACCTCACCGGTTGACTTCATCTCGGGGCTCAGCACCGGATCGGCCCCGGGGAAGCGCGCGAAGGGGAACACCGCTTCCTTGACCGCCATGTAGGGCAGATCGCGCTTGAACGGCTCGAAATTGCTGAGCGGCTCGCCCGCCATCACCCGCGCGGCGATCTTGGCCACGGGCTGCCCGATCGCCTTGGCGACGAAGGGCACGGTGCGGCTGGCGCGCGGGTTGACCTCGATGAGGTAGACTTTTTGTCCCTCTGGCCCGTCCTTCACCGCGAACTGGATGTTCATCAGGCCCTTCACCCCGAGCGCGAAGGCCAGCGCTTCGGCCTGGCGCTCCATGTCGGCGATGATCTCCGAGGGGAGCGAATAGGGCGGCAGGGTACAGGCAGAATCGCCCGAGTGGACGCCCGCTTCCTCGATATGCTGCATCACGCCCGCGATCCGCACCTCGGTGCCGTCGCACAAGGCATCGACATCGCATTCGATCGCATCGCGCAGATACTGGTCGATCAGCACCGGCGAATCCCCGCTCACGTTGACCGCCGTGGCAATGTAGCTGTCGAGCTGCGCTTCGCTGTCGACGATCTCCATCGCCCGCCCGCCGAGCACGTAGGAAGGGCGCAGCAGCACCGGATAGCCGATGCGTGCGGCCACGGCAGCGGCCTCGTCGCGGCTGCGCGCGATGCCGTTGTCGGGCTGCTTCAGCTTCAGCTTGCTGACCAGCTTGGCAAACCGCTCGCGGTCTTCGGCAAGGTCAATCGCGTCGGGCGAAGTACCGAGGATCGGGATCCCGGCATCCTCCAGCGCCTGCGCGAGCTTGAGCGGGGTTTGCCCGCCGAACTGCACGATCACCCCGAGCAGTTCGCCCTTCGACTGCTCGACGCGCAGAATCTCCAGCACGTCCTCGTCGGTCAGTGGCTCGAAATACAGCCGGTCGGAGGTGTCGTAATCGGTCGAGACGGTCTCGGGGTTGCAGTTGACCATGATGGTCTCGAAGCCCTGTTCGGCAAGTGCGAAGCAGGCGTGGACGCAGCAATAGTCGAACTCGATCCCCTGCCCGATGCGGTTGGGGCCGCCGCCGAGGATGACGATCTTCTTGCGGTCGGAAGGCATGGCCTCGCATTCGGGCGCGCCGAAGCTCGGGGCCTCGTAGGTCGAATACATGTAGGGCGTGATCGCCTCGAACTCGGCGGCGCAGCTATCGATGCGCTTGAAGACGGGGTAGACGCCGAGCTTGTGCCTCAGAGCGCGCACTTCCTCGGCGCTGGTCGCGCCAGCCATGGCGACAAGCGTGTCGTGGAGCAGCCCCGAACGCTTGGCCTGGGTCTCGGCAAGACCGCCCGCCACGCCCACCGACCGTACCGCCAGCGTCGCCAAACGGCGGTCGGAGAAGCCCATCGCCTTCAGACGGCGCAACCCTGCGGCGTCGCGCGGCAAGCCATCGGCTTGCAATTCCTTCTCAGCAGCGATGATCGCCTCGATCTGGCGCAGGAACCACGGGTCGTAATGCGTGACGGCGGCGATGTCCTCGACGCTCATGCCTTCGCGGAACGCCTGGCCGACCTTGAGCAGCCGGTCGGGCGTACGGCGCGAGAGCGCGGCGGTGATCACCTCGCGGCCCGCGCCTTCCAGCTCGGGGAAGCGGTTGAAGCCGTCGAGCCCGGTTTCCAGCCCGCGCAGAGCTTTCTGCATCGATTCCTGGAAATTGCGACCGATCGCCATGACCTCGCCGACGGACTTCATCGCGGTCGACAGGTCATTGGCCGCGCCCTTGAATTTTTCAAACGCGAAGCGGGGGATCTTGGTGACGACGTAATCAATGGTCGGCTCGAAGCTGGCCGGCGTCGCGCCGGTGATCTCGTTGGTCAGCTCGTCGAGCGTGTAACCCACCGCCAGCTTCGCCGCGACGCGGGCGATGGGGAAGCCCGTTGCCTTGGACGCCAGCGCCGAGGAGCGGCTGACGCGCGGGTTCATCTCGATCACGATCAGGCGCCCGTCCTTGGGGTTGACCGCGAATTGCACGTTGGAGCCGCCCGTCTCCACCCCGATCTCGCGCAGCACCGCAATGCTGGCCGAGCGCATGATCTGGTATTCCTTGTCGGTCAGCGTCAGCGCCGGGGCGACGGTGATCGAGTCGCCGGTGTGCACCCCCATCGGATCGACGTTCTCGATCGAGCAGATGATGATCGCATTGTCCTTGCGATCGCGCACCACCTCCATCTCGAACTCCTTCCACCCGAGGAGCGATTCCTCGATCAGGACTTCGGTGGTGGGCGAGGCGTCGAGGCCTTCCTTGACGATCTGCTCGAACTCGGCCTTGTTGTAGGCGATCCCGCCGCCGGTCCCGCCAAGGGTGAAGCTGGGGCGGATGATCGAGGGGAGGCCCGTGCGCTCGAGCACCGCGCGCGCCTGTTCGAGCGTGGTGGCAACCCCGCTGCGCGCGCTCTCCAGCCCGATCGCATCCATCGCCTCGCGGAAACGCTGGCGGTTTTCGGCCTTGTCGATCGCGTCGGCCTTGGCGCCGATCATCTCGACGCCGTATTCCGCCAGCACGCCCATCTCGTCGAGCTTCAAGGCGCAGTTCAGTGCCGTCTGCCCGCCCATCGTCGGCAGCAGCGCATCGGGCCGTTCCTTGGCGATGATCTTGGCGACGATATCGGGCGTGATCGGCTCGATATAGGTGGCGTCGGCGAACTCCGGATCGGTCATGATCGTCGCGGGATTGCTGTTGACGAGGATGACGCGGTAGCCCTCCTCCTTCAGCGCCTTGATCGCCTGGGTGCCGGAATAGTCGAACTCGCAGGCCTGGCCGATGATGATCGGGCCGGCGCCGATGACGAGGATCGAGGAAATGTCGGTTCTTTTGGGCATCAGTTTTTCTTACCGAAGAGTTTGGAGAGGAAGCTGGCGGGCTTGGGCTGCGGCTGCGGTTGGGGCGCAGCGTCCTGACGGGTCATCGCCGCTTCCCAGCCATCGTACTCGGTCCCGTAGCTGTCGGCGAGTTCGCACAGATGCGCCAGCGTGGTGGTCCGCCATTCTTCGCCGATTGCCTCGTGCCGCTCGGCGATGACGCCGTCGTCATCCGCAGTCGGGCGGGTCTCGTAACCCAGCTCGCGCAGGCTCGCCCCCAGCGCGGCGAAGTTGCCCCCGTAGAAGTAGTGCACCACATGGCGCGTGTCGGCCATGTCCTCGCCATGGGCGATGAACACCTCGAGCGTCTGGCGTGCCAAATCGATCTGCTTGCGGTTGTCGCTCATGATTGGCTCCCCTTGGGTTTACGCTGTGACGGATTGCAAACAGGCATCAGGATTCCTGCTCGGCAAAGGCGAAGATCAGCTTGGTGTAGCGGTTCACGTAAGGCAGCACGTCGGGCTTTGTGGCGGCAGGCCCGAAGACGAAGGTGCAGTTGCGACGGATGTCGATCAGCCGGTCGCCGTCGCGCGCCATGATGTAGCTCAGGACATAGTATGATCGCGGCGCGTTGCGGCGGCCGATGACGTCGAGCTTTTTCACCGTGTCGGTGCCGCTGGCGAGGCGCTCGCTGTCGATGAACCCTTGTTCCTTGCGCTGCTCGGCGACGGCCTTGTGGCGCTTGGCGGGATCGAAGTCTTCGTCGTTGAACGGGCCCTGGGAGGCGGCGATGCGGCAGTCCATCCGGCCTGCAACGGGATAGCGGCTGGCCTCGTCATGCAGCACAGGCCGCCAGAAGGTGATGACGGGGAGGCCGGTGTCGGACGAAGCCTCGAGCGTCACCGACCCATCGCCCTGAAACGCCACGCCCTCGGCAATCTCCGCGCCGGGCCATTCGGCAACAGGCGCGGGGTTCTGGGCGAGCGAAGCGGTTGAAATGGTTGCAAGGACGGCGACGAGCGCAGTAAGCCCCTTCCCCAAGGGGAAGGGGTTGGGGATGGGGGTACGACGTTGATGGAAAAGCGCCTCACCCACCTCGCGCGCCAGATGCGCAACGAACCGACCGATGCCGAACACCGCCTCTGGCAACACCTGCGCGCCAGCCAGTTGGAAGGCGCGAAGTTCACCCGCCAGCACCCCATCGGCAACTTCATCGCCGACTTCGCCTGTCGATCTCTGCGCCTCGCCATCGAACTCGATGGCGGTCAGCATTCCGAAAGCCCCACCGACGCGAACCGCACCCGCATCATCGAAGCCCACGGCTACCGCGTGATCCGCTTCTGGAACAACGAGGTTTTCGAGAATCTCGACGGTGTTCTGACGGTGATCGCGCAAGAGATTGCAATTGCGCGCAACCAGACTCCCCTTCCCTAGAGGGAAGGGGCTGGGGGATGGGTGTACGACGCCCGAAACGACGCCCTGCCCTCTCACCGCCGAGCCCCCATCCCCAACCCTTCCCCAAGGGGAAGGGAGAAGGTTCGCCTCGCCATCACAGCCCCCCCACAAACTTCTCGAACAGATAGAAGCTGTCCTGCGGCCCCGGGCTCGCCTCAGGGTGATACTGCACCGCAAAGGCCCGCTTCCCCCGGATCGCAATCCCACAATTCGTCCCGTCAAACAGCGAGACATGCGTCTGCTCCACACCCTCCGGCAATGTCGCCGCGTCCACAGCAAAACCGTGGTTCATCGACGTGATCTCGACCAGCCCCGAGGTCTCCCCCCAGCCCTCGCCGACACGCTGCACCGGGTGGTTCGCGCCCCGATGCCCCTGGTGCATCTTGATCGTCTTCGCGCCCGCCGCCAGCGCGAGCATCTGGTGGCCGAGGCAGATGCCGAACAGCGGCACGTCGGCGTCGAGCAGCGCCTTGATCACCGGGACCGCATATTCCCCGGTCGCCGCCGGATCGCCGGGTCCGTTGCTCAGGAACACGCCGTCGGGGGCGAGCGCCATCACCTCGTCAAACGAGGTCTTCGCCGGCACCACCGTCACCCGCGCACCGGCCTTCACCAGATTGCGGAAGATGTTGTCCTTCGCGCCGTAATCTATCGCGACAACGTGGGGCATTTTCCGGTTCGGGGCATCGAACGCCGCGCGGCCATAGCCCTTGCCGAGCGTCCAGTAGCCGCCTTCCCAGCCTTCGTGCTTGTCACGAGTGACGCGCACCGCGAGGTCCATGCCCTCCAGCCCCGGCCACTCGGCCGCGCGCTTCACCAGCGCCGGAATGTCGAACTTGCCGTC
>JACESM010000130.1 GCA_013911835.1 Porphyrobacter sp. | reverse complement strand
ACTTGAGCCCCAGTTCCTTCATCAAGTCCCGGTCAGTCTCAGAGTAGAGGATGGCGATACCCTGCGGAGCCAGAATGTCTCTTGCCCCGCCGTTGCGCCGGATGCGCTTCATGAAATCGTCTTGCGCGGCGATGCTCGAAATAACCACACGGGAAATCGGCGTTTCAAGGCAGCAGCTGAAAAGGCGGGCCAGCCGCGCGGCGCCTCCCTTTGGCTGCATTATGTAATCGCGCGTCTCACGATTGACTTGGGTCCAGAAGTTCGGAGTGTAGCTGAAGTCCTGGACAAGCCACCAGATGTGGGCGCGCCCGGCCGCCGAGAACGATGTCTTCGCATCGCGATTTTGACCGCCCCTGAGGTAGGCCGGTCGCGCGCGAACCAGCCCAACGGCACACGTCGAGTCTTGCTCATTCACGCGCAGTAAAACGCAAAGCTGGTCAATGGCTTCGGGCGGGATCATCCATCCTGAAGCACCGCCGGTGGTTGATTTGACGTCGACCTCACGCCCACCGATCAGGAGGTCAAGCACCACGCCCTTCGGAACCCCAAGCCAATCGCGCAGCAGGATTTCGAACTTGGTGCCAAGGTATGTCTTTTCGGTCTTCTCAAGGTCTGAAAGAAAATATCGGCCGGTCCGGGCGGTATCAATCACTTCATCAATCGCTGACCGAAAGAAGGATCGGAGCTTTTCGATGAAGCTGTCGCGCCCGCCAACCGCTTCGAGCAGGTCTGCTTCCAGCCGGAGCAGGTCTGGGTAATCCCGATGACCTTCACCGAGGGGTCGGTATCCATCGTCCCCAAACAGGTTCACGCGACCGCCCGAACCGGGACACACGTTCGCTGTGCGAGCGCAACCTTGATCTTGCTGGCAACGGCACAGGCAACCGGCGGCGGGAAAGCGTTGCCGACCTGACGATATGCCGTCGTCTTGCGGCCATAGAACTGCCACCCTGACGGAAAACCTTGCAAGCGCGCCACCATCGCCACGGTCAGGCGCGGCATCCCGCAGAAATCGGCGTCCGGCGCAGCATCGGCGATGGTCCGGCCTTCCACGCCTAGCGCAGCCCACGCCTTGCGCGCGCGGGTGGGGCCAAGGTCTGGTCCGCCGTGTTTTTTCGATCCCCCGACGATGGTAGGGGCAATGTCATTCGCGCCGCGCGCCCATCGCGCTGCGCCGGGCCAGCCATTGGCCGCCATCATGTCCCGCAAGACCTCACCAACCGTCAGCGGATTATGGGGCAAAACCTCAGGCCACTCAAATGCATCGGCATGTTCTTGCTTGAGCGCTACAATCACCACGCGGGGGCGCAATTGCGGCACGCCGAAATCGCTGGCGTTGAGTAAACGCCAATCGACAACATAGCCCAACTTCTTGAACTCGGCCTTCAAGTGCAGGCGATATTCTTCGAACACCGGAGAGAGAAAACCGCGAACGTTTTCGATCATCACGGCCTTGGGCTTGATTTCGTCGATCAGGCGGATTGCAGCCGGGAACAGGTTGCGCTCGTCAAGATCGCCCAGCTGCTTGCCTGCGACGGAGAAGGGTGGGCATGGTAGCCCGCCCGCCATCAGTTCAACGCCATTGAATGAACTGCCGTCAAAGGCATTCATGTCCGCACAGCGCACGTCCCAAGCAGGACGGTTGAGGCGGAGGGTCTTGCAGTAGTCAGCCTCAATCTCGACCAGTGCGGTGTGTTGGTAGCCCGCTTGCTCAAGACCGAGCGCCTGTCCGCCCGCACCAGCGCAGAATTCGATCGATTGCATGGCGATACTCCTCTTTCCCGTATCGCTATGTTCTTAATTCGTTCTGGTCAAGCGAGTGGCTCCATTATGGAGCCACTCGGCACAACCTACTCCGCAGCCTCAGCCCCAAACAGCCCAATCTCCGGCAGCTCAACCCCATCCTCATTAACCGCCTTGGCCTTCTGCCGCTTGTCAAAGCTCGACCACACGGTGTTCCAATCCCCCCGCGTCGCGCCCTTCGAATATTCCGTCGCCCGCGTCTCGAAGAAGTTCGCATGCTCGACGCCATTCAACAAAGGCGCCAGCCACGGCAGCGGGTGCTCTTCAATCATGTAGATTTCCTGCAAGCCCAGCTGCTTCAGGCGCCAGTCGGCGATGTAGCGGATGTAGCGCTTGATCTCCTTGGCGCTCATGCCGTTGATCGGGCCCATTTCGAAGGCGAGGTCGATGAAGGCGTCTTCGAGGCGGACGGTCTTCTGGCAGATGTCGATCAGGTCTTCCTTCACCGCCTTGGTGAGGCACTGGCGTTCCTCGCAGAAGGTGTGGAACAGCTTGATGATGCCTTCGCAGTGGAGGCTCTCGTCGCGGACCGACCAGCTGACGATCTGGCCCATGCCCTTCATCTTGTTGAAGCGCGGGAAGTTCATCAGCATGGCGAAGCTCGCGAACAGCTGCAGCCCTTCGGTGAAGCCGCCGAAGGCTGCCAGCGTGCGGGCGATATCCTCATCGGTGTCGACGCCGAACTGGCCGAGGAAATCGTGCTTGTCCTTCATTTCCTCATATTCGAGGAAGGCGGAGTATTCGCTCTCGGGCATGCCGATGGTGTCGAGCAGGTGCGAATACGCCGCGATGTGCACCGTCTCCATGTTGGAGAAGGCGGCGAGCATCATCTTGACCTCGGTCGGCTTGAACACGCGGCCGTAATTGTCGTGGTAGCAGTTCTGCACCTCGACATCGGCCTGGGTGAAGAAGCGGAAGATCTGGGTGAGCAGGTTGCGCTCGTTCTCGGTGATCTTCTGCGCCCAGTCGCGGCAATCCTCGCCCAGCGGCACTTCCTCGGGCATCCAGTGGATCTGCTGCTGGCGCTTCCAGAAGTCATAGGCCCAGGGGTACTGGAAGGGCTTGTAGGTGTTGCGGGCTTCGAGCAGCGACATGGCGGTAACTCCGGTCAGACGGTCAATATAGCAGATACGCAGGCTTCCCCTGCGCGGATTCAATTCATTTGCCCCAATAGGCGACGAGGATGATCAGGCAGAAAGGCACGAACATGCCGACCATCGCGATGTGGATTATCGCGGCGTTGAACGAATGGCCGGGCGTGTCGCGCTTCAATTCGCGTAGCCCATTGATGCCGAACCAGAGGCTGACCGCAAGGCCGAGCAGGGCGGCGGCGACGGGTATGTTCATTCGATAACCCCCCAAACTTCAATTCAGAGGGCGCGGCTTACCGCGCCCCCTGACCGGCATTCTATCGGACGTTCCGCAAGGCATTCCCGATAATTCCCCCGAACTTCCGATTCGTAGGAAGATGGAGGGCGCGCAAATTTGCCATCCCGTCTCGGCCGCCAAGAGCACTCGCTACTCGGTGATCCACCTCCCAACCATACGTGGAATGATGCTTGCCGTAATGCGAACGCGCAATGACGTTACCGCACTCATCCACCGCCGCATCGCTAGGGTAAAGCGCCGCCGTGAGTGCGTTGAGGGGACGGGTCGTACGTACGAAAATGAGATTCAATTCCTGTGGCGTGTATTGGGTCATGATATGCTCCGTATAATGACCCAAGGGATTGACTGACTCACCCTGTTCACACATTGTGAGTTTGCAAACGACAGTCAGCCCTTGGGGTTGGTGTCAGAGGCCCGGTTCCAGTTCGCGCTGGCCCGGGCCTCAGTTTTTTCCGGCTCGCACCGGAAACTCAAATTCCTCCTGCTACTGGCAGCTCAGGCATTCCTCGTAATCGGTCTGGTCGCCGCTGGCGCTCAGTTCGATCTTGGGCGCTTCGGAGGTGTTGTCCGCCTCGACCCCGCCGGCAAAGCCTGCGCGCTGCACCGACTTCGAGCGGAGGTAATAGAGCGACTTGATGCCCTTCTCCCACGCCTGATAGTGCAGCATCATCAGGTCCCACTTGTCGACATCGGCCGGGATGAACAGGTTCAGCGACTGGGCCTGGTCGATATAGGGCGTGCGGTCGGCGGCGAATTCGAGCAGCCAGCGCTGGTCGATCTCGAAGCTGGTCTTGTAGACCGCCTTCTCCTCCGGCGTCAGGAAGTCGAGGTGCGCGACCGAACCGCCGCGTTCGAGGATCGAGTTCCAGACATTGGTCGAATTCTTCGCCTTCTTGTCGAGCAGCTTCTCGAGATACGGGTTCTTGACGATGAAGCTGCCCGACAGGGTCTTGTGGGTGTAGATATTGGCCGGGATCGGCTCGATGCAGGCGCTGGTGCCGCCGCAGATGATCGAGATCGACGCGGTCGGCGCGATCGCCATCTTGCAGCTGAACCGCTCCATCGCGCCCATGTCGGCGGCGTCGGGGCAGGGGCCACGCTCCTGCGCGAGCAGCATCGAGGCTTCCGAGGCCTTGGCGTGGATGTGCTTGAACATCGTCAGGTTCAGCGCCTTGGCCATCGCGCTTTCGAAAGCGACGCCCTTCTGCTGCAGGTACGAGTGGAAGCCCATCACCCCGAGGCCGACAGAGCGTTCGCGGCTGGCGGAGTACTTGGCGCGGGCCATCTCGTCCGGCGCGCGGTCGATATAGTCCTGCAGCACGTTGTCGAGGAAGCGCATCACGTCCTCGATGAAGAGCTTGTCGCCCTTCCACTCTTCCCAGGTTTCGAGGTTCAATGACGACAGGCAGCACACCGCCGTCCGGTCATTGCCGAGGTGGTCGATCCCGGTCGGCAGAGTGATTTCCGAGCACAGGTTCGAGGTCGAGACCTTGAGGCCGAGATCGCGGTGATGCTTGGGCATCATGCGGTTCACGGTGTCGTTGAAGACGATGTAAGGCTCGCCGGTGGCGAGACGCGTCTCGACCAGCTTCTGGAACAGCGAACGCGCATCGACCTTGCCGCGCTCCGACCCGTCGCGGGGCGAGCGCAGCGTGAACTCGGCGCCTTCGCGCACCGCCTGCATGAACTCGTCGGTGACGAGCACGCCGTGGTGAAGGTTCAGCGCCTTGCGGTTGAAGTCGCCGCTCGGCTTGCGGATTTCGAGGAACTCCTCGATCTCGGGGTGCGAGATGTCGAGATAGCACGCGGCCGAACCGCGCCGCAGCGAGCCCTGCGAAATCGCCAGCGTGAGGCTGTCCATCACCCGCACGAAGGGAATGATGCCGCTGGTCTTGCCGTTGAGGCCCACCGGCTCGCCGATCCCGCGGACATTGCCCCAATAGGTGCCAATCCCGCCGCCCTTGGAGGCGAGCCAGACGTTTTCATTCCAGGTGCCGACGATCCCTTCGAGGCTGTCCTCGACCGAGTTCAGGTAGCACGAGATCGGAAGGCCGCGGTTGGTGCCGCCGTTCGACAGCACCGGAGTGGCGGGCATGAACCACAGGTTCGAGATGTAGTCATAGAGCCGCTGGGCGTGCGCCTGATCGTCGGCATAGGCATCGGCGACGCGGGCGAAGAGGTCCTGATAGACCTCGCCGGGCAGCAGATAGCGATCGGTCAGGGTGTCCTTGCCAAAATCGGTGAGGCGCGCGTCACGCTCGGGGTTGGTGACGATCGTGAAACGACGGTCGTTGACCTTCTTGCTGTCCGTCTTGGCCGCATCCTTGGCCGCTTCGATCATGGCATTGCCGAGCGCTTCGGTCGCCTTGGCGGCGATCAGCGCGTCGGATCCGGTATCGGTGGTCTTCATCGTCACAGCCTTTTCATCCCCCGCGCCCGCGCCGGTTTCGAGTTCATTGGTCACATCACCCGGCACGTTTTCGCTCGCCTTGAAGTCCATCTGTCAGCCCCACTTGTCCCCCGAATCATCGCTATGGCACAAGCGGCCATGTTCTGATTCTGTTCTATACCGGCGGGTCCACAGACTTGCCAACAGTTCGCCCGCGTTCGGACGTGCTGGCAGGTCGGTCGATCCCGTTCTGAGCGCGCGGCGGGCCCGTGTTCCTCAGCGACTCCTTTCCCGTTCACTCCGCTGGGGAGCGGCGGGGAAGTCACCATGGGTTGGGGGTCCGATTTGCGCCGAACCACTAGATGATGAATCAGCCGCGGACTCCCGTCAACGGGCGATTAAGCACCTGGTTACCATGACGGGGGTGTTTCAGACCCGCGTCAAACCCGCGACGCATGGACCAAGCTTGAGTCGCGAGGCCCGCAAGCCCCAAATTGAATCTGTGAAGAAAAATATGGTGATTGAATCATTCGAATCCAGCCGTGAATCTTTTGCACGGGCGGGGGTTCGATTGTTGCGCGGGAGGGGCAGGAAAACGTGTGCGGCGGGCAGCCCTGCCAGATCAAGGATGAGCGGACCAACCTTGCGCTCCCGCACCCGACAAGGGCGCTCATCAACGCCCAGTCGCGAACACCACCTTACCGCGCATGGCGCATCGCGAAAGCGGGATAGCTGTCCGTATCGCCCCGGCGAATCTGCGCCTCCAGCAGCGCAACCGCCGTGTCCACATCGGCATTGGTGGTGCCCGTCGCCTGCGCCAGTTTCAGGCCGTGATAGAATGTCGCGGGATACTCGGTGGTGTATTCATACACGCGCGGATCGTTCACCGGCTTGTCGAAGCTGTGCCATGGTTGCCGGGCAATATCGGCAGGCAGGCCAAGCACCTGCGCCATTTGCCGCCAGTCGCTGAACCAGCGCCCTTCCAATCGCGCCGGCAGATTGAGGAAGCAGAACGGTCCGCTCGCCAGAAAGCGCCGCGCCTGAAACCGCTCTGCAAAGGCGATCTGCAATTGCGACCAGCGCGGATCGCCATGCAAGCGCCGCCCCCAGTCGAGCGTGTAGGCAATGTAATTGACGATCGATCCCGTATAGACGCCCGGTCGCTGCCCGGTCCGGATCGATGGCCAGAAGGTCGGATTGGGTTGGCTATCATAGGCATCGCCTTCCCAGAACATCCCCAATTGCCCCATCCCCGGCACGGCGAGCGCCCTGACCGCGCGGTCGAGATTGGCCGACAGGATCGCATCGAACCGTTCTGCCGCTGGCAACCAGTCAAGCCCCGGCATGGCGCGGAGCAAGGCATAGGCCAGCAGCAGATCGCGCATGGACCACGCCCAATCGCGGCCCTGCCCCTGATCGATCAGCTTGCCGCTCGCCCCGCGATAATCGGGGGTCACGGTGTTCAGCACAGTGCAGGCGGAAAACACCTGCTCCTCGACGAAAAACGGATGCAGTTCCGACAGCAAGGCCGGGATGAACGACGGGCACGGGCGGTGCGCATTGTCGATGTCCCATTCGAACTGCATGCCCGGGCTTACAGAGATGACCCGCTCTTCGGGATAGTTCTGATAATATTGCTGCACTTTCAGCGGGGTATTGGGCGTATCGAGCAGCAGCGGCGAGCCATCGGCACCGCGCACGTGCCAGGGGATCGATGCTGCGGTCAGCCCGTAATTCATGGTGATGCGCCGCATCTCTGCACTGCGTTCGATGAGGTAGCGCGCCTGCCGGTGGACAATCGGTCCCACTTCATCGCGCAATCCCGTGGTCCCCATCGCCGGGGTTAGCCCGCCTTTGCCCAGCGGCGTGTAGTCAGGCACCGGGTCCAGATAGGACCATTGCGAGGGTGCCTGCAGCCTTGGCCCAATGCCCCACGGCAACAGCAGGCCGGAGGCTTGCCAGCGGTTCAACTCGCGGTCGGACACAGGCCAGGCGCGCGATGCGACGACCCAGCGCTGGAAATCGCCATGGCCGTAGAGCGTGAAGCTGTAGCCGAATACGCTCGCCCGGTAGCTGACCGCAGGGGTCTCCGCCGCCAGATTGGTCCAGCGTTGGCGCTCCACCACCACCACATCGAAGGGCTTGCCATCCACCGGAGACGCCGCCTGCAGATACCAGATCAGCGCCCA
>JACESM010000013.1 GCA_013911835.1 Porphyrobacter sp. | reverse complement strand
TGGCGTAATCCTCACGTCCGGCTACAATCGAGGAAATCAATTGAGACGCACTTCAATGCTTCTCAGGGCCGCTCTTGAGCACTTTGGCACCACTGTAGCTAGGAACCAGAAATGGGACGGCAAAGTTGAGTGCGAATGCTCCCCAGGATATGCTTTGCCCCTGCCATATAAGTGGGCGCTGATTGAGCGCGTTGAGGCAAGTGCCGACAATCAGCGCGATCTTGCAGGCGTTGCCGATCACGGGCTGGCTCAACTGGCTCAGTGGGCAATTCATCGAGCCGATCACCAACGAACCCGATTGGCTTTGCATTCACTACCACCGAACCAACGAAGGCACAATCAGGCGACCTATTGCCGTCGCAAGGAAAAGAGCGACAGAATGCCAGAGCCAGATGTGGACTATGTCGTTCTCCGGGCAATAGAGGGAGAACGTGAAGATCCCGAAGCTGCCCGCGGCGAGGCCGGTCAAAAGGCCTGCCTGCTCGGGAGAGGTCGGTGCACCGCGGCGCAGCCACCAAATGAGCGAAGCCATGACGATCGCAGAAGTGCTACCGACAATCGTGAAGCACACCGTCCCGTGCGCGACGGACTCGTGCGCAAGCAGATCCTGACGCTGGCTAAACGCAAACAGAAGTGCAGCAATCGGCAAAAGGGTGACCATTGCCGCAGGCCACATCCATCCAGTGTGGACGGCTCCAACTCTCGGGTGGCTCATTGTCACCACGCTACCGGCGGAGGCAGTCGCAAGCAAAAGGTATAGCCCGGTGGCAATCAGGTGGCTGGGTTCGAATTGGCCGGCGGCAAGATCAGCCCTGATCCCGAACAGTCCGATCATTGCAGACAAGCCCAAGCCCGCCGAGGCGATGGCTACGGCAAAACCTTGGGTTTGCTTAAGCGGACGGACCGGCTCGAGTTCGCAGACCAATTCGTCGATAAGCGTGTGGGTATTGGACATGATAATTTGACGCATTTCCTGTCGCGGCGCGCGGGCTTGCTTGCCACTTCAGAATACTGTTCGTTCATACGAGAAGGAAGGTTACCCATCCGGGCCGTGAGCAAAAGGCCAAGGGTGCCCGCTTCTTGTGACGTGCCCGTAGCTCGTCACGATTTGATCATGCAGGAAAAAACGGCGCTGGCCAAGACTGTCACAACTCCGTCGCTGAGGCGCCCGGGTATGACACTTTCCCTTCGCAATGGGGGTGTTTTGCGCGGGGGGATTATCTCGGCCAGCACCGAGGCGACCCGTGGGCTTCTCGTCCCTTCGGGTTAGCGGGCTGTCGCAATGCTTCGGTTGGAACGTGATGGCGGTGAAGAGGGAGGAATTTTGGCGCGACAGTCATTCAGGAGTACCGGCAAACAAATGGCTCTAGCTGCAATTCTCGTCGCCGGTTTCGCAGATTTCTTGCATCGGGTTACATGCGGGGCTCGCAATCGCGCGCTTATTTGTGGTCGTGAAAAAAGACGCCGATGCCGTGCCGAACCGTGGCGACGAGAGGTTCGAAAGCACACCCGGCACGAACCGAGATCCGAAGCCCGACGTAGAATGCGACCAAGGCGCGGGCGCGTCCGAGCAAGGGGTCCGCGTCGTCAAGCTTTCGGGCAAAGGTAAAGGCGAGGCGCTCCATTGCGTCCGACACGGCCGTCCCTATCGCAGGATCAATCGTGGTGCGGTCAGCTCCGGCGTTGCAAAGGAAGCAGCCGCGCCGATGACTGGACTCAGCCTCTGCGATGACAATCGCAAACAGCGCCGCAAATGCCTCGCGCGGCTTATCATGCTGGGCAAGGACGCGAGCGGCCTCGGCGGCCTCGTGCTGCTCGTAGTGTCGCAGAGCCGCCAGATAGATCCCGCGCTTGTCGCCGAATTCACGATAGAGACTCTGCTTGGCGAGACCCGTCGCAAGTTCGATATCGTGCAGCGAGGTGCCCTCGTAGCCCTGAAGCCAGAACAGTTCCTTGACGGCGGCAATCGCGGTCTCGGGGTCGAAATTTTTGGGTCTGCCCATAGCGTGAACTTTTTTGTTGACTGACTGGTCCGTAACTTATAGAGCGATTCTCGAGACGGCGCAAGTGGCCATACCCGGACTTCTTGCGCCTCTCTTTTGACCCAATTGTTACCATGTGGTAACTTACCAGGAGATGCACAATGACCCGTATCAATCCCATTCTCGACACCAATGCCTCGCCTGAAGCAGCAGCGCTGTTTGCCGCGATCAAGGGCAAGGTCGGCATGGTTCCCAATCTGTACCGCACGACTGCGCAACGTCCGGCCGTGCTTTCCGCGCTGCTTGGCCTGGGTGATGCGCTCAGCAAAGGTGCATTCGATGCGAAGACCCGTGAAGCAATCGCGCTGACGGTCGCAAAGGCCAATCGCTGCGACTACTGCGCCTCGGCCCACAGCGCCATTTCGGCTTCGATGAAGGTCGGCCAGGAAGAAATCCTTGCCAACCTCAACGGGACATCGGGCAACCCGCGCCTTGCGGCCATTCTGGCGCTTGCCTCGCGGATCGTTGCCGAGAAGGGCCACCTGCCTGATGCCGATCTTGCCGAAGCGCGAGCTGCTGGCCTTGACGATGGCGATATCATCGAAGTGACAGCCAATGTCGTCGCCAACATTTTCACCAATTACATCAATCACATTGCCCAGACCGAGATCGATTTTCCGGTCGTGGCCACCGCAGCCTGAGGCCCTTGGCCACAGCTGACACAAGGAAGTTCGTCATGACAACAACTACCCAAGAGGGCGCTGCGCCGATCAATTCGGGCGCGCTTGAAAATGCTGCACGCACGGCAGTCTACGTATCCCTGCCGGTCATCTTCGTCTGGTTTGGGGCGATGAAGTTCACCGCCTACGAAGCCGAGGCCATCAATGGGCTAATCGCCAACAGCCCTTTCATTTCGTTCCTGCTCGGGATCTTCTCTGGCCAGGGCATCTCTAACATCATCGGCGGCATCGAGGTCGTCATCGGGTTGCTTATTGCGGCTCGGTTCGTAGCTCCGCGGCTAGCGCATTACGGAGCGCTGGCGGCGGCGGCAACCTTTGTCCTGACATCGAGCTTCTTTCTGACGACGCCCGGCGTGTTTGAGCCAAGCGTCGGCGGACTCGGCATTTCGGTGCTGCCCGGCCAGTTTCTGCTCAAGGACATCGGCCTCTTTGCTTTGTCGCTGTGGGCTGCGGCCGACAGCCTCGCAGCGGCCAGGGCACGCTAAGACAAGACTCACCTCATCACATCGTTCTCCTCCCCATCTGAGAATAAGGAAAACAATCATGAAGCATCCAATTCTCGCAGCCATTGCGCTTGCGGCAACCGCCACTCCCGCCTTTGCGCAGGATGCTCAGCCATTCGAGGGCCCGTTCATCGGGGCGAGCGCTGGCTGGAACCGGGCCGAAGCGGCCGGGCGTACGGAAGGGGGGCAACCCCTTGATGGCGAAGTGGCCCGCGATTCGGTCGTGATCGGCGCTTTTGCGGGCTATGATCACAAGGTCCTGGACCGCGTGGTTCTTGGCGCCGAAGCGGGCTTCAGCATCGCCTTGGATGACAGCAGCGCGGGCCGATCTGCTGGCAATCAAATCACGCTTGATGAACGCTACAGCTTCGATCTGACAGCTCGGGCAGGCTATCTCGTAACAGATGATGTGTTGATTTATGCCCGTGGCGGCTATGCCAACAGCCGCGTGCGGACGGAGATCGAGCAGGCTGGCGGCATAGCAACTCGCAGTGACAATCGCGATGGCTGGCTGGTCGGCGGAGGCGCAGAATATGCGATCTCGCCCAATATCCGGGCCCGGGTTGAATATCGCTACAGCGACTTCGGTTCCGATGGCCGCAATAGCGAACGACATCAGACGCTGGTCGGTGTTTCCTACAAGTTCTGATCTCGTGGTTGTGGGGGCGACGTCAAGCGTCGCCCCCTTAGCCTTGATCAAGGAGGTTGCCATGTACCCTACAAGCTTTGCGCAAGTCGTAACGTTTCCGCTCGTTCGCTTCGCCAGTCAAAATGACGCGGCGCTCAATGCCTTGGCAGGAGGCTCCATCATGATGGCGTTGGCCTGCGCAACGGTCGCTTCGACAAGCAACTTGTTGAGATCACGCCCATAGCACCCCCTTGCACAATTATGTACGTGCATCCATAAAAGCTTATCACGGCCACAGGCAAGAGCGAGACCAACTATGAACTTTCCTTTGCATGATGAAACCACCGCCCCCGAGGCAGCCCGCGAACACCTCGAGACAACCCGACGCAGCTTTGGCATGATCCCAAATCTCGAGCGTGTCATGGCGAATGCCCCCGCGTTGCTTGCGACCTATAGCTTCGGGTGGGAAGTTTTCGACGAGACCTCTCTTTCGCCCGTGGAACGGCAGATCGTCTACCAGACGGCCAACTTCGAAAACGAGTGTAATTACTGCGTTCCCTGGCACACCTTGCTCGTCAAGCAAGCGGGTGCGGATACTGAAACAGTCGAAGCGCTACGGCGCGGCAGTCGTCTGCCAGATCCGCGCCACGAAGCACTGCGCCAGTTCACTCGAACTATGATCCTCAACCGCGGCAAGGCCACTGCCGCCGACCTTGAAGCTTTCCTAGCGGCTGGATTTACAACCCAACAGGCACTCGAGGTCGTTTTGGGCATTGCGATCAAGACGATGAGCAATTTCACAAACTCGATCGCCGGCACGCCGCTCGACACCCAAGTTGCGCGTCTCATCTGGCAGAAGCCGCTGGCAAGCTCAGCAGAATAGGCCGGACTGACGCGGGCCGTGCCGATTGTGGGGTGGGTAAGTCCCAATCCAAACTACTTCTGGTCGGTGATGAAGTGCGCTAGTAGCGCCCTGCCAGACAGTTTTTTGTCCCCACACCAGTAACGCGCGGTGGCCTCAAAATGTGTCCGGTGAGCGATCCCTTCCGGACAACCATCGGCAAAGCTCCATTGCTGTTGCAGAGGGGTGCTTCTGATGGCGGCAACCGCTCATTGAGACGCATTGAGGTAGCTATGCGACACAGACGCTCATGTGGCCACTTCGCTGGCTTATGCCTAAGTTTGCATTTTGTTGAATTTCAGGGGCTCTCCGGCTAGAGTGTTGCTCTCGGCCAATTCAGCAGGAGTGGGAGCCCGCATGACAGTTCAAGTCAACATCACGCCAAACGGCCGGATGAGCCTCCCAGCTGACATCCGAAAGCGGCTCGGGCTCGTCGGCGGCGGCGCAGTCTATCTGGATGAGACGCCGGATGGTCTCGTGCTGCGAACGGCCGCACAGGCTGTGGCCCGCGCTCAGGCTTTGGCGAAGCAGTATACCGAAGGGAACCCAGACGCGTCGGTCGAGGCGTTCCTGGCCAAGCGCCGCGAGGATAGCGGCGAGTGAGCGAGATCGTACTGGACGCCTCCGCCCTCATCGCCATGCTGAAGGGAGAGAAGGGTGCCGACAAAGTCGCAGGAGCAATAGCAGACGCCCGGATATGTACGATCAACTATGCCGAGGTGGTCACCCACTTCATCCATCTTGGCATGCCTGAGCGCGAGGTCGATGCCATGCTCGATCCACTGCCGATGACGATTGTGCCGACGGATAAGGCACTGGCTCAAATGGCGGGGCGGTTGCGGGCCGTCACTGCCGATCACGGGCTATCGCTCGGCGACCGCTTCTGCCTTGCGCTGGCGCAACGCGATGGTCTTCCGGCTTGGACCAGTGATCAGAGCTGGAAGGCGGTCGCCGATGCCGTCAAAACCAAGGTCGTTGCTATTCGATGATTTCCAGAGGCGAGGGCAGGGAGGTTGCCCTTTCGATGGTGTTGCGCAGCCACAATCCTGCCTGGCAGCTTCAGCAGGATTTTCGCCAAAAGCGGAAATTCGCAAATCGACCCCATTGCGGACCTTCGTCGGTCATGAGAGTTTGCGCTGATGCTTTACGTTCTGTTGGTGGCCCCACGTCCCTTGGACATCGAATATCTGCGAGCTGCAGCACCCGATATGCTGCCCGTAGAGCAGGAAGCGGGAAGAGACCGCTTCGTTTTTGCTGGGGTCACCCCAAGCCTCGACGTGGGCTTGGAACCGGGCCTCGACAAGACTGATTGGCAGGACGAACCGGAACATATGGCGCGCATCGCATCAATTGGCCCGAGCCCCGAGATATACTTCGTTCACTATCAGAGTGTTGAGAGGTTGAAGGCAGTTCTTTGTCGTGTTGCGAACTCAGCCGAGTTCATCATTGACGACGATTATGACCTGTTTGTCACTGGAGATGAGTTTGCACGGCGTTGCGCCGCTGCTCCGGGCCGCAACGATTGGTGGCTCGGTAGTATTCACGCCTGATTGTGCTCTGCCAATCAAACGTCCGCATTCCACCCACCAGCTGCCATGCGCCGGGCCAGTGAGCGATCCCGAAAGCGGCCTAGCGGCTCTGCCCCGCCTCTCAAAAATTGCTGCCGTTAAGCAAACGACCCCAAAATGGCCCTCACTCCAGCTCCAGGGATTGGTTCGCCACCTGTCCCAACGCGCCGAGCGCTTCGAGCGCGTCGCTGGAATTGCCGCCAGCAAGCGTCATTATCCGCGCCGTCAGAGCGGGCGAGGCCCCGATCTCGCGGGCGAGCCTGAAGAAGATCGCCTCGCTCAACGGCTCTCCGCTGCGCATAGCAACGAATAGCGCGCGGTTGAGATCAGCAAGGCCGCCCTTGCCAGCGCGCCTCAGGTCCTGATCGATTGCCAGCCACATAATCAGCCCGCACTGCTAGTGCAGATCGAATTTGTCCTCAGCCGAGGCCTTGCTCAAAGGTGTCGTGGCAAGCCCTACGGCACAGGCCTGTTGGGCCTCTTGCTTGCGGCTCAGCACATAGGCCCGCTCTGCCGGACCGCGCCCGACCATCGCCAGCGCGGCCATGGCGTCGGCACCGCCCTCGTGAATCCACGCAAAACGATCGTCGCCGAACAGTTTGCCGGACTTGTCCTGCTGGAACAGATGCGCGGCTTCATGGGCGAAGAACCAATCCAGCCACTGCGGATTATCTGCAGCGACCCTTTCATTCGCGCCCTCTCCGTCGAAGTGCATGAAAATCTGACCCGGGAGGGTGCCGCCCTGGATGGAGGTGCGGCCATTCTTCTCCGGCTCGTCGTCGATGGAGACGTAGAGTTCCGGTTTGAAGGACAGCGGGCCGTAGATCGTGGCAAGATCCTGAATGGCTTGGGGCAGGGAGCGATCAAGATGCTGGCGCGCCGCCGCCGGAAGCCCCGGATCGATGATCGCCACGAAACCGTCTGCGTCCACAGGCTTGAGCGTGCCGATGAAGATGTTGGTGCCATCGTCCCGGCTGACGAAGCTCTCGCGATCCGGGGTGCGGCGTCCTTCGACACCGATGGTCTCGCCCGGCGCCGTGATGCGGATCGGCAGCGGCCCGGTCTGCTCGCATGGCGCGGCCGGACAGGCGTGGAACTGGCCGGAATGGACGAGAGCGCCACCCTGGCTGAAGGGCGAGAAGGGCGCGTAGCTTTTCGGCAGGGCGCGATAGTCGATGGGAATCGTGAACGCGACCTGCCGGAACGCTTGCCCGTCGGTGCGCTCGATCCGCTCGCCTCTGCCTTCCTTGACCCAGCGGAAGGCACCGTCGGCGGGCTGCCAGACTTCAGCGCGATAGCCGCCGAGCTCTTGCGGGAAGTGGAGCGCCGTGGTCGCCTCGCTGAGGCGATAGTCTGCCGTGACCTGCCGGTCTGCAGAGTGGGTCAGATCCAGCGCCAGCGTCTCAGGCGCGCCCGGCACGCCCACTCCGGCAGCGCAGCCTGCCAAAGCGAGGGCCGCGGTCAGCACTATGGCAAGCTTGCGAAATGACAATGGCATATCGATTCCCTGAACGACCGTTTGAGGCAACACCTACAGCTCTGGCACGGCGTCGCAAAGCCGCCCTTCGCCTTCCCACCCACAAACGGCCATGCGCGGGACCGATGCCCGGTCCTGAAAGCCGCCGGGCAGCTTCAACGGGTTTCTCGCCGAAAGCCGAAATTCATCAATCGACCCCGAAATGGCCGTTTGAAGTTCACCCCGTCCCGGGCTTGACCCGGGACCCAGCTGCCTCTTGCCCGCGCCAATACAACAAGGATAGCGGGGCGCCGGATCAAGTCCGGGGAGACGGTGAGGAGAAGTGGTAGCTTCCCACCCATCCCCGGTCATAGGCGGGCGCGCTCCGGGATCCCGAAAGCTGCCTTTTTGCCTGTGCGTGCCTGAGGCGGCGGAGCCCGCTTTCACGCTGCCAGGCACGGCAAGGGCGATGTTGCCGGGCGACACCCGTTCTTTCCTCTTGGCCAATCAAGGCCATGGAGAAAGACGATGACCTACTCTCACCTCGACCCGGCGTCACTCGACACTGGGTTATCTCAGTCCTATCGACTTCGAACGAAAAGCTGGGGTAGCCTAAGTGAGCTTATCTCGGTGTCCACCAAACCGGCAGCAGGCCAATCAGACGTGCGCCGATCCCTCTCCGCGCGTAGCCGGAACGGACGTGCAATGCGTTCACGAAGTCCGCTTCCCAATCGACAAAGCCGATAACGTCGCCGTCACATTCGGCAACCCAGAACGCGGTCCCTCGCGACGCCACGTATCGCGCCGGTCGATCTTCGTCTCGGAAGGCCTGGGCAACGGCCGGTGTCATCTGCGGAAGCCAAGTGGTCTCGTATGTATCATGTAAAATCGCGCGTAGCGCCACCGCGTCTGCCTTGCGTGCCGAACGAACTACAATGGCAAGGGGAGAGGTCATGGTGCCAGTCTAGCTCGACAGAGAATGACCGCAAAGGGGTCGGTTTCAGAATGTCGGCTGCTGGCGAGAAACCCGCTAAAGCTGCCGAGCAGGTTTTGGGATCGCGCGTCAGCCCTGCCCTTGGCAGCAAGTGGGTGGGAGGGCGAACGGCGGCTTTAAGCGGACAACGCGAATGTGATCGCTAGCTCGCGGTAGGGCCGACAAGCGCGATCCACTCGACCTGTGTCTCTGGTTGTTCGGAAAGTGCGGGCACCCCGTCAGGCAGCGTGACCCATGCCTGCTTGCTACTGACCCACAGGTGGGCAGCCGGCACGATCTCGGCGCTTCGATTGAGCGTCCCGCAACGCAGTGACGCGAAGCCGGGGCGCATGTCACTTTCGGCGAAGATGCGCACCTTGCATTTGGCACATCCCCAGATGGTAGACGTGGCCCCGCTGGGTTGTTCATATGAGCCGCTGTCCAGATCACCCTCGATCTCAAGGTCCTGCCTTGCGAACAACATGTGTTCGCTGAATGCAGCACCGGTGCGTGTCTGGCAGTCTGTGCAATGGCAGGCATAGGGACGGAACCGGAACCCATCACGCAAGCTGTAGCGGACCGCCCCGCACAGACACCCACCCGTTAGGTCGTCCTTCATCCGATCATTCCTTCGTATCTGGTTGGGTCAGCTATCTGGTTGGGTCAGCTATCTGGTTGGGTCAGCCAAGGGATTCATCATGGTTGTTCCGTGACGATGGCGTTTCACCCAGACTGTCCGCAACCCTATATCGGTAGCCAATTGAACCTCTTTCGGAGCTGGTCGCTGGCGCCTTCCCGGAACCATTCACCATGCGAGATCACGGCCTGGCGCGGGTCCCAAGCGCCTCCGTCGAACCTCACCATTGCGCTGGTCGTTGAGGATCTCGTCGTTCTTGCCCTGGCAGTAGCGATTGCCGCTTTCGCTTCCCGTCAAACGCGCATGAAGCAGGGGCACCCTTGATGCGCCTGCAAGCCATAAGCACGGCGCTTGCCATCCTGGCCGGGCTGCTTGGAACCGTCCATCTCGCGCTGACGCCGCTGGCCTATGCCAGCTGGACCATCGATGCCCTGTGGTTCGTGGGCACGGGCATGGCGATGGTCATCGCCGCCGCCGCTAACGCCATTGCCGGCAAGACACCGGGGCTTGGCGTCCGCATGTCTTTGGCCGCCATCAACATCGCAATGAGCGGCTTCTTTGCCGCGGCATGGCTGGTTCTGCCCGGGCCGCAGGTCATCATCGGCGGGCTTCTGTTCCTGAGCCTCGCGCTGTGCGCCATCCCAAACAGGATGAATTTTCCGAAAGCCACTTAAATCTGAAATGCCGCTCATGCGTTGCGGTTCGCTAATCAGCGCCAATGAAAACACAAAACGTACAGACGTTTTGTGTATAGCGACCGCCGTTTAAAATAATGTTTATTATCAATCTTGGGAACTGTAAGCGCAACTTAGAGATCTCACCCCTCTGCTAGATAACGACGATACTCTCAGGTGTCTACCAGTGGATCAGCGGTTACATGGCACGCAAGGAAGGACTTGGGCAACCCGCGGATGCCCTCGCGGTGTTAAGCGCCCACGGTCCTCGCGCTTGCCCTCGGATGGTCTTGACATTCTTAGTGCTGCCCCACAGATTAGACCTGTTTCGTGCAATATGTGAGGCATTATGGCGTCGGCTGCATTTCTGAGCGAAGTTACAGGCAAGGATGGCGTATCGCCCGACCGTCTGTCAGGAGCGTTGCGGATCACCAAGTCCGAGCTCGCCGCAGCTGCCGGCTTGTCTCGCGATGCCGTCTCCAAAAGCTCTCGGTCTGGTAGTCTGTCGACCCAGACACGGCTGCGCGAGATGAGCGAGATCATCAACCGGGTGATCCCGTGGACCGGAAGCGAGCTTGCGGCCTATGCCTGGTATCGTTCGCAGCCCCTGCCCTCTCTGGGCGATGCAACCGCCGAGGAGTTGGTCCGTCAAGGGCGCGCAGAACTCGTTCGCAGCTACCTTGCCCGCATCGCACAGGGCGGGTTTGCTTGACCCTGCCGGTAACCCGGTTCGAAGGTCTGACTTACCGCGCGCATCATCCCGGGTGGGCCTTCGATCCCGAATCCGGCGAGGGTGCGCGGACGTATGGCGGTCGGTTCAACAGACCAGGCACAGCCTGCTTTTACACATCGCTGCGCTTCGAGACCGCATGGCTCGAGGCGCAGCAGGCCTTTGCTTTCAAAGCGCAGCCGATGACCCTTTGCAGTTACCGGATCGATTGCAGCGACATCCTCGATCTGACGAACGATGAGGGCCTTGCAGCCGCTCTGATCTCGCGAGCTGAACTCGCTTGCGCCTGGGAAGTGCTGGCGGCCGATCGCAAGCCAGTGCCCACCTGGGAACTCGCCGATCGTCTGTTCAAAGCGGGATGCGCTGGAATCATCGTCCCGTCCTTTGCCGCGCGCGCCAGCGAGTGGGATATCAATTTGGTCCTGTGGCATTGGATGCGAGACAAGCCGCACAAGGTTGCCGTCGTCGATGACGATAATCGCCTGCCGAAAGACCGCTCATCCTGGCGACAATCGGAGTGATTTTTTGTGCTTTCTTGCCCTCACAGAACAAGCCAGGTTTGCCCGGTGAGATCTGATCTGGTCCCGACAAACCCGGCGTTCCAATCCGTTTCATCCGATGCCAATCGCGTGATGCTTTTGTTGCAAGGAAGCGAAGGCTACCGTCTACGTAACTGCCGAGCTGAAGAGCCTGTGCTGAACGCGAGAACACGATTGCTGCCACATCAAAAGCTGGTGTGTCCAAGGCTTGGCGATCCCATCCAAGCGAAGCGTTGGGAAAATTGTGGGTAACAATTTTCATTTCTTATCTAATTACATGAAAATAATATACAATTAGTGACTTCTAGTCGGACTCCTGCTCCGCCAACATCCCGGTATCGTAGTGCAGCTGCACCTTAATCCCTTGCTATGCCGGATTCTGGATATTCGAGCGTGGGAGACGTGCGTTCAAGCCAAGAGCCCACCAAGTCCCCTGCGGTGGTCAGCGATAATGGCACCGAACTGACCTCGTTGGCGATCCTGCGCTGGTCGCAGGAGCGCCGGGTCGAATGGCGCTATATCGCGCCGGGCAAGCCGATGCAGAACGGCTTCGTGGAAAGCTTCAATGGTCGTCTGCGCGACGATTGCCTCAACGAGACCCTGTTCACCTCGCTGGCCCATGCCCGGTTCGTGCTGGCCACCTGGCGGCACGACTACAATACGGTCAGACCACACTCGAAACTGGGCGGGAAGACCCCCGCCGAGATCGCCGGCCAACGCGTCTGGGGGCATGCCTCCAGACACGTTGCCATCCCATCAAACAACCATCATCAAGGAGCCAAACTCTACCTCTGACTGGTAAAAATCAGGGGAGCACGTCAGCTGCCTTGTTGGTGCCCGAGGATTTGCGGAGCCGGACGCACTTCCCTTGCAATTGCGTGTGATGGGCCAGTAATGCGTGATTGAGATCAGGTCAGGGTGCCTGTGCTATCGTTTCCGAGGAGGATCTCTTGCAAGTATCGCCCGACGAACCGGACTTTTACAGCATCCTCGGTGTCCGGCCCGACTGCGATCCCAAGCAGCTCGATCTGGCGTACAAGGCGCTGGCCAAGCAATATCACCCCGATCATTCCGCCTCGGCCGATCTAGAACGCTTCAAGGACATAACCGCTGCCTACCGCGTGTTGCGTGATCCGCTGCGGCGGCTTGAATATGATGATGCCAACCCGCATCTGCTCCGCGGCGCTCCCCGGGTGGGCGTGCGGGTTGCCGGAATAGATCAGGGCACGATAGCCAATGACGCGATTGTACATGATACGATCCTGATGCACCTCTACAATCTGCGCCGCCAGAATATCGATTCCGTCGGAGCGGGCGAATGGCAGCTGATCGATCTGCTCGGCTGTTCGCAGCGAAACTTCGAGTTTCACGCATGGTATCTCAGGGAAAAGGGCTACATCCGCTTTACCGAGGATGGCACCTGGACGATCACCATCGCGGGCGTCGACTATATCATTGAAACGATGCGCAGCCGGCAGGATACCATTCGCCTGATCACGCAGGCCGTGCAGGCCCAGCGTGACGAGCCGGTGGCGGACGCAGAACCGGCGGCTGATGAAGAGGGCGCAGCGGGCGAGGCGCCCTGACCTGCACTGTCAGTCGGCCACGACCGCCTGCTTGCGGCGGACGAAGGCCTTGAGCTTGCGCGCGGCCAGCAGCGGAACCACCACCGAAAGCGCGATCCCGCCAAGGCTGCAAATGCCGAGCCAGATCGCCGCCAGTGTGCCGCCAGCCTGATAGATCCCGTAGAACACGGGTGCGGTCAGGATCAGACCGCGCACCTCATTGGCGACGACCATCACGGCGCCGAACTTGAGAAGCATTTCCAGAAGGTAGGTTAGCAAACTGCTCATGCCTCCTATGTGGACGATAGAGGTTAATGTTCATTTGACGCACGCGCCAGTAGGTGAATTGCGCAGTTTGTGCGGGGGAAGGCGGCCTTCGGGGCAAAACACAATGTATGTCGGAATCGGTTAGCCGCTTTCAATTGACCGATTCGCGCTTGTGGATAATTTGGTTACAACCCGTTCAGGCGATTCGAGAAAACAAACAAGGTTAAGGTGCCCAAATTTGCTGCATTGCAAATTTGACAATCGGCCCGGATTCTCGCCGCCAGCGGTTGTTAACGCTTCCATAAATATCTTGATAATCATGAAGGTAAGGCGGCGACCTGCGCCCCCGATGAGGCCCAAAGCGCGTAGCTTGCAACTGTATCAAAATGGCAAGAGCTTTGGTTCCATTTAACTTTTTGTTGACTATTTCACGCCGGATGGGGGGCACGGTGTTGTCTGACGGTGCCTAACGCCGCGGGGGGGTTGCATAACAAACTGACCTGAAAACGCGTTTAGACGCAGACGATGACGTGTGGCCGTAATCCGCGGCTGTTGTTTGGTTCAATTGCAAAGGTGAATGTCATGAAGGCTCTTCTCAAGAATTTCGTCGCTGACCAGTCGGGTGCCTCGGCTGCTGAATACGCTCTGATCCTCGCCGTCGTCGGCGCCGGCATCGCTGTCGCTGCTGCTGCTCTCGGCGGCGCGATCAGCACCAAGGTCACCGGCTACGCGACCACGATCACCAACAGCTAAGCGCTGGTCCCCATCCCGCAGAACCCTGCGGGATGGGGATACCTATGTGAACCGGGGGGGGTGTTTTGCGAAATCGGAATCTGATCGTTCTGGCGATCGCTGTTTTGTTCGGGCTGGCCGCTGTGTGGCTGGCCAATTCCTATTTCGGGGCCGTGGCCGAGCAGACGAACAGCCAGAACGCCGCAGCCTCGCAATCGGTGCAGATCCTTGCGGCCAAGCAAGAGATCGGCCTTGGCGGCGCGATCACGGCTGACACTGTCCAACTGGTCGATTGGCCCGCCACTTCGGTGCCGCAGGGCGCGGTCATTGCAAGCGAAGCGCAGGCCTTCATCGGCAAGAACTACGCGACACTGCGCCCCCTCGTCGCAGGTGAGCCAATCCTGCAATCGAACACCTCAGCGCGCGCGGTGCTATCCGCCACGCTTCCCGCAGATCAGCGCGCGGTGTCCATTCCGATTGATTTCGTCACCGGCGTGGCAGGCTTCGTGAAGCCGGGCGATATCGTCGATGTCGTGCTGACCCGCGCGATCCCCGGCTCCAAAGCCACCGCGGATGAGCAAATGGCGACGGTCGTGCTGCAGAACATCGTGGTGCTCGCCATCGATGTGTCAGCATCGACGACGCCTCCCGCCCCCGCCGATTCCTCCGTAGCCCCTTCCGCGCCGAACACTAAGCTCCCCGAATTCAAGGCAGCGACCCTGATGGTCGACGCCATCGGCGCGCAGAAGCTGGCGCTGGCGACGCAGGTGGGCAAGCTCACCCTGGTTCTGCGCAACGCCAGTGATCGCAACCTTGCCCAGAACGCCGTCGTGCTGCCGCGCGATCTCGGCGGCGGCGGCTTGCGCATCGGCACACCCTCTGCCGCGCGTCCTGCTGCTGCTGCCCGTCCCGCCGCTGCGCGGCGCACCGCGCCGGCAGTGTCCGCCGCTCCGCCGCCTAGCCGTCCAACGATGACGGTGCTGCGCGGAACTCAGGAATCTGTCGAAAGTGTGATGACCAATGGGTACTAGTTCAAAGCACCGACTGCGCAGTTCTGTGCGCGGCGAGCGGGCGCCGCACGCGCGGGTGGCGCGTGTGATGGCGCCCTTTGCCATTGGCGCGTTTGCGCTGGCAGCCGGCCTTGCCGCGCCGGCTCCCGCCCTTGCGCAGCAGGCCGAGAGCGACACGCTGCATGGCGGCATCCTCGAAGTGCCGGTCAACAAAAGCCAGATCGTCTCGACCGATCAGAAGATCCTGCGGGTGATGATCGGCAACCCGGAAATCGCCGACGTCGTCCCGGTGACCGAGCGTTCGGTCTATGTGCTGGGCAAGAAGATGGGCACGACCAGCCTGACGCTTTACGGCTTTGGCGGGCGGGTGCTGAGCGTGGTGGACATCGCGGTCGGCCCCGATGTGCAGGGCCTGCGAGACCAGCTTGAACGGCTGGTGCCCGGTTCAGGCATCGATGCGAGCATTTCAGGCGAATCTATCGTGCTGTCCGGCCTGTCGAACGACGCAGGCTCGATCAACCGCGCGGTGCAGCTTGCCAAGACCTACGCGGGCGACAATGTCGTCAACCTCGTCTCGCTCGGAGCGACCCAGCAGGTGATGCTGGAAGTGCGCTTTTCGGAAGTGAGGCGCGATGTGGACCAGAATGTCGGGGTCAGCGGTTTTTATAACGGCACCGATGTGTTCGGCGGCCTCGGCAACGGGGCGAGCATCACGCCCGGGCCGACGGGTGCCTCGCAAATCGGGATCGGCAGCGTGGCCGAAACCTTCGGTGTGCTGGGCGCGACCTTCCGGGTGCTTGGTGCCGATGTCGAAGCCTATCTCGATGCGCTCGAGGAAAAGGGCTTTGCCAAGCGGCTGGCCGAACCGACGCTGGTGGCGCTGTCGGGCGAGAAGGCGAGCTTCCTGGCTGGCGGCGAGTTCCCGATCCCGGTTATACAGGGCGGCGGCGGTGGTGGTGTCGGCGGGAATGGCAACAGCGCCATCACCATCGAATTCAAGCAGTTCGGCGTCAGCCTCGGCTTTACCCCGACGGTGCTGAGCGACCGCACGATCAATCTCAAGGTCGAACCCGAAGTCAGCTCGATCGACCGTCAGGCCTCGATCCAGCTCAACGGAATCACGATACCCGGCCTCCAGACCCGCCGCGCCAGCACGACGCTGGAACTGCGCGACGGCGAAAGCTTCGCGATCGCCGGCCTGCTGCAACGCGATTTCGGATCGACCGTCCGCCAGGTGCCTTTGCTGGGGAATATCCCGATCCTCGGCGCACTGTTCCGATCGACCGAGTTCCAGAAGGGCGAGACCGAGTTGCTGATCGTGGTGACGCCGCGACTAGTTCGGCCAATCCGCCCTGATCAGGTGCGGCTCCCGACTGACCGCGTCGCCGACCCCGATCCGGCCGCGACCATCCTGACGGGCGAGGCCTACGATCCCCTTCCGGCCTACCCCAAGGGCACCGACACGACTCCACCGGAGACGCAATATGAATTCTGATCTTGCTGCACGGGCCGCAATTCTCGCGGGCGCCGTCCTCGTCCTCGGTGGCTGCGCGACCAACGCGATCACCGAAAAGGCTGGTGACCTGAAGTTCGGCGATGCCAATCGCCAGACGATGCTGGCGCAAGTGATCGATCCCAACCCGGTCTATACCGAGCCCGCGCAGGGAAGCGGCTCCCTCGCATCGGACGCCGTCGAGCGTTACCGCACCGACAAGGTCAAGCAACCCGATACGATCCGCACCACGGACGCCACGACATTGCAGCCGCAATCCAACTAGATGGCTCAGGTTTGAGAGATTGAAGCATGAGCGTGGAAATGGGTGATCGGTTGCGAAAGGGGGCGGAAACGTCGTCGGCGCGGATGCGCCCGAACCTGACCGTCATTGTCGCGCCGCGTTTCCTCGAAATGAGCCCTGCAGGCGCGGCGGCGGCGGGCCTGCTGAGCAGCGCCCAACGCATTCCGCTGCTGCTGACCGAAGAATTGACCCCCGCCATGCTGCCCGGCAGCGGTGTGGTGGTGGTGCAGGTCGATCCCACGGTTCCCTCCAGCATGGGCCGGATCGAAAAGCTGCGCGCGCGCAGTCCCGACCTGTCGATCGTGGTGGCGCTTGAGAAGACGGACCTGCGCCTGGTGCGCACGCTGATCCGTGGCGGCGTGTCCGATGCGATCTCGCTGCCGCTTGAGGAAGACGAACTGCTTCAGGCAGTTCTCGCGGCTGCAGAGCAATCGCGCGAAGAGGTAGGTCTTGCCCCGCTGGTCGCGGTGGTGCGGCCGCTGGGCGGCGGCGGGGCGACGACCTTCGTGACCCATCTGGCCGCCGGTTTCGCCGAAGCGGGGCACAGTTGCTGCCTCGTCGACCTCGACGTGCAACTCGGGCGCGCGACCGAAGTGCTGGGCTTTGCGCCGCGGCGGACAGTCGCGGATTTGCTGGATGCCGGAACCGCGATCGACGAGACGTTGCTCGATGCAGTGATCCAGCGCCATTCGAGCGGCCTTGGCCTGGTTGCCGCGCCATCTGATATCATCCCGATCGAATCCGTTGATCGCGATCAGTTGCTGCGTGTGCTCGATCTGGTGCGCAGCCAGTACGACTTCGTGTTCGTCGATCTTCCACCCAGCCTGAGCAACTGGAGCCTGACGCTGCTCGCCCAATCTGACGAAATCCTGCTGCTGACCGAGCAGGGCCTGTCGAGCCTGCGCCAGGCCAAGCGCCTGCTCGGCCTGTTCCGGTCGGTGGGGATCGACGACAAGGCCGTGTCTGTGGTGGTCAACCGCGCCCAGAACAAGCTGTTCGGATCGATCAACACCTCGGATGTCGAACAGGCCCTGGGCAAAGATATCCTCGGTGTGCTGCGCCCGGATGAAGACGCGATCAAGGTGGCGCAGGATCAGGGTCTGCTGGTGCACGAATTGCGCGGCAAGAGCGGCTATGCGCGCGACGTCCGCGCACTTGTCGAAAAGGTCCGTGACCGGATTGCGGGGGCACAAGAATAATGCGCTGGGAGATCGCCTCCAAGTCAATGCTGAAGCATGGCGAGCAGAACGCGTTGCTGTCGCTTGATGCACTGCTTGGCACCGCCAACGCTGCCGACCCCAAGATCGAGCGCTTCCTGGCGCTCAAGTCCACAATCCACCGCAAGCTTCTCGACCGCATCAATCTGGCGATGCTGGACAAGCTTTCCCGCGCGCAGGTTGCCGAAGAAGTGGGCGAGGTCGTGCTCGGGCTGCTGGCGCAGGAGGATGAAGCGCTCAACGCCAAAGAGCGCGAGCAGCTGGTCGAAGAGGTGCTCGATGAGCTGCTCGGCCTCGGGCCGCTCGAGCCGCTGCTGGCCGACGAGAGCATCACCGATATTCTGGTCAATGGCCACAACACGGTGTTCGTTGAGCGTCGCGGGCTACTCGAACGAGTGCCGACCCGCTTCCAGGACGAGCGGCACTTGCTGCGGATCATCCAGAAGATCGTCAGCGCGGTTGGACGGCGGGTGGACGAATCGTCGCCCTTCGTCGATGCCCGCCTGGCAGATGGTTCGCGCGTCAACGCGATCGTTTCGCCGCTGGCGATTGATGGCTCGCTGCTTTCGATCCGCAAGTTCGCGCGCAAACGGATCGGTATCGAACGGCTGGTCGAGCTGGGCAGCATGCCGGCCGAAGTCGCTGAGGTGCTTGCCGCAGTCGTCGGCTCGCGTCGCAATGTCCTGATTTCGGGCGGCACCGGATCGGGCAAGACGACGCTGCTCAATGCCATGTCGGCCTTTATCGATGGGCGCGAACGCATCGTCACGATCGAAGACTCGGCGGAATTGCAGCTCCAGCAGGAACACGTGGCGCGGCTCGAGACGCGCCCGCCCAACCTCGAAGGGCGTGGCGAGATCTCGCAGCGGGATCTGGTCAAGAACGCCCTTCGCATGCGCCCTGACCGGATCATCATCGGCGAGGTACGCTCTGGCGAGGCGTTCGACATGCTTCAGGCCATGAACACAGGTCACGACGGATCGATGACGACGGTTCACGCCAACACGCCGCGCGACGCCCTGGGGCGCGTGGAGCAGATGATCGGCATGAGCGGCGTGGAAATTTCTTCGACCTCGGCCCGGGCGCAGATCGCCTCGGCAATTCATGTCGTCATCCAGATCGGACGCCAGGCTGATGGTCGGCGCCGCCTGCTTAGCCTGAGCGAGGTGGTGGGCATGGAAGGGCCGCTCATCACGATGCAGGAAATCTTCCGCTTCAAGGTCACCGGTCGCACCGAGGCAGGAGAAGTGACCGGCTATTTCGAAGCCACCGGGGTGCGGCCCAAGTTCCTGCGCGCCGCCACCGAAGCCGGCATTGAGGTGGCGCCTGACATCTTCCGGCCCGATGTCAAGCTGGGTCAGGCCTGATGCTCACGCCTGAACTCACCCGCATTCTTTCGCTTCTGACCGTGTTCGCTTCGGTTGTCCTCGGCGCTTATGTGCTCCTCCGGATCACCGCCGGCAAGCAGGCCCATGTGCGCACGGTAAACAAGCGGATCGCGATGATCGCTAGCGGCACCAATCGCGAGGACGTGTACAACATCCTGCGGCGCAACGACTGGCTCCGGGCGGAGCAGAGCAGCGGGTTTCTCGGCAAGCTGCTGCTTTCGGTGCGCCGTCAGGTGATCGTATCGGGGCTGGATATCAGCTTCGAGCGCATGTGGCTTGGCATCGGCATCGCTTTCGTGGTGCTGCTGCTCCTGATCATCCTTGCCGCTGTTTCCGGGGGCTTTGCCCTTGGCCCGGGCATCTGGATGATCGCGATATTGTCGTCTCTTGCACTGTCGATCGGCATTCCGCTGTCGGTGATCAGCGCAATCGCGGAACGGCAGCGCAAGAAGCTACAGAACCAGTTTCCTCAGGCGCTCGACGTTTTCGTGCGCTCGCTTCGGGCGGGGCACCCTGTTACTGGCGCGCTCGAACTGCTGACCCGTGAGATGGAAGATCCGATCGGATCCGAGTTCGGACTGGTCTCCGACGAGATTTCCTATGGTGCCGACCTGCGCCAGGCCATCCACGACATGGCCGAGCGGTGGGACAATGAAGACCTGCGCATCTTTGTGGTCACCTTGTCGATCCAATCCGACACCGGCGGCAACCTTGCCGAGGTGCTCGACAATCTGGCAGGCGTGATCCGTGAGCGGGCGAGCCTGCTGCTGAAGGTCCGTGCGCTTTCATCCGAAGGGCGGATGACGGGCATCATGCTGACCGTCCTTCCGCTTCTCGCGCTGGGCTCGATCCTGCTCACCAGCCCGGGTTTTTACTTCGATGTCGCCGACGATCCGATCTTCTACATCGGGTTTCCGCTCACGTTCATCTGGTATCTCTTCGGTCTGGCGATGATCCGGGCCATGGTCAATGTGAAGGTCTGACATGATCGATCTGCTTTCCATGAACCCGCTGGCACGTTCACTTGCGCTGCTCCTGCTGTTCTTGGTTTGCACCTTCGGCTTTTCGCGCCTGCTGGGGCTGATCCTTGCGCGTGCCGATCTGCGGCGGCAGATCAAGGGCATCGGCACGCAGGGCCGCGAGTATCAGGTGGAAGCGGGGTCAATCCAGACCCGCGATGAATCGGCCTGGGCGCAATTGGCGCAGGCGATCGAGAAAGCCGGTCTCAACCTCGTCGATACCAAGGGCGACAAGCTCCGCCAGCGTATGATTGCTGCGGGATTTCGCGAACCTTCGGCACCGAAGATTTTCACGATGATCCGCCTCGGACTGGTGTTTATCTTGCCCGGGAGCTTCTTGCTCCTCACCGCACTCGGCAACGAGGAAACGTCCTTCCTGAAGCTCTATGCGTTCAGCTGCCTGCTGGCAGTCATGGGCCTCTATCTGCCCAACCTGTTTGTTCAAGCGCGCATCGACCGGCGTAAGGAAGCGATCGAACTCGGCTTCCCGGATTGCCTCGACCTGATGCTCGTGTGCGTCGAAGCCGGACTTGGCCTTGAGGCGGCCATGAACCGCGTCGGACGCGAAATGATGCGGTCGCATCCGCAGATTGCAGAACTGCTGTCGACCACGACATTGCAGATGCGCGCAGGGGCGCCGCGTGATGAAGCGCTGCGGGCGCTGGGCGTAATGAGCGGCGTCGATCATGTCAGGACCTTTTCCGCGCTTCTGATCCAATCGGACAAGATGGGCACGAGCCTCGGAGAATCGCTGCGGGTGTATTCTGCCGAAATGCGCGAGAAGCGCCGTATGCGCGCAGAGGAGAAGGCGCACCGACTGCCGGTTTTGATCTCGATCCCGCTGGTGGTGTTCATGTTGCCCACGATGATCAGCGTTCTCATGCTGCCCGGTGTGGTGCGCATCGCCAAGAGTTTCTTTTAGGAGGTTACAGGCCCATGCACTCGATGCCTAAAACCATCGCACTCGCCGTCGCGCTGACCGCCTTGTCAGGTTGCCAGACCTTCTCCTTTGCGTCTTCGCTGTTCAAGGGTTCGGGTCGCTCCGCATCCGATATGGCGCAGGTCGATAGCAGCCAGTCTCTGGAAGCGGGCCGCGAGGCGCTGACACAGGGACGCCCGGTCGAAGCGATCACGCCCTTGCGGGCTGCGCTTGCGGATCCTCTGACCCGGCCCGAGGCGAGCAACGCGCTGGGCGTGGCTTTCGCGCAGATCGGCCGCGATGATCTGGCGGAACAATACTTCAAGTCGGCCATCGCGGCCGATCCCACCGACAACCGTTTCATCGCAAATCTTCTGCGGCTTCAGCATGCCGGATTGGCACGCAAAGCGGCGTCCGACGCGTCCCCGCTTGCCGCGCTGCAGGACGGCGCGATGTCGGAGGTGAATTGCCTCGTTCCCACAAAGCTGCAGCCGAGCACCGATGGATCGCGCCTGACGGGCAATATGGAGCGGCGTTCGCGCGGTGAAGTCTTCATCGCTTCGGCGGAAGCGCAGCCGGCAGCCACCGCAACGGTTGCCTATCTCGACCGGCCGGATGCCAAGAAGGCCCCTGCCGCTTCGGGCCAGCGCACCGCGCAGGCCACAGCAGGGTCGACTGCCGTACCTGCTGCGCCGCAGGCAAAGGTTGTCGATAATCCCTTCGGTGCGCAGGCTGCCGCTGCCCCTGCCGGTGCAGACCGCCCCTGATGGACAGCGCGCTCCTCGCGTCTCTTGCCCAACTGGTGCTGGCCGCGCAGTGCGGCATCGCGGCCTATTGCGATTTCCGCCATCGCATGCTTCCCAATCTGCTGTGCCTCTCAGTGCTCGGCACGGGCATCGCTGCGGGCTGGATGCTGCATGATCTGACCTGGGTCGGATTGAGCCTTGCGCATGGCGTCCTGGCACTGCTCGTCGGCATGGCGCTGTTTGCCGGAGGAGTGATCGGCGGGGGCGATGCCAAGTTCTATGTGGCCGTTGCCGCATGGCTGCCTTTGGGGTATGGTTTCTGGATGTTGGGGGCGGTTGCGCTCTGCGGTCTGGTTCTGGCGCTTGCATGGTTTCCGCTTCGCAGCCGGGTCGCGGCTCTCGCGCCGGACCCGGCGCTCGCCAAGGAATTCAGAAAGGTTCCGTTCGGTCTGGCTATCGCTGCGGGCGGATTGCTGACTTATCTCGCTTCAACCGGCATTTGGGGTGCACAGGCATGAAGAGCGACGCAGACATCGGGGAGTTGCCGTTTCTTCGCGGAGTGATCTCGCTTTTGGCGCGCTTCAAGCACGACACGAATGCGGCGACGGCGGCAATCTTCGCCATTCTGCTTCCGGTCATCATTGGTTTCGGCGCGCTCGCCTTTGATGTTGGCGTGTGGACGATGCGGAGCCGTCAGGCGCAGGGCGCCGCCGATCAGGCAGCCTATTCGGCGGCCGTGGCCGCTGGTCTCAGCACTGATGGTGTTACGGAGGCCCGCGCCATCGCCGCCAGCATGGGGTTCACCCACGGGACCGGCGGTGTGACGGTTGATGTCACCAACCCTCCCGCGACCGGGGCGTTTGCGGGTTCCACGAGCTACTGGCAGGTCACTATCAGCCAGCCGCAGAACCTCGGGCTGGCCGCACTGTTCACCGCCAGCGCACCGACGGTTGTCGCACGCGCCGTTGCCGGCAACGGCGGCGGGGGCTCCTGCGTCATCGGTCTGGCCAGCAGCGGGGTCGCGGTGACGTTCACCAACAATTCACAGCTGCAGCAGGCCGAGTGCGGGGTTTTTTCAAACGGCAACGTCGACATCGGCAACAGTAACAATGTTTTAATCGACGCCGATCTGTTCTCTGGGGGCACGGTCAATCAGGGGAATAACGCCGTTGTCACGGGCACGATAACGACCGGCCTTCCCCAATTTGCGGACCCCTATGCCGGTGTCACCGCGCCTGCCGCGACGGGCTCTTGTATCCCCGAAGTAAAAAATGGCGGAAGCTTTTTGCCAGGTCGGTACTGCAGTGGCTTCGACTTGCCCAATAATGCGACCAACAAAGTATTGAATCTTGCTGCTGGCGTTTATTACATCAATCAGAAATTCAAGATTGGAAATGGATTTTCTATCCGGGGGACGGGAGTAACCCTTGTGTTCGATGTGCCAAATCCGTCGAGCGATGTGAGTATCGGCAATAATACGAGCTTTGATATTTTTGCACCGACGACCGGACCATTGAGTGGCATCGCCTTCATGAGTACAACAGCCCCCAATCCTTCCACCTTCACGTTCGGGAACAGCAACAGCATATCTGTTCAAGGTGCGTTCTACTTCCCGAATTCGACGCTTGTCATGAACAACAATCTCGATTCGACCCGCTGCACCCAGTTGGTGGCGTTCCGTGTTGAACTGTCCAACAACGCCACCATGCGGGCCAACTGCCCCGGTTCCGGCATCAGGGATCTCGCCGGCGGTACGATTGCGCTGGTGGAGTGAGGAGCATGGGGCGTCGTCATCTTTTCCGGACCCTTCTCGCCGACAGATCGGGCGCAAGCGCTTCCGAGTTTGCGCTGATCGTCCCGGTCCTGGTGATCCTGATCACGGCCTTGATCGACTTCGGCGGTTTGATCTACACTCGCCTTCAGGTTGCTTCTGCCACCCATGCGGGCGCTAGCTTCGCCGCCGCACAAGGCTTCAACCAGGCCGGCATCTCTACCGCCATGGCCGGGGGCGCCTCCATCGCGATTACGGCGGCGACACCCGTCGAATCCTGCGGCTGCCCCGATGCTGCCATGGGGGTGGCGGCTGCAACCTGCGGCTCGACGTGCACTTCGGGCGCGGTGGCCGGCAAATATGTCACGGTAAGTGCAAGCGCCTCGTACCCGTTCATCTACACATGGCCGGGCTTGTCCAACCCGACGACCCTCAGTTCCACCGCCAGAGTGCGGATTCCGTGACAATGTCTCGGGGCCACGGAATGCGCGCGCTCGGCGCTGACAAGCGTGGCGCAACGGCGGCAGAATTTGCGCTGGTCGTTCCGGTATTTCTGGCGATGGTCTTCGGCTCGATCGAACTGGGGCGGTTCATGTGGATCAGGAACAGCCTCCAGACCGCAGTAGAGGCGGCGGCCCGTTGCTCGGCCCTGAACGCACCCCAGTGCACCACGTCCGCCGACACGCAGACATACGCAGCAGGGTTCGCCTCGGTCGCAAGCGTGCCTTCGTCTGCCTTCACGGTCGCCACGGAAGCCTGCGGCAGAGCGGTAACCGCGTCCTACGCCTTCACGCCGATCACCCCGGTGGTGCCGTTGAACGCGACGCTGACGGCAAGATCTTGCCGGGCTCTACCCCCCATCACGTGAACCAGTTTTGCCCGGCGCGCGCATGACGGCGCCCCCCGAGGCTGCCGGGGACAACCCGTTGATCCTGAACACGTCCTCTTCGGGAGAATAGCGGATATCGATCCCGGCCCGTTGGAGCGCGCGCAGATCGGCAGGGCCATCGCGAAGTCCCTGCATGGCGCTCCCGCGCTGTTCGACACCGGCTGCTGCCATCAATTCCTTGAGTTGGCGGTAGTCCACCATCAGTTCGCCGCTGACGGTCACCGTGACATCGAGCCTGCCGGCTCGGGCTCCGCCAATATGGAGATCCTTGGCTATGCTGATCGCGTCGTTCCCAATCGAGCTTGCCTCATCGGCGCGGAGCATAGCCTCGGGGTTTGCAGGCTGCGAGTTAACCGGCCCGGTCCGGCTCGCGGCCTCGTTCACCGCCGGGGCGAGAGCGTGGCCAGTTGTGGCTTTCGCCGCATCGTCAGCGGTCGCCTCGAAACCGATTATCGGGCGCAGTTCCACATGCGTGGAAATTGAGATGAGCGCGCTGGACACAATCAGGCAGAGGATCATCAGTTGTTCCTCGACGCTGTAACTGCGGCGACCATCCATGCTACGATCCATATATCTTGCATCACCAAAGCGCGGCGGCATCGCAAGGCCATCTCTCGGGAACCGAGGCCTGAGTGACCGACCAGCAGACCAGCGTGAGATCGCAAACCGGCCTGTCAGCGAAACCCTATTGCAGCCCTGATCTACGAAGTGTCAAATCTCTCGTCCGCTCCGCCAGGCACAAGTTGCCGGTAAATCAGTACGGCCATGGCAATGCAGACGAGCGGCGTCGGGTTGACCGAAAGCGGCAAGGCCACCGCCCGGCACAGCAACGGCGAGACATACAGAGCCACGAGCGCCGGCTTCGACCATCGCTGCTTGTAATGCGCGACGAGCCACAGGACCGGAACGACAAGAAACGGCAAATCGTAGCTGAACAGATAGGGGGTGGCGAGCGGGGTCAGGGCGAGGAGAAGCGCAACCTTGCGCTCGATCGGCGCGTCGATCGACCAGAATCTCCAGATGACCAGGATCGACAGGGTTGTGGCAAGGCCCTGCGCGACAGCGGCGGCTTCCGGCAAGTCCCAAGCCCTCAGCATGGCATAGACGGTCACTTGGCGCAGGAAGAAGGCGTGATCACCGGCCTCGATCAGATGCTGGCTCACAACCCAGGATGATGGGTAGGCAAGCCACACGGCGGACCCAAAACACATCCACGTCGCTAATGATGAAATGAGAATGGATATCGCCGCACCAGCAATCGCCGACCACATTCGGGCGGCTAGTAAGGCGAATGGCATAAGAATTGCGACATGCGGTTTAATAATCAGCAGGCCTATGCAGAGGCCCGCTCGGAAAGGATGATTTCCCAACTGCGACGCGATCAATGCCTGGATGCCACTTGTCAGAAAGCCAGTCTGTGCGTGCCATGCTGCAATGAGCGCGCCAGGAAATCCGGCTATCGGCCAGGACATCGTCGGGAATAATCGACGAGTGGCGACCATCCAGAAGCCAAATGTTACTGCTGACCACGTGATCCAAGCGCTGGGGTAGCTGAAAAAGCCAAGTGGCCAGACCCACAGCAAGAAGTGAGGTGGATGAACAAATGGTACCACGTCTGCCGTCTCGACCGTACGCTGGACGGTGCGTATCGCATCGGGGTAGTAAATGTCGGCACCGGACCCCTGCGCGAGCATCCGGGATGCCGACCAGAACGCCATGAAGTCCGACCCTCCGGGCTTCATCGCTTCCTGAAACATCCACCATAAACTTCCGAAGGAGCAGAAAGTGAGGATGATCGCGTATGCTCTTACGCGGCTGCGATCTAACCATCGAAGTTCGAAGAAGGTGAGGAACCGCATTCTTAAGATGATGGTCTCGTCGTCGCAGCAAGGCAAGGCAAGAACAGTAAGGCAGCGGGCATCGTTGGTATTTCCTGGGACACCGACGGCGCAGTTTTCTTGACTATGTCGGGTCCGAATTCTCAACGAATATCAACCTCTCGCGGACATTTGCAGAGAAGATTGCGCGGGGTGGATTGCTACAAGGGTCCTCGATCAGGAGTTGGATACGGGCGCTTTGGCTCGTTTTTGCCATGGCTCTACAATGGCAACCTTGCCTGAGTCATTCCTGCCTGCTCCCCGCCAGTAGCGCAAATCGAAAGGCCGGACGAGTTCGCCCAGGGCGTTGTGGGTCCCTTCGGCGATCTCGGTTGCGCAATTAGAGCGGTTTCGGGCCATTCTGACCCGTGCTGATCACGCTCTGAAGCCCGCTGGGAAGGAAAGGCGCGCAGCAGGGGCTGGGTTGCCCCTGCAAGCGACATGGCGATGCCAGCGGACTTCACAGCGCGACCCCTTCGGGGCGGTCCTTGCTCCCTCCGATCACACTTGAGACTTCGACAGCGCTGCTGGCGTCTCGCCTGTCATGACAGGCGGAAAAAAGCCGCGCGCGCCGGATGGTCGCGCGGCATGCGGCTATGGAGTTATGGCCCACCCCCGCCGCCACCAAGCCGGTAATTCACGCGCTCCACGCAAGCGCGGGCGGGATGGCAGCGGCGCTCTTGCAAACGGAGATAAGCGGAACAGCGGCCCGGGCGCGAGTTCGACCAGTGCAGGCCTCAGGGCTGCTCTCCGATGATTCCGCGCTCGGTCAGCCAACCTTTCACCAGTTCGGGCCAGACCGCATGACGCGCCTCGGGCGTCCACCGCGCCTTGCATCGTTCACTCCGGCAGGGGGATTGGCTGCGCTGCCGGATCGAGCCCGCGCATCGTGCGCCACAGCAGCCCGATTGCAACCGTCAGCAGACCCAGCGAAACAAGATAGGGCGCACCCGGGAAGAACAGGCCCTTGTCGTCGGCGAAATGGCCGAAGATCTGCGTCATCATCACCG
>JACESM010000129.1 GCA_013911835.1 Porphyrobacter sp. | reverse complement strand
GTTGAGCAGCGCCGGACGATCGCGCGCGGTGACTTCGATCACGGTGAAGTGGTTCGAGGCGTCGTTGTCGAAGCCGACCCGCGGGGCGACGTCGAAGGCCTTGGCGCGCGAGTGCGCCAGCGGCCGCGCGGCGAGCTTGGGCACCAGTTCGACCTTGGCGAGCAGCGCGTCGCGGATGCCCTTCTCGATCCGCGCCATCTGGCCTGCCTCGCGGAAGGGCTGGCCGGTGTGATCCTGCACCAGGAAGTTGTCGACCGCATAGCCCGACTTGGCGGTGTGGATGCGCGCATCGATGATGTTCGCGCCGGCAAGGTGAATGCCGCCCGCCATGCGGTAGAACAGCCCCGGATGGTCCGCCGCGATCACGCTGACCCGCGTCGCCCCGCGCGTCTCGTCGACCTCGCAGGCGATCGAAAGCGCCTCGCCTGCGGCTTCGGCGGCATCATATTGCGCGAGATTCCCGGCGATGATGTCTTCGGGCTCGGCGATCCAGTAGGCATCGCCCAGCAGCGCGCCGATGCTGTCGACAAGGTGATCCTTGTCGCCCAGCAGGCGCTGCACCGCATCCTTCTTGGCCGTGACCCGCGCCTTGCGCCCATTGCCCTTGTGGCCGAGGCGGAGGCGTTCCTGCGCGGCATCGTAAAGCTCGCCGAGCAGCTGGCCCTTCCAGCTGTTCCACGTGCCGGGGCCCACCGCGCGGATATCGACCGCGGTCAGGATCGCGAGGTTGCGCAGCCGCTCGAGGCTCTGCACCTCGGCGACAAAATCCTCGATCGTCTTGGGATCGGTAAGGTCACGCTTCTGCGCGGTGCGGCTCATGAGGAGGTGCTGGAGCACCAGCCAGGCGACCAGATCGGTCTCCTTCTCGTCGAGCCCGAAGCGCGGGCACAGGCTATGCGCGACATCGGCGCCGAGAACCGAATGATCGCCCCCGCGCCCCTTGGCGATATCGTGGAGCAACACCGCCACATAGAGCGCGCGGCGCGAGGCGAGTTTGGGGAACTCGCGGGTGGCGCGCGGGTGATCGGCGGTCAGCAGACCGCGTTCGATCTGGCTCAGGAGCCCGATCGCGCGGATGGTGTGTTCGTCGACCGTGTAGTGGTGATACATGTCGAACTGCATCTGCGCGTTGACCCGGCCGAAATCGGGCACGAAGCGGCCGAAGACGCCCGCCTCGTTCATCCAGCGCAGCGCGGTCTCGGGATCCTTGCGGCCGCACAGCAAGTCGAGGAACAGCGCATTGGCGCGCTTGTCGCGGCGGACCTTGCCATCGATCAGCTTCGCATCGCGCCCGGCCTGCCGCATGGTTTCGGGGTGGACCTCGAGCCCCTCGGCCTCGGCGAGCTGGAACACTTCGACAAGGCGCACCGGATCGGCCTTGAACCACTCGTCGCCTGGCGCGCGCAACCGTCCGCCTTCGACGGTGTAGCCCTTGAACTGGCGGGGGCGCTGGGTCCAGCCGGCGAAGAACCCGGTGCGCGGGCGCTTCCGCGCCATCTCCTCGTCAAGGTGCGCGAGGAACACGCCGGTCAGGCTGCCGACGCGTTTCACCTGGAGGAAGTAGTACTGCATGAACCGCTCGACCGCGCTCTTGCCGGGGCGGTCGGCGAACAGCATGCGTTCGGCCACCTGCCGCTGGAGATCGAAGGTGAGGCGATCCTCGGCGCGGTCGGTGAGGATGTGCATGTGGCAGCGCGCCGCGAGCAGGAAGCCCTCGGCGCGGCGAAAGCTCCGATATTCGCTTTGCGTCAGCAGGCCCACGTCCACCAGCTGCGCAGCATTGTCGACGCGGTGGACATATTTGCCGATCCAGTAGAGCGTCTGGAGATCGCGCAGGCCGCCCTTGCCCTCCTTGATATTGGGCTCGACGACATAGCGGCTGTCCCCCATCCGCTTGTGCCGCGCATCGCGCTCGGCGAGCTTTTGCGTCAGGAACTGGCGTTCCGAGCCCTTGGTCACGTCGCTCCAGAAGCGCGCGCGCAGCTCGTCATAAAGCGCCTGTTCGCCCCATACGAGCCGGCTTTCGAGCAACGCGGTGCGGATCGTCAGATCCTCTTTCGCCATCCGGATCGTATCGGAAACCGTGCGGCTCGAATGGCCGACCTTGAGGCCCAGATCCCACAGCAGGTAGAGCATCGTCTCGATCACCTGCTCGCACCACGGCGCGCGCTTGCCCGGGGTGATGAAGGCGACGTCGACATCCGAATGCGGCGCCATCTCGGCGCGGCCGTAGCCGCCGACCGCGAGGATCGCGAGGCGTTCGGCCTGGGTCGGGTTGGGAACCGGGTAGAGATGCGAGGTGACGTGATCGTGGATCACCCGCAGCAGCTGATCCATCAGGAAGCTGAAGCCTGCAGTGACCTCGTGCCCCGCCGAAGGCGTCTCGAGCAAGCGGCGTGCGAGTTCGGCGCGGCCTTCGTCGAGCGCGAGGCGCAGCGCGGTGACGATTGCGGGGCGCGCAGCCGCTCCTCCGCCGGCGAACAGCGCCTCGATCTCCTCGGCCAGCGCGCGCCGGTCGATGATCGCACGCTGACCGGGGACGCGTGCCAAACTCATCGGAAAACCCTCATGCGGCGATCACGCAGCGACAGCCTCACCGAGATAGCGGGCCTTGACCGTGCGCTTGTCGATCTTCTGCGTGCCGAGCCGCGGCAGGGGCTCGTGCGTGATCCAGATCTGGTGTTCGAGCGGCACCTTGAAGGGCGCGATCCGTTCGAGCAGGAAGGCGCGCAGCTCGCCCGGGGTGATCGGGGCGCGGCCCTCCTTCATCGCATAGACCGCTGCCGGAACTTCGCCCATCCGCTCGCACGGCAGGCCGAAGACCGAACATTCGCCGATGTCGTCATGCGCGTAGATCGCATCCTCGACTTCGATGCACGAGATATTCTCGCCGCCGCGGATGATGATGTCCTTCTTGCGGTCGACGATGAAGAGGTAGTCGTCTTCATCGAGATAGCCGAGGTCGCCGGTGCGGAAATAGCCGGTGTCGGTGAAGGCGGCGGCGGTCGCCTCGGGGTTCTTCCAGTAGCCGCGGAAATTGGCGACCGAGCGGATGCAGACCTCGCCCACCTGGCCATTGGGCAGGGGGTTGCCGGCATCGTCGAGGATCGCGAGATCGACCATCGGCTTGCTGGAGCGCCCCGTCGAGCCGGGCTTGGCGAGGTAGTTCTCGTTGAAATTGCCGCAGCCGACCGCGTTGGTTTCGGTAAGGCCGTAGCCCAGCAACGGGAAACCGCCGGGGAAGGCTTCCTTGATGCGGGTGACATGCTCGACCGGACGCGGCGCGCCGCCTGCCGCGAAGCTCTTGCAGGCCGACAGGTCGTATTTCTCGCGATCGGGGTGGCCCGCGATCTCGTAGCTCATCAGCGGCACGCCGACGAAATAGCTGACCTTCTCCTCGGCCATCAGCCGGATCGCGAGGCCGGCGTCCCACTTGGGCATCAGCACCAGTTTGCGGGCTATGGCGAAGCTCTGGAGGAACAGCGGCACTTCGCCTGTCACGTGGAACAGCGGCACGGCGACCAGCGCGCAGGGCTGGCTGGTCAGCGGGCCGTCCTGCGATTCGACATGGATCTTGGCCATCGCCGACTGGCAGACGTAGTTCATCACGCCGTTCACCACCCCGCGGTGATCCGACCACGCGCCCTTGGACTTGCCGGTCGACCCCGAGGTGTAGAGGATCGTCGCCAGATCATCCGGCCCCAACGCGCCGAGCATCGCCATGGCGACGGCATTGCCTTCGGCCCAGGTGGCGGCGAGGCCCTCGGCGGGCGGATTGCCGTGGCCGAACAGCACGATTCTGGCCGGGTGCGCATGGCCCTCGAGCCGCGCGGCGCGGCCGTCATCGGCCAGCAGCAGCTTGCATTCGGCGAGATCGAGGCCGTAGGCCAGTTCCTCCCCGCTCGAAAAACCGTTGAGCAGCGTGGCGCAGCCGCCCGCCATCAGGATGCCCATGTAGGCGATCATCCAGTTGGCCGAATTGCGCGCCGCGAGCCCGACGCGGTCGCCCTTTTCGACCCCGTGGAGCGTTGCCAGGCCCTCGGCCACATGGGTCGCGGCGGCATAGGCCTCGCCGAAGGTCAGGCGGATTTCGCCGTCGACAAGGAAGGGGATGTCCTTGTTCTGGTTCGCAAAGTGGGCGAAATAATGGGCAAGGCTGGGGGGCGCACCCGCAAAGGCCGGCATCGTCACCCCGTCACGGGTGAAAGGCACGGTGGCAAAGGGCTGGCCCTCGGCGGTTAGGCCGGCGATGATCGCTTCGAGCGCATTGTCCAGCTGGGTGGGCATGCGGTTGTGTTCCTCTCTCGTTGTTGCGGCACCCGGTTCCCGGATTGCCTGTCCCATTCCGTGCGGTGGTCTCCCGCACCCCTTCCCCTGCCCCGCCTGCTGTGCCAGAAGCGCCAGCGCGATAGGGGCCGTTTCGTGCTCACCGTTACGGCATATCATTGCAATAAGAGGTTCGCTCCGTGCTGTCACTACTTGCCGCAAGCACCGCCGCTGCCGATCCGATCCAGTGGACGAGTCTCGGGCTGAAGCCGGGGATCGTGATCGGCACCGAGACGTTCAACTTTACGCTGCGCTATTATTCGCTGGCCTATCTGCTGGGGGTGATCTTCGCCTATTGGCACACCTCGCGCGCGCTGAAGGAGCCCGGCGCGCCGATGGCGCAGCGCCATGCCGACGATCTGTTCTTCTACTGCACGCTGGGCGTCATCTTCGGCGGGCGGCTGGGCTATGCCGCGTTCTACGATCCGAGCCTGTGGACCGGCTTTGCGGGCGACGGGCTGATCACGTGGAAGCTGCTGCGGTTGTGGGACGGGGGCATGAGCTTCCACGGCGGGCTGATCGGTGTGACCGTGGCGATGGCGTGGGTCTCGTGGCGCGACAAGCTCAACTTCATCCGCGTGGTTGATTACGTCAGCGTGGGCGTGCCGATGGGAATGCTGCTCGGCCGCCTCGCCAACTTCGTCAACGGCGAGCTGTGGGGGCGCGGCCCCACCGATGTGCCCTGGGCGATGGTGTTTCCGACCGACCCTGCCGAGCTGCCGCGTCACCCGAGCCAGCTCTATCAGGCCGGGCTCGAGGGGCTGGCGATGCTGGTGATCATGCTTTCGCTGTTCTGGCTCACCCGCGCGCGCTATCGCCCGGGGCTGCTGGCGGGGGTGTTCACCGTGGGCATGGGGGTCGCGCGTTTCGTGAATGAATTTTTCCGTCAGCCGGATCAACAACTGGCTGACTTTGCGGCCCGCACGGGGCTAACGATGGGGCAATGGCTGACGATACCGCTTATCCTGACTGGATTGATTGTCGTGATCTACGCGCTGCGGAAGAAGCCGCTGGCGGCAGGGGCGGCAGCGCCAGCCTGAACGGCGGCGGGCCGGGGGTGTGGCGCAGCGCGCTCCGGCTGATCGATCCTGAATTCGACGCCGAAGCCGCCGCGCGCGCCGAACGTGCGGCGCGCGAGGATGCGCGCGCTGCCGCCAAGGCGCGGGCCGAGGCCGCCGCACGCGAGAAGGCCGAGGCGCTCGCCCGCGCCAAGGCCGAGGCCGAGGAGCGCGCCCGGGCGTTGAAGGAAGCCCGCGCCCGCGAGAAAGCCGAGGCCGAAGCCCGCGCCGCCGCCGAACGCGAAGCACGCGAGCAGGCCGCCGCCGAAGCGCGCGCGCAGAAGCTCGCCCTCGCCGAAGCGCGCCGCCGGGCGGAGGAGGAAGCGCGCGCCCGCGCGGCCGCCGAACTCCAGGCCAAGAAGGAAGCCAAGGCCCGCGCCATCGCCGAAGCCCGCGCCCGCGCCGAAGCCGAGGAACGCGCCCGCCGCGAGGCCGAGGCCGCCGAAGCTGCCGAACGCGCGCGTGCGGAGGAAGAGGCGCGCCGCATCGCCGAAGCCCGCAAGCGCGCCGAGGAAGAAGCCCGGATGCGCGCGGCCGAGGAAGCGCGGCTCAAGAAGGAAGCCGAAGCCCGCGCCCGCGCCGAAGCCAAGGCCCGCGCCAAGGCCGAAGCCGAAGCCCGCGCCAGGGCCGAGGCCGAGGAAAAGGCCCGAAAGGCAGCCGAGGAGAAAGCCCGCCGCGAGGCTGAAGCCAAGGCCAAGGCCGAAGCCGAAGCGAAAGCCAAGGCGGAAGCCGAGGAAGCCGCGCGCCGCGCCGCAGAGGAAGCCGCCCGGCTCGCGGCGGAAGAGGCTGCGAGGCAGGCCGCCGAGGAAGAAGCCGCGCGCATCGCCGCCGAGGAACAGGCCAGGCGCGAGGCCGAGGAAGCTGCCGCTGCCGAACAGGCGCGGCTCGAGGCCGAAGTCCTCGCCCGCGCGAATGTCGACGTGCCCAAGGTGCTCCGCCGCCTGATCCGCGAGACCGGCCCGATCCCGCTCTCGCAATATATGGGCGAGAGCAACGCGCGCTACTACGCCAGCCGCGATCCCTTGGGCGAGCAGGGCGATTTCATCACCGCGCCCGAGATCACGCAGGTGTTCGGCGAGCTGATCGGGGTGTGGTTTGCCGATCTGTGGTCGCAGATGACCCGGCGCAAATACATCCATTATGTCGAGCTTGGGCCGGGGCGCGGGACGCTCGCCAAGGATGCCTTGGGCGCGGCGGCCAAGCAGGGGTTGACCCCGCAGGTGCACTTCGTCGAGACCTCGGCCAGCTTGCGCAAGCTCCAGCGCGAGGCCTTCCCCGATTGCATCCATCACCACGACATCTCGACCCTGCCCGACGATGCGCCGCTGCTGATCGTCGCCAACGAGTTCTTCGATGCCCTGCCGGTGCAGCACCTGATCCGCTCGACCGACGGGTGGTTCCCGCGCATGGTGGGGCTGGAGGATGATGCCTTCACCTACGTCACCGGCCGCGAGAAGATGGACCACATCGTCCCGCCCAGCTGGGTCACCGCCTCGCAAGGCACGCTGATCGAAACCAGCCCGGCCGCGGTCGCGCTGATGGCCGAGATCGCGCGGCGGCTGAAGGAGCAGGGCGGGGCGGCGCTGATCATCGATTACGGCCACGAGGAACTGCGCTCAGGCTCAACCTTGCAGGCGCTGAAATCACACCAGAAGGTCGATGTTTTCGCGCATCCCGGTGAGGCTGACCTTACCGCGCATGTCGATTTCGAGCTGCTCCAGCAGGTCGCGGTCGAGCACGGGGCGGACCTCATGGGGCTGCAATATCAGGGCGAATGGCTGATCCAGATGGGGATCGACACGCGCATGGAAATGCTCATCCGCCGCGCGCCCTATCAGCGCGACAAATTCGAGCGGCAGCGTAACCGTCTCGTTAAGGACAGCGAAATGGGAAGGCTGTTCAAAGTGCTCGGCCTGTGCGGACGGCGCTGGCCGTTCGGCGCGGGCTTCGATTGATTGGGGAGAGCGAAGATGACGCGCAAGGGTGTGATGGCGGCCGTGCTTGGCGCAGGCCTCGGACTGGCGGCGCTGGTGCCTGCGGCTTTCGCGGCAGAGCCGATCACGGGCCGCTGGGTGACCGCGGAAAAGGACGCGGTGATCGTGATCGCGCCCTGCGGCAAAGCCCTGTGCGGCACGATCGAGCGTTTCCTCGTCGCCCCGCCGCAGGGCAATGACCAGCGCGACATCAACAACCCCGACGCCGCCAAGCGCAAGCGCAAGCTGCTGGCGACGACCCCGATCCTTTCGGCCTTCACGCAGGAAAGCAACCTGTGGCGCGGCCAGATCTACGACCCCAAGAGCGGCAAGAGCTACCGCTCGGTGGTGCGCCGCAAGGGGCCGATGCAGCCCTTCACCTCGAGCAGGTTCGGCCCCTTCTGCCAGACGCAGGTGTGGCGGCGGGCGTCTTGATTTGCGCGGGCCA
>JACESM010000128.1 GCA_013911835.1 Porphyrobacter sp. | reverse complement strand
GGGCATGGGGAAGACGATTTGCCCTGAAGGCAGCCGCCCGCCCATCAGCTGCGGCTGTGCCCCGTCACTCCACAGGTTCGGGTCGATCTTTTCGCCCATGTTTCAGTTCCCCTCCTGTGCGCCGGTCAAGCGGCCAAAGCATATTCCGCCAGCACGGTGTCGACGTCGCCGAACAGGCGGGCGAGCACGAGCACCCGCTTCAAGGCGTGGCCGATGGCAAGCTCGTCGGTGATCCCCATTCCGCCGTGCATCTGCACCGCCTCGCGCGCGATCGCGTCGACATTCTCGCCGATGAAAGCCTTGGCCCCGGCGGCGGCGCGCTGCCATTTTGCTGCATCGCCCTGATCGGTCAATGCTGCGCGGTAAAGCATTGAACGTCCTTGTTCTTGCCTTGCGTAGCAATCGACTAAGCGGTGCTGCAAGGCCTGAAAGCTGCCGATGGCGACGCCGAACTGTTCGCGCTCTTTCACGTAAGCAAGCGTATCGTCGAGCAGGCGCTGACCGAGGCCCACCATCTCCGCCGCCGCAAAGAGCCGCACATCGGCGACGATGCTATCGAGCGCCGCCGCATCCAGCGCCAGCTTGGTTGCAGGCGTGCGGGTCAGCTTGATCTCGCCCGCGATGCTGCCATCCGCCAGGCGATAGGCGCGCACCTCCAGCCCCGGCGCATCCTTGGGCACGAGGAAGCACGCGGTCTCGCCGCCAAGGTCGGCGGTGACGATGAACAGGTCGGCGAGCAATGCGCCCATCACCATCGTCTTCTCGCCCGTAAGGGTGAAGCCGTCTCCTGCCGCGTCCGCCTTCATCCCCTTGGCCTTGAGGCTGTAACGCTGGCCGCGCTCGGCCCAGGCGAGGGTCGCGATGGTCTCGCCCGACAGCACGCCTTCGAGCACATCGCCTGCACCCCCACGTTCAAGCAGCAGCGCGGGGAGGATGCCATGTTCGAGCAGCGGGTCAGGTGCATTGGCCTTTCCGATCGCCTCGAGCACCAGTGCCAGATCGACCGCCGATCCGCCCATGCCGCCCGCAGCCTCGTTCGCCGCCAGCGCGATCAGGCCCATCTCGGCGAGGCTCTGCCAGCGCGCGCGGTCATAGCCGCTGGGCGAGAGGCGAAGCTTGCGCCGCGCCTCGACGTCGATGGGCGCGGCGAAGCGCTCGACCGACGATACGAACATTTCCTGTTCTTCGGACAGGTCGAAATTCATGCGACTCAGGCTTTCCTTGTGAAGGTGATCGGCAGGTGGGTCACGCCGCGCAGCAGGATGTTGGGCAGGATGCGGATCGCGCTGTCATCAGGCACCGCGAAGTTATCGAGCCGCTCCAGAAGCTCGTCGAAGGCGACCAGCATTTCCTTGCGGCTGAGCATGTTGCCCACGCACATGTGCGGGCCCTTGCCGAAGCTGAGATGCGTGCGGGCATTGGCGCGCTCGATGTCGAAACGGTCGGGGTCGGGGAACTTCGACGGATCGCGATTGGCTGCGGCATAGCGCAGCTGCACCACGCTGCCCGCCGGAATCGCCACGCCGCCAAGCTCGGTGTCCTGCTTGACGATGCGCCACATTCCCGCCGTCGGCGTCTCGTAGCGCAGCGCCTCTTCGACGAGGTTCATGATCACCTTGGGATCGCGCCCCCCTGCCGCCGCCTTGGCCTTGGCCATCTGGTCGGGGTTGCGGATCAGCTGGAGCAGGCCGCCCGCCAGCGTCGAGGTGGTGGTCTCGTTCCCTGCCACCATGAACTGCTGCATCAGCGACATGATCTCGGGGTCTTCGAGCGGGGTTTCGCCCTCGATGCGCGCCTCGACCAGATCGGTGAGGAGGTCATTGCCGCCGTTCGCCTTGCGGTCGTCGATCAGGCCCTTGATGTAGTGCTGGAACTCGACGAGGCTGCGCGCGCATTCGAGCTTGCGCTCGTGATCGACCATCTGGCTGAAGCGGTCGACCGCCGCGTCGGACCAGCGCTTCACGCGCCCCGGATCATCATCCAGCCCGATCTGCCCGGCGATCATCGCCACGGGCAGCGGGACGCCGAACTCCTCGACGAATTCGCAAGAGCCCCGGTCGGCGAAAGCTTCGATCAGGTCGATCGATTTCTGCCGCATGTCGGCTTCGATCGCGTTGACGCGCGGGGCCGAGAAAGCGAGGTTCACGAGCTTGCGGTTGCGGGTGTGGACCGGCGCATCGGCGGTCAGCAGTGTCGGAAGGTCAGGCCAGCCCTCGGCAAGGATCGCCTGAATGTCCTCGTCCGCTTCGCGCCCCATGAGGGCGGTGAAGTCGTTCGAGAACACCTCGGGATTGGCCGCCGCCTCGCTGCACAGGTCGTAGGAATAGACGACCCAAGTGTTCATCCCTTCGAGATGCTCGATCGCGATCCCCGCCTCGTGGATGGCGCGGTAATAGTCGAACGGATCGATCAGCGTTTCGGGCGCAAAGACATTGCCTTCGGGCTTGTTCATGTGATGCGGCTCCAGACCCTTCTCAGCTTATGGCAAGAGCCTAGCGGCCCTCGCGCCCCCGATGCGATGCGCGAATGTGTTAGGGTTGAAGCGCGCGCATCATCGGGCGCGGCTCAGGGAGCGAATTCGCGCTGGAATTCTTGGCTGTCGAAATAGTCGCGCCAGCCGGTGATGCGGCCATCCGCGCCAATGTCGAAGGTGCCCATCACGCGGATCGCGGCGCGGCGACCGTCCTTGAAGTGGAAGATGTCGGTGCGCTCGGTCAGCACGGTGTTGCCGTTGGCGGCGATGGCGTGGGTCTGCCAGTCGCATCTTGCGACATCGCCGAGGAAGCCTTCGACCATCGCGCGCATCTGTGTGGTGCCGATGACCGGCTCCATCGGGATGTTGTGGTAGACGATGTCCTCGGCGCACAGCGCGAGCATCGCGTCGATGTCGCAGGCGTTCCAGTGGCCGATGAAGGTCTCGACGGTTTGCTGCGGGGTCATGCGGTTCCTCCTGAGGTGTAGTCGAGCGCCTGTGCGAGCATTTGCCGGACATGGCGGTTGGCATAGGTCACGGCGCCGTCGCCGAATTGCAGGTAGATCAGCGGGGCGGGGCAGGTGCGGCTTTCCCAGGCGATGCAGTTGCTGCCCTCGGGGTGCTCCCAGCCCGCATTGCTGAACATCGCGCCCGCGACAGCCTGCGCGGCGGAGTAGAAGTTGGCAGCCGTGAAGGCGAAGCCCTCGGCCCGGATCAGGGGCGTGAGCGCGCTCTCGTCTATCGGGCAGAGATAGAGCTCGTCGGTGACGGGGAAGCTTTCCGGAAGGCCGCGGGTAACGGGATGGTCGGCAAGGATGCGCGCTTCGTATGCAACATCGTGGCGGTAGCCCGAGTCCGGCCCGTGCGCGCCCGGCTGGTAATGGAACTGCCCGCCGAGCCACTCATGCCACTCCGGCCACAGCGCCCATCCGGCCAGCGCATGGTGCATTGCCACCGCGCCCTTTCCGCTGGCGAAGCGCGCGGTCACAGCCTCGCGGAAGGCGGCGGAGGGCGGGCGCGTGGTCACCGTGCCCCCGCCGAAGCTGTAGCCTGCCATGTCGTAGAACAGCAATGCGTCGGCGGCGCGGATGGCGTCTGCCGCGTCGGCCTCGCCGCCTTCGGGGTGGACGAGGTGGGTGATCTCCCAATCGCCCAGCGCGGCGAGCAGCTCGTCAAAGGGGCCAGCCTCGTAAGGATGGCCCCCTGACAGCACGAGCAGCGAACGGGCCATCGGTCTCAGGCGATCTTGAGGATCATCTTGCCGTCATTCGTCCCCGCGAACAGCCGCATGAAGCTGTCGAAGGCGTGCTCCAGCCCCTCGTCGATATGCTCGTCGATGGTGAGCTGGCCTTGCGCGGCCCAGACGCCCATCGCTTGCGCGCCCTCGCCGAAGCGGGGGACGTAGTCGGCGACCAGCAGCCCCCGGATATGCGCGCGCTTGACGATCAGCTGCCACAGGTTGCGGATGCCGCGCGGGGCGGTGTTGTATTCGCTGATGAGCCCGCACAGGCCAACGCGCGAATGGAGGTTGAGGTTCATCAGCCCCGCATCGAGGATGATCCCGCCGACATTCTCGAAGATCACGTCGACCCCGTCGGGGCAGGCCTCGGCAATCGCGGCGGTGAGGGCGGCTTCGTCCTTGCCGCGATAGTCGATGGCGGCATCGAAGCCGTATTTCTCGATGAGCCGCGCGCATTTGGCAGGGCCGCCCGCAATCCCGACCGCGCGGCAGCCGTGGATCTTGGCGAGCTGGCCCACAAGGCTGCCGACCGCACCCGCCGCGCCGGTGACCAGCACGGTCTCGCCCGCTTTCGGCTCGCACACTTCGAGGAAGCCGAAATAGGCCGTCATCCCCACCGCGCCGAAGATCGAGAGGTAGTTGGTGACATTGGGCACGAGGCTGGGGTCGATCGGCTGGGTGAAGCCGCCCGCGACGCCGATCGAATAGTCCTCGAGCGCATTCAGCCCCATCACCCACTGGCCGGGCGCGAAACCATCCGCACGGCTTTGCTCGACCACGCCGATGGTGCTCGCCCGCACCGGATCGCCGAGCGGGATCGGCGGCATGTAATTGCCCTCCGCGTCCATCCAGCCGCGCATCGCCGGATCGAGCGAGGCGTAGTGGTTGCGGATCAGAAATTGCCCCTCTTCCAGCGCGGGGGTCTCGACCGTGACGAGCTCGAAATCATCAGGCACCGGCGTGCCATCGGGGCGGCGCTGGAGAAGGAAGCGGCGGTTTTGGGGCATGGTGGTCTTTCGGTTATGGAGAATGTCAGGCCGGTTCCAGCTTCACCGGAATGGCGCTCTGCAGGCTCTGCCCGGTGATCGGGTCGTAATCGACCACCTCGCTGACGAGCCGGTTGGTCGAGGAGCCGCGTGTCCGCACGTCGTCCTTCCCCGCATCGGCGTCGCCATAGGCATGCGCCATCGAGACGATCCCGCGGCGCACCTTGTCGCTCGCCTTCACGACGCCGTGGATGGTGGCGTGGGGGCTGGTGATCGCGACCAGCCCGCCTTCCTCCAGACCCAGCGCCGCGATGTCATCGGGGTGGATGAAGGCCGGGTTGGTGGTGGTCTTTTCCTGCAGCTTCTTGAGCGGGTGCCCGATCGAGTTGAACCGCGTCTTCGACCGGCGCGAGATCAGGCGGAAGTCGAAGCCCTCGCGCGCGGCGCTGGCGTCGGCATATTTCAGGATCTCGGACGGCATGGCGCCCACGGCGAGATCGAAGCGGTGGAACTCGCTCTCGTCGACCGGCTCCACCAGCGGGTGCTTTTCGGGATAGAGCACCGCCGCCCCGCCATTCGCGGCGCAATCGGCGCGCACCTGGCTGGGGGGCACGAGGCAGCCGGTCACCGCCAGATCGAGGAATTCCTGCTTGGTGGGCTTGCGATCCATCGGCAGCGGGCCGCCATTGAGGTTCATCTGGATGCCGAGATGATGCGCCAGCGTCCAGAACATCTCGTATTCGTCAATGCAGTCGCCGGGAGCCTCGACCACCGCCTCGGTGTAGCGCGCGTAAGGCTCTTCGTGCCACCATTCGGAGAGGCTGGTGATGTCCTCACGCTCGAGGCATTGCGAGGGCGCGAGCACCACATCGGCGCGTTTCGCGCTCGCGCTCATCCACGGGTCGATCTGCACGAAGAGTTCGAGATCGTCGAGCGCGCGGGCCATCTTGAGCTGATCGGGGAAGCCCACCACCGGATTGCCGCCAACCGAGATCAGCGCGCGCACCTGACCCTCGCCGGGGGTGAGGATTTCGTCGGCGAGGACGTTGCAGGGCATTTCCCAGCCCAGATGTCCAAGGCCCCGGAACCGCGACTTGGGCATGCCTTCCGCGCCGAACATCGGCACCGGCGGGGCGACCTGTGCGCGGCGGGCGGTCTGATAGGGGCTGAACACGCCCGGGATCGCGGCCTTCTCGCCCTCCTGCTTGAAGCGGGCGCAAATGGTATTGAGGCACACCACGAGATATTCGGTGAGCGTGCCGTTGCCCGCCATCTCGGGGCCGGTGCCGGTGACGGCGCAGCCCTTTGAGCCGGTCGCGAACATCCGCGCGGCAGCGACGAGCTGGTCGGTGTCGAGCCCGGCACGCTCGGCGGCCACCTCGGGCGGGAAAGCCTTCACCGCCTCGGCGAGTTCATCAAACCCGTCGACATGCGCGGCGACGAAGTTGCGGTCGTAGAGGCCCTCCGCAATGATCACGTTGAGCATCCCCGCCAGCATCGCCGGATCCTCGCCCGGCTTGACGGGGAGGTAGATGTCGGCGAGCCGCGCCACATCGCTCTCGCGCGGGTCGGCGACGATCAGCTTGAGGCCCGCGGCCTGCTGGTCGCGGATGCGGCGAGAGGGGCTGAAGGGCGGCACGCCCCCGACAGGCGAATAGTGCGAGACGATCGGGTTGTTGCCGATGAAGAAGGCAACGTCGCTTTCGCTGAAGGTGTTCGGCCCCGCCATCCACTTGCCGTAACGCGCGGTGGTGAAGACCTTGGCGGGCTGGTCGAGCGTGACCGAGGTGTAGAAATTGCGGCTGCCCACCGCATTGGCGAAGCTCAGCGAGGCGGACATGGCGGCGGAGTTCTGAAAGCCGCCTGATCCCATGAACACCGCGACAGAATGGGGGCCGTGGGTGTCGATGATCCGCCGCAACTCGCTCGCCACATGGGCGAGCGTCTCGGGCATCGGGGTCGAGACGAACTCGCCCGCTTCGTTCCGCACCAGCGAATGATGCAGCCGATTGTCCGAATTGTGGCTGTCGGGCAGCTCGCGGCCCTTCATGCAGGTGTAACCGCCAAAGGCCGGATCGTCGGGATCGCCGCGCACCTCGACGACCTTCCCGTCGGCAACGTCGACCTCCATCGCGCAATTGGCGTGGCAGAAGCGGCAGAAGGTCTTGTGAGTCTGGATGCCCATGATGCTCTCCCTTTGGGGAGAGACTACCACAGGGGCAGGCGCGCTCGACTGACACTTTTGTCCGTAGAGGCCCCGCCCCCGCACCCGCAATAGGGCAAGCCAACAAAGGAGAGACCGATGCCCACCACCACCCGCCAATGGCTCCTCAACGGACACCCGCGCGGCCGCGGGATCGAGATCGAGAATGATTTCAAGCTGGTCACGACCGAATTGGGCGACCCGGCTCCGGGCGAGATGCTGCTCAAGCTGCATTATCTCGGCTTCGATCCGGCGCAGAAGGGCTGGATGGAGAACATCGCCGACTATGTCGCCCCGATGGCCATCGGCGATGTGATGCGCGGCAGCGGGATTGCCGAGGTGGTCGCCTCGAACGGCGGACGCTTCGCGGTGGGCGAGATAGTGTTCGGCACCACGGGGTGGACGGAATACCTCGTCACCGACGGCAAGGAGCTGACCAAGGTCGAAACCGATCTGTCGCCAACCGCCGTGTTGTCGGTGCTCGGGACGACCGGGCTGACCGCCTATTGCGGGCTGTTCAAGGTCGGCAAGCCGGTGGCGGGCGATACCGTGCTGGTCTCCGGCGCGGCGGGCGCGACGGGGAGCATCGTCGGCCAGCTCGCCAAAATCGCCGGGTGCCGGGTGGTCGGCATCGCAGGCGGGCAGGACAAGTGCGATTGGCTGGTCAAGGAGGCGGGCTATGACGCCGCGATCGATTACAAGGCGGGCGGCGTGAAGGAGCAGATCCGTCAGCACTGCCCGCGCGGGGTGGACGTGATCTACGACAACGTGGGCGGCAAGATCCTCAATGACATGCTCGCCTGCATCGCCACCAATGCCCGGGTGGTGATCTGCGGGGGGATCAGCCGCTACGAGACCGGCTCGCTTCCCGCTGGGCCCGAGAACTACTTCAACCTGGTCTTCCGCCGCGGGACCATGGCGGGCTTCATCGTGCTCGACTGGGCGAGCGAATTCCCTGGCATTCGCAAGCGGCTGGAAGGCTTCGTGAAGGACGGCTCGCTGAAGTATCAGGAGGACAT
>JACESM010000127.1 GCA_013911835.1 Porphyrobacter sp. | reverse complement strand
AGCGCGCAAACAGGCTCCCGCGCGCAGCAAAGCTGATGCTGGCGACGATGGCGGCCAGCGCGAGGGTGGCCGGCGCGTGGAGGGCAGGCAGGCCAAGCGTCATAGCCAGCAGCACGAGCCCTGCCCCGGCGAGCAAGCCCACCGCCACGCCCACGACAAACCGCCCGGCAGCGGCAGCAGCGATCATGCCCGCCCCCATCATCCCGAGAGCGAGCGCAGCCCCGGCAGCCGATGCTTCGCTGGTCATCAGCAAGACGCTCGCGGGGGCAACGAGCCCGGCAAACGCGACGGTCAGCCACGCCAGCAGCGGGCGATCGGCGACGTGATGCTCGGGCAAAAACCTCATCCCAGGATCAGTGGTCGAGCCGGATTGAATTGTCGAGCCGAGGGTGGTGGCATGCGCTCATGAGGCAGGAGCCGGGAGCGCGCATGGCACTCAATCGGTCGCCCCGCGACCGCAAGGCCACGCGGCCGCCCCGCAGCGGGTCCGTAGCGTAGCGGAGGACGCACAGCGAGGACGAACCCGCGGAGGCGGGTTCGCAAACAAGAATGGTGAGCCCGACAGGATTCGAACCTGTGACCCGCTGATTAAAAGTCAGCTGCTCTACCTACTGAGCTACGGGCCCACGCGCCTGTCCCGCAGAGGCGGGATGCGGGGGTCACCTAGGCAGGGGGCGCGGGCGGGTCAAGCGGGCTTGATGGTGCGCGAGGCTGAGGCCGTGCGGGGGCGTGCGCCAGTCGGGGGCGATGGTGCAGGCGGGATCCAGCACGAAGCGGCGCGCGGCAAAGGTCGGGTGGGGGATCGTGAGGCCCTCGGAATGCCACGTGCCCCCGCTCCACAGGATGATGTCGCAATCGAGCACCCGGTCGCCCCAGCGCTGGCCGGGGCGGCGGCCGAATTCGCGCTCGGTGCGCTTGAGCGCCGCGAGCAGCGCGGGCGGATCGAGCTCGCTCTCCAGCACCAGCGCGGCATTGGCAAAGCGGCGCTGCGCCGCGCCCATTGCGGGGGTGGCGATCACGCGGGAGCGCGCGGCGACCGTGCCGAAGGCAGCACATTCGTCCATCGCAGCCAGCACCACGGCGCGCGGATCGCCACAGAAGACGTGCCGCCGGTTGCTGCCCAGCGCGATCAGATAGGTGCTGCTCAGGCTCAGATATCCTGCGCGATCCGGCCGTAGAGCTGCGGGCGGCGGTCGCGGAAGAAGCCCATGCCGGCGCGGTGGGTCGCGGCGCGGGCAAGATCGAGCCGCGCAATCAGCACGCCGCTCTCGCCCGCCCCATATTCGGCGAGGTAATCGCCCCATTCGTCACTGATGAAGGAGTGGCCGTAAAACCGCTGCCCGCACTCAGTGCCGATCCGGTTGCTCGCCACCACCGGCATGCAGTTCGACACCGCATGGCCGATCATCGCGCGCCGCCACATGCGGCTGGTGTCGAGGTCGGCGTCATAGGGTTCCGAGCCGATCGCGGTCGGGTACATCAGCAATTCCGCGCCGAGCAGCGCCATGACGCGCGCGCATTCGGGATACCACTGGTCCCAGCAGATGCCGACGCCGACGCGCACCTTGGCGCCATCTTCTCCGGCCACGTCCCACACCTTGAAGCCGTCATTGCCGGGGCGGAAATAGAATTTTTCCTCGTAGCCAGGGCCATCGGGGATATGGCTCTTGCGATAGGTGCCCATGATCGCGCCATCGGGGCCGATCATCGCGAGGGTGTTGTAATAGTGGTGCCCGTCCCGCTCGAAGAAGCTGGTGGGGATCGTCACCTTGAGCCTGGCGGCAAGCGCCTGCATCGCGATGACGCTGGGGTGCTCGGTCGTGGGCCGGGCGAGCGCGAACAGCGCCTCGTCCTCCTCGCGGCAGAAATAGGGGCCGCTGAACAGCTCGGGCGGGAGGATCAGCTGCGCGCCCTTGGCGGCGGCCTCCTCGACCAGCGCGGCGACAGCAGCGATATTAGTGGCCTCGTCCTCGGAACCCAAGGCGAGCTGAAGGGCGGCGACGGTGATTGCAGTCATGCCGCGCCCCCTACAGCGATTCCCGGCGCGGGGGAACCTCCCACCCGCGCCGGATGCTCGTGATTACTTTGCCTTCTTGAACAGCAGCGTCATCCGGTCGCTTTCGCCCAGGCCCTTGAGGTCCTCGCGCTTGGTCGTGAGCACCGGGGGCATTTCCCACACGCCCTCGGCATGGTTGGCCGGGTCCTTCGGGTTGGCGTTGATCTCGCTCGCCGCGACCAGTTCGAAGCCGTTGAGGCGCATGAAATCGATCACGTCCTGCTGCTTGACATAGCCTTTCGACCCGTTGGCGTAGGACCACGGCGCATCGGCCTTGGCGCGGTGCTGGACGATGCCGAGCAACCCGTCATCCTTGAGCAGTTCGCGCATCGCCCGGATTTCGGTGTCGGCGGTGCCGGCGCGGGTAATGCCGTGAAGCCCGCGGATCACGAGGATGCGGTCGAAGGTGCCCTTTTGGCCTTCGAGATTATCGAGCGTGAAGCCGCTGAACTTCTCGGCCGGGAGCCCGGTATAGCCCGCCACTTCCTTGCCGAAGCCTGCCGCGGTGTCGCGGATGCGCTGCTGGCGCGCCGGGTCGCTCGTCGCGGTGAGCGGGTTGGCGTAGAGCCCGACCAGCTGGCCCTCGCCGCCCAGATAATGGCCGAGCAGGCGCGAATACCACCCGCCGCCCGGCGCATATTCGCCGACCTTCATTTCCGGGCCGACATGGAAGAAGGCGAGCGTTTCGGCCGGGTGACGGAAGGCATCGCGCTTCATGTCCTCGGCGCGCGTCGGATGCTGGATCGCCGCGGACAGCTGCTCGCCGTGCATCTTCATGAAATGCACGGTGTCCTCGATGTGCGCCTCGTCGACCATGCCGGTGTCATTTTCGGCGAGCAGCGGCGCAGCGATGGCGAGGCCGCTCGCGGCGGCGAGGGCGAGGATCAGATTCTTCATGGTAACTCTCTCCCGAGGAATTGCGAAAGATGCGTAGGTGCCGGACTGGCAATGGCGGCTTGCTAGCCTATCTTTGGCAGAAACCAACGGAGAAATCGATGAGCGATCAGGATACGGCGATCATTGCCGGCGGGTGCTTCTGGTGCACCGAGGCGGTGTTCCGCGATGTCGTCGGGGTGAGCAAGGTCGAAAGCGGCTATATCGGCGGCACCAAGGCCAATCCCACCTACAAGGAAGTGTGCACCGGCACCACCGGCCATGCCGAGGGAATCCGCGTGACCTTCGACCCCGCCGTGATCTCGCTGGCGGAAATCTTCGACGTGTTCCTCGGCACGCATGATCCGACGCAGCTGAACCGTCAGGGCAACGACATCGGCACCCAGTATCGCTCTGCGATCTTCCCGTTGTCGGACGCGCAGGGCGAGGAAGCAAAGGCCGCAATCGCACGCTGGAACGCCGATAACGGCAAGGCCGCCGTCACCACGATCGAAGGCCTGTCAGGCGGCGCGCAGACGGCGGAATGGTATCCGGCCGAGGACTACCACCAGGAATACTGGGACGGCGAAGGCCAGCGCAACCCCTATTGCCTCGCAGTGATCCCGCCCAAGCTGATGAAGCTGCGGAAGAGCTTTCAGAAGTATGTGAAGTAGGGGGATCACCAACATCGTCTCCCCGGCCTCCGAGCCGGAGCCCCGCTGCCTTTAGCCTCGGCAGAACAAAGCGGGGTCCCGGGTCAAGCCCGGGAAGACGGATTCGGGTCAGCTCTTCACCCACCGCCCTACGAAAAACCCGTCGAGCCCGCCTTGCTCGGCCAGCATCCCCGGATGGGTGCGCAACCACCCCTCAGGGGTTGGGGCGAGGCCGGCGGGGAGTTCCTCCGCCGTGATCGGCATGGGCGCAAGGCTGTAATTCGCATCGATCCACGCGCCCTGTTCCTCGCCCTCCTCCGCCTCCAGCGAGCACACCGCATAGACCAGCACCCCGCCCGGGTTCAGCCATTCGGCGGCCTTGGCGGCGAGGCTGCGTTGCAGCTCCACCATCTCCGCAACCTGCCCCTTGCCGATGCGGTGGAGCACATCGGGGTGGCGGCGGCAGGTGCCGGTCGCGGTGCAGGGGGCGTCGATCAGGATCGCGTCGAAACGGTGTTTCGGCTCCCACGTCAGCGCGTCGGCGCGCACGGGCGAGGCTTTCAATCCGGTGCGCTTCAAATTGTCCTTGAGGAGGTCGAGCCGCCGCTTCGACATGTCGAGCGCGGTCACCTTCCACCCCGCCGCTGCCAGCTGCATGGTCTTGCCGCCGGGCGCGGCGCACAGGTCGAGCGCGTGCTTGCCCTCACCCGGCCCCAGCAGCCGCGCCGGGAGCGAGGCGGCGAGATCCTGCACCCACCACGCGCCTTCCTTGAAGTCCGCAAGGCTCTCCACCGCCGCGCCGCGCGGCAGGCGGATGTGGCCGGGGGCGAGGCTGACGCCGCCCATCTGGACGGCGCGGGTCGCGGTCTCGGCCGGGTCGCGCAGGGCAAGGTCAAGCTCGGGCGGGAAGGCGAGGCCGGGGGCGATCGCGGCGGTCCTCTCCGCGCCCCAGCGGGCGATCACGCGCTCGGGCAAGGTCGGCATTTCGGGCAGCGCCGCGCCCTGCTTGTCGAGCGCCGAGAACACCCCGTGCGCCAGCCGCCGCGGTCCGCCCTCCAGCAGCGCGAGGCCGGTTGCGATCACCGCGTGCGGCGGCGTCTCCAGCCGCAGCGTCTGGGCGAGCATCAGCCGCAGCACCATCCGCGCCTTGGCGTCGTCGGGCAGGCGCTGCTTCGTGGCGCTGTCGATCAGCGCGTCGAGATCGGTCAGCCAGCGCAGCGTCTCGCCTGCGATGGCGCGGGCGAGCGCGCGGTCCGGAGCCTTGCGGATGTCGCCAAGCGCGGTGCCTTCGGCCTGCTCGAGCGTCTCACCCCGCCGCAGCACGGCATCGAGCAGGCGCAAGCTTGCGCGGCGCACGGGAAGTCCGGGGGGAATTGCCATGCGCGCGCTCTATCGGGGTCGCGGGCCTTATGCTAGCGATGATACCCGGCACCCCCGCGAGAGATCGTGCGACCAATGAGCGGCAATACCCACCAGATCACCCCCTTCATGCACGTCGCGGATTTCGAAGGGGCCGTGGGCTTCCTCACCGAAACGCTCGGCTTCACCGCGATCGTCAATGACGGCGGCTATGCCTATCTCGAGCGCGAGGGTGCAGGGCTGCGTGTGCTCGGAAACACCGACTGCAGCGAGCTTGGCGTGCCGCATCGCGGATTTGCCTATTACATCGACGTCCAATCGGTCGAGACGGTGCTGGAGCAGATCGGCGAGCGGCTCGCCGCGCTTCCGGAAGGCGATGTCGCCGGCCCGCGCGACCAGCCTTACGGCCAGCGCGAGCTGATGATCCGCGCGCCCGACGGGAACCTCATCGTCTTCGGAGCGTCGATCCAGCCATGACCAAGCAAAAGTCCGAGGCCGCCAAGGCCTTCAAGAAACCCGCTCACTGGACCAACGATCCGGTGCCCGCACCCAAGCCGGTCGCAAACGACGAGACGCTTTCGCCCACCCGCTATGGCGATTGGGAGAAGGACGGGATCGCGGTCGATTTCTGAAACGGCCCGTACCCAGGTGGTGCCCAGGTCATAGCCATGTAGTCACGGGCTCGTCGCAAGGTGCTTGTGCCCCCTGCGATGTTCCACGTGGAACACTCAGAGCGGGGCGAAGGTCACCTTCAGCCCGTCCCTGGGCTGCGGGATCGGCCAGTCCTGCCAATCGGGCTGGTAACCCGCACCAGCCTCGATCCGATACCGCTGGAGCAACTGCGCCAGCAGGATCTTCACCTGCATATAGGCGAAGTGGAGCCCCAGGCACATGTGCGCGCCCCCGCCGAAAGGCACCCAGGCATATTTGTGGCGGGCCTTCACCTGATCGGGCGTGAAGCGCAGCGGATCGAAGGTGAAGGGATTGTCCCAATATTCCTCGGAATGGTGGGTCCAGTAGATGTTGATCCCTACCGAGGCGCCTGCCGGAATGCGGTAGCCGCCATATTCGAATTCGCGCAGCGCACGGCGCGGCATCGAGGGCACGGGCGGGATCATCCGCAGCGATTCCTTGAAGGCCATCTCGGTGAGTTCAAGCTTGCCGAGATCATCGTAATCGAGCGGGCGGGGATTGCCCTCCCCGTCCGGGCCGCCGGTCACCGCGAAGATCTCCTCGCGGAGCTTCTCCTGCCATTCGGGATTGGTGGCGAGGTGATAGATCAACGATGTCGCCGAGGAGGTGATGGTGTCATGTGCCGCCATCATCAGGAAGTTCATGTGATCGACCACTTCATCGACCGGCAGCAGCGAGCCATCCTCGCGCGTCGCGGTGGCGAACTGGCTGAACATGTCCTGCCCCCCGCCTTCCACACGGCGGCGCAGGGTTTCGCGGGTGAAATATTCCACCAGAAACGCCCGCCCATCGACGCCCTTTTTCATCCTGGTGAAGGGCAGCGGCTTGCGCACCGGCGCGACCGAGGCCTGCACCATGTCGACGAAGGCTGCGTTGATCTTGTCCGCCTCAGGCCCCCACGGCAGGCCGATGAAGCTGTCTGCGGCGAGATCGAGGGTAAGCTTCTTGATCGCCGGATAGAAAGTCTGCGGCCCCGCCCAGCCTGCCACTTCGCGAGCGATCCCGCGATTGAGCGCACCCGAATAATGCCGCATCGGCTCGGGCTTGAAGGCGATCGAGAGCGCGCGGCGATCGATCCGGTGATGCTCGAAATCCATCAGCATCAGCCCGCGCGGGAAGAGCTGGTCGAGCACCGGGCCCCAGCCCTGTTCCGAGGAGAAGATCTTGTCCTTGTTGAACAGCAGGAGCTCGTTCGCCTCCGCCCCGATCAGCGCGATCTGCCAACCGCCGAAGGCGCGGTTCTTGTAGACCTTGCCGTGGGTGGCGATCATGCGCGCGGCGAAGGCGTGGGGGTCGGCGAGCATGGTGAAGGTGTTGCCGACCACCGGCCAGCCCGCCTCTCCGGGGATGTGCGCCAGATCGGCATCGGTCAGGCGCTGCTCGCCCCAGTGGCGCGGCGCGCCGGCTGGGGCGCTGCCGCCGGTGGTTTCGCTATCCTGCGGGGCTTCGGCAAGGGTGGCCATGTCTTTCCAGATGCTCCGGTTATCGCGTTCGGATTCGCAACTTACCTTGATGAAAGTTTCGCGCAAGTTTCCGCAGCGTCAAATCCATCCGGAAAGCTCGCGGCGCAGCATCGCGTCGATCATCGCGAGGCCATCATCCGAGGTGTTGAGGCAATCGAGCACGGCGTAATCCTCGCCGCCCGCTTCGCAGAATTCCTCGCGGCCCTCGATCGCGAGCTCTTCCAGCGTTTCGACGCAATCCGCCGCAAAGCCGGGGGCGGCGACCACGAGGCGCTTGGTGCCCTTGCCGCCCTCGGCAATCAGCGTCGCATCGGTCGAGGGTTCGAGCCACGCCGCCGGGCCGAAGCGCGACTGGAAGGTGGTTTCGAACCGCACACCGGCAAATTCGGGCCGCGTCGCCAGTTCCTCGCGCAGCAGCCGCGCGGTCTTGGAGCAGTGGCAGTAATAGGGATCGCCCTTCTCCAGCGTCTGCTGCGGCATCCCGTGAAAGCTCAGCAGCATGACCTCGGGCTTGAAGGTCAGCGCGCGCACCTGACGGGTCAAATCCTCGGCCAGCGCGGCGATATAGCCCGGCTCGTCGTGATAGGGCGGCACGAAGCGCAAGGCGGGCTGCCAGCGCGTCTTCTTCATGACGCGCGCGATCTCGTCGAACACGGTCGCGGTCGTGGCGGCGCAATATTGCGGATACATCGGCGCGATCAGGATACGGTCGCACCCGTCCGCCATCAGCGCGGTGAGGCGGCTCTCGATGGAAGGATTGCCGTAGCGCATCGCCCAATCGACCTGCACCTTTTCGCCGAACCGCCCGACCATCGCCTCGGCCTGCCGGGAGGTGATGTCGGCGAGCGGCGATCCGCGCTCGGTCCAGATCTTCTGATAGGCCTTGGCGCTCTTTTGGGGCCGCGTGTTGAGGATGATCCCGCGCAGGATCAGCTGCCAGGCGA
>JACESM010000126.1 GCA_013911835.1 Porphyrobacter sp. | reverse complement strand
AGGGCGCGCTCAAGGATCGCGGCATGGCGAGCTTCGCCGGCTCGCTCAGCAAGGACGAGGTCGAGGCGATCCGCGCCTACGTCATCAAGCGTGCGAATGAGGACAAGGCGCTGGAGGCGGGCAATAAGATCGCGCGCAGATAGGCATGGCAGGCGACCCGACAGACATCCGCAACTGGCAGCGGCGGCCCGACGGGATCACCACTTCGGGCAAGCTCGAGCCGCATGACCCCGCACGCCTCGCCGCCATTGGCGTGCGCCATGTGGTGAACCTTGCGCTCGACAGCCATCCCGAGGCGCTGGCGGAGGAAGCCGCGCTGCTGGCGGCCGAGGGGATCGCCTATACCCATATCCCCGTGCCCTTCGACGCACCGACGCCCGATCACGTGTCCGCGCTGGCGGAGGCGCTGGCGGCGCATCCCGGGCCGCATCATGTCCATTGCATCATGAATTTCCGGGTGACGGCGTTCTTCTACCTGCTCGATTGCACGGCGGGGGTGCCCGAGCCGGAAGCCCGCGCGCGGATGGCGATGGTGTGGAACCCGCTTGAGGACGAGCGCGCCCCTGAGGTGTGGCGTGCTTTGGTGAAAAGCCCCTTCCCTTGAGGGGAAGCGAAGCTGGCGCGCAGCGCCTCCGGGTTGGGGATGGGTGTTCACCCCCTCTGCGAGCGTGGAGCCCCCATCCCCAGCCCCACCCCAAGGGGAGGGGGTCAAGAGGCGAAGAAATTCAATTCCAGCAGCACATTGTTCGGATCGGCAGTAAAAATCTGCCTGAGGCCGATCGCGGGAATATCATTGACCTTGTAGTCGGCCCCGCGCCCGTCGAGCCGCGCCTTCGCCACTTCAAAGTCCCCGCAGCGCAGCGCGACATGGTGGATCGCGCCGGTCTCCGCCCCCGGCGTCACCGCGCGCTCGAAGGTGCGTGGGCAATCGACCGCGTTGAGGTGGAGGATCGCCTGTCCGCCTGCGTCATACATCCAGCGGGCATTCTGCGGCGTGAGCGGCGGCGGCGCGTCGCGCTCCTCGAGATCGAGCAGTTCGGCATAGAACCGCGCGGTCTCGGCGAGCCGGTCGGTGATGATGTTCACATGGTCAAGGCGCTGGACGATCATGGGCCTGAGTGTGAGACGCGCGCGTGCAGGCGGCAACTGCGAAATGCGCTTAAGGCGCGCCGAACGCGAGGCTTCCAAGCAGGCGGCCCGGCAGGAGGGTGAAGGCCCCGGCAATCACCAGCCCGGCATAGAGCCCGGTCATCATCCCCCGGTGCCGCGCAATCTGGCCGCGCCGCGCTGCGGCGACCGCCATCGGCACGTTGATCAGCGTCCAGACGGTGAAGACGTGGATGAAGCTGAAGCCCGTGCCCGCAATCCCCGCCCCCGGCGTGCGGATGAAGGCCGATGTGATCGCGGTTACCAGCATCAGGCAGACCCACACGCGCCCAAGCAGCTTGTGGGTGGCATCGCCCTTGCGCCGCAGCAACACCACCGGCCCGAGCAGCAGCGCAGGCACCACGGTGGCGAGGTGGAGGATGATCGGCACCGACAGCGCGCGGGCCTCGGGCGTGGCGGGGCTGCCCGAACCGAAGCCGCCTAACAGCGTCGAAAGGACGGTCAGCGCGGCGGTGACGAGGATGGTGAGCACCACTGTCGCGCCGAGACTGATCTGGCGTTCCGGGGCATTGGTGTCGGGGGCGGTATGCTTGCTCATGCTTGCCTCCTCAGGCGTTCGCGATTTAAGGAATGGGCATGAAGAGCCGTGACATCCGCTCGCCCGCAAGGCCTCCATTCGCGGGCTGTCGCAGCGATGCGCGGATCGTCCGCCGGGCTGCGTGAATGGTCGCGCGGCGACTATCCGGAGCCGAGCGCCTGATGGCCGAGGCGGGGGTGGTGGCGCTGATCGCCGTGCCGGTTGCGGTGTTCGATCTGCTTCCGGTCCGCGAGATGGCGCTGGGCGGGCGGCTGGTTCTGGCGCTCGGCGGGTTTCTGGCGGCGTGGCTGGTCTATCTGGTAGTGGCGCGGGTGGGGATCGCGACCGTGCGGCTGCTCGGCCTTGCAGAATATTGGGGTCATGCGCTGGCGGTGCCCTTTGTGGGGCTGGCGGTCACCTACGGCGTGCTTGGTCTGACCGGCGGGCGGGCGGCGATGTTCGGGGCGCAGTTCGGTGCGGTTTGGGTGCAGGCGCTGATGGTCGCTGCGGGGTTCTTCGCGCTGTTCTTCGTGCTCTACGCCCGCGCCGAACACGCCCGCGTGCCCGCCCCGGTTGATGCGCCCGGCCCAGTCGAGGGGGATGCGCCGCCGCCCGCATCGCTCGTGCCCGGCGTGCCGGGCTCGGCGCTGCATCGGCGGCTGGAGCCGGGCTTCCCGCCAATCCTCGCGCTGGCGGCCGAGGATCACTATGTCCGCGTCATCGCCGAGGGGAGGAGCGCGCTGGTGCTGATGCCGCTGGCCGAGGCCGCCGCGCTGATGCCCGAGGACGCGGGCACGCAGGTGCATCGCAGCTGGTGGGTGGCCAAGAGCGCGGTGGCGGGCCAGCGCCGCGCCGGGCGCGATCTGCAACTGGTGCTGGCCGGGGGTCTCACTGCCCCGGTCAGCCGCAGCCGGATTGCCGAATTGAAAGCGCTGGGCTGGCTCAGCCCCTGAAAACGCCTAACCCCTGAACACCACCGTCCGGTTGCCGTTCATCAGCACGCGGTCCTCGGCGAACAGCCGCACCGCTTCGGCGAGCACCCGGCGCTCGATGTCGCGGCCCTTGCGCACGAGGTCTTCGGGGCTGTCGGCGTGGGTGATGCGCTCGACATCCTGGTGGATGATCGGGCCTTCGTCGAGGTCGGCGGTGACGAAATGCGCGGTCGCGCCGATGATCTTCACGCCCCGAGCGTGCGCCTGGTGGTAGGGCCGCGCGCCCTTGAAGCCGGGCAGGAAGGAGTGATGGATGTTGATCGCGCGGCCCCCGAAATGGGCTGAAAGCGCGTCCGAGAATACCTGCATGTAGCGCGCCAGCACGACCAGCTCGGCATCGGTCTCGGCCGCCAGCGCGCGCAATTGCGCCTCGGCCTCAGGCTTGGTGTCGGGGCTGACGGGGATCTGGTGGAAGGGGATCTCGCCGATATCGACGCGAATGGTGGCCTCGCGCGGGTGGTTGGAGACGATCGCCACCGGATCGATCGCCAGCTCCCCGGTGCGCCAGCGGTAGAGGAGGTCGACGAGGCAGTGGTCGAATTTGCTCACCATGATGATGGTGCGGCGCGGACGATCCTCGAGCGCCATCTTCCATTCCATCCCGAACTCGCCCGCCAGCCCCGCGAAGTCCGCGCGCAAGCCCTCAGCCGTCGAGCCGTCGGGGTCGAACACCACGCGCATGAAAAAGCGATCCTCGCCGCCGTTCGCCGCCCGGTCGTTGAACTGCTGCGCGTCGAGGATGTTGCACCCCCGCTCGAACAGAAACCCGGTGACCCGCGCGGTGATGCCGGGCCGGTCGGGGCAGGCGAGGGTGAGGACGAGGAGTTGGGCCACCTTACCGCGCCAGCGCCGCCTCGCATTGCGCCATCAGTTCGGCGATGATGTCGGCGGCGGGCTCTTCCTTGGTGACCATGCCGACCGACTGCCCCGCCATGACGCTGCCGTTCTCGACATCGCCCTCGATCACCGCGCGGCGCAGGGCGCCTGCCCAGAAGTGTTCGATCTGGAGCTGGGCCTCGAGCATGTCGACCTCGCCCGCATCCAGCAGCGCGGCGACTTCGCGCTGCTTGGCGGTGAATTCCTCGGTGCCCTTGTTCTTGAGCGCACGCACCGGGATCACCGGCAGGCGCGGGTCGACCTGCACGCTGGCGATGGCCTCGCGGGCCGAGGCGCGGAAGAAGGCCTTTTTGAAATCGGGGTGCGCGATGCTCTCGGTCGCGCAGGCGAAGCGCGTGCCCAACTGCACGCCCGCCGCGCCCATTTCGAGGTAGCTCGCGATCGCCTCGCCCCGGCCGATGCCGCCCGCGACGAAGATCAGGTGTTCTTCTGCGAGAGCAGGCAGGATTTCCTGCGCCAGCACCGAGGTGGAAACCGGGCCGATATGGCCGCCCGCCTCCATCCCCTCGATCACCAAGGCGTCCGCCCCTGAGCGCAGCAGCTTCTTGGCGAGCGCGAGGGTGGGGGCAAAGCAGATCACCTTGATGCCGCTGTCATCGGCCTTGATCGCCTCGACCGAGCCCTTGGGCGGGATGCCGCCCGCCAGCACCACGTGGGTCACGCCATGCTTGCGGCACACCGCGATCAGATCGAACAGCGCCGGGTGCATGGTGATGAGGTTGACGCCGAAGGGCTTGCTCGTGAGCGCCCTGGTCGCGGCGATCTCGGTGTCGAGCAGTTCGGGCGTCATCGCTCCGCAGGCGATCACGCCGAAACCGCCCGCGTTGGAGATGGCGGCGACGAGGTTGCGCTCGCTCACCCAGCTCATCGCACCGCACAGGATTGCGGTCTCGCAGCCGAGGAAGTCGGTGCCACGCTGCATGCGCGCGGCGGTCTTGGGATAGGTTTCCATGGGAGCGGCGATTAGGCGCTGACGCGGCTTGTCGCAAGCGGGCGTGCAAGACAGGCGTGTGGCATTGGTGGCACTTGTGAGTCTGTCGCGCGACCACCTTATGATTGCTTCATAACGAAACTTTCTTTCAAGCGACCGTAAGGTGTAATCAAACCCTGCCAGAGGCTGCGCGTCAGCCGGGCTCCTCTCCTCTCCCCGTTCCGGCTGGCACTGTTTCGACGGACCATCACGCAAAGGAACCCCGCCATGCTCATGCGCATCGTCCTTCCCGCTCTGGCGCTTGCCGCCGCTACCCCCGCTCTCGCCCAGTCGGCCAGCATTGCCGTGCCCTATGGCGATCTTGACCTGACCAAGGACGCCGGGCGCAAGATGCTCGACGCCCGCATCTCGCGCGCCGCCAACCGCCTGTGCGGCACCGTCGGCGCGCGTGATCTGGCCCGCATCGCTGCGCAAAGGGCCTGCGTTGCCGAGGCGCGCGCCTCGGCCGCGCCGCAGGTCGAACTTGCCCTGAATGCCGCCAATGCCCGCCGCGTGGCGGTGCTGTCGGCCAAGCTGGCGGTGTTCGCCGGGCTCTGATCGTAGCCCGACACAGCCTCGCAAGGGCGGCCGCGCGGGAGGGCGCGGCCGCCCTTTTCGCGTCAGTCGTAGACGATCCGCACTGCGCCCGCCGCCGCCTTGGCGAGGTCCACCGCCGCGGGCGCATCGCCTGCGCGGGCGAGCGCCACGCCCATGCGGCGCCAGGGCCGGGTGACGGGCTTTCCGAAGAGGCGCACATCGGTGTCGCCCAGCGCCAAGGCGTCGGCGAGGCCCTCGAAGGCGAAGCGCTCGCTCTCGCGGTCGGCGAGGATGACGGCGGAGGCGGCGGGCCGGCCGGCGATGCCCTCCGGCACCGGCAGACCAAGGATCGCGCGGGCGTGGAGATCGAATTCGGTGAGATCCTGGCTGACCAGCGTCACCATCCCGGTGTCGTGCGGGCGGGGGGAGAGTTCGGAGAAGATCACCTCCTCGCCGCGCACGAAGAACTCAACCCCGTAGAGCCCCCAGCCGCGCCCGCCGCCTTGCAGCGCCATGACGACCTTGGCGGCCATGTCCTGCGCGCTCGCCAGCGCAGCGGGGGACATGGCAGCGGGTTGCCAGCTTTCGCGATAATCGCCGCGTTCCTGTCGGTGACCGATCGGCGGGCAGAAGCTGATCCCGTGCTTGTGTCGGACAGTCAGCAAGGTGATCTCGTAATCAAACGCGATGAACTGTTCGCAGATCACCCGCGCCCGGTCGCCGCGCATGTTGGCGACGGCATAGTCCCACGCCGCCTCGAGCGCCTCCGGCCCGTCGACCTTGCTCTGGCCCTTGCCCGATGAGGACATGACCGGCTTCATCACCAGCGGATAGCCGATCCGCGCGGCGATAGCCTCGCATTCGGCGAAGTTCTCGGCATAGCCATATTGCGAGGTCGTAAGCCCCAGCTCGCCCGCCGCCAGTTCGCGGATCGCGTCGCGGTTCATGGTCAGCTGCGCCGCGCGCGCGGACGGCACGACGCGGAAGCCGTCCGCTTCAAGATCGGCGAGCACTTCGGTGCGGATCGCCTCGATCTCGGGGACGATGAGGTCGGGCTGGTGGCGGATCACTGCCGCGCGCAGCGCCTCGCCATCGAGCATCGGGAACACCTCGCGCGCATCGGCAAGCTGCATCGCGGGGGCGTTGTCATAGCTGTCGCAGGCGATCACCCGCGCCCCGAGGCGCTTGGCAGAGATGACGAATTCGCGGCCCAGTTCGCCGGAACCGAGCAGCAGGATGGTGGCAATGTGGCTCATGAAGGAGGGGGTTTAGTCGCCCCGCCTCGCGAGTCCAGAAGGGATTAGGCCGCGCGCCTGTGCCCCGCTACCGCGACCTGCCGCCCGCCGCCCGCCCGCGCAAGCACCAGGCCGAGCTCCGCCTCGCGCAAAGTCCAGTCGACGGTGCATTCGACCCGCGCGAGGCCGGCACTGGCGGTCAGTTGCGGGGCCTTGGCGGAACGGGGTGCGGCCAGCCCGGCGAATGTCGCCACCACGTCCTCGGCCCAGTCGCGCGCGGCCCGCGCGCTCATCTCGGGAAGCAGCACGGCGAACCGCTCGCCATCGAGCTGTGCGAGTTCGTGGCCGGGCGTCGCCGGTGTCTGGGCCGGTGTCTGGGCCATCGTCTCGAGGAACTTGGCAAAGCCCCACAGCACCTCGTCAGCGGTGCGCTGGCCATAACGCAGCAGCAGCGCGCGCATGTTGTCGACCGCGAAGACCGCGACCATCTGCCCGCCGCCGCGCGCGAGGTGGCGGCGCAGGCTCGCGCAGAAGGCGGTGCGGTTGGCAAGCCCGGTGAGCGGATCGGTGACCGCCCGCGCATGCAGCTCGCCTTCGAGGCTGCGCAATTGCTGGACCGAGCGCATCAGGCACATCGCCCCGACGGGCATGCCGATCGCGTCGCACATCGGTTTGAGGGTGAGCGCATACCAGCGCGGGGCATGCACTGCGAAGGTCGCGTCACAATCGGTGCCGCGCGCCACCGGAAACTCGATCCAGCCGAGCTGGGTGGCGCCGGCGAGGCCGCGGTTCACATGCTCGCCGAGAACCGCGGCATAGGCGTGATCGGCCAGATCGGTGATGTGGGGGGGCAGCAGGGCGCCGGTGAGATCCGATCCCAGCTCGGCGATGTTGGCCGATGCGTGGATGACGAAACCGTGCCGGTCGAGCCTGATCACGATGTCACCCGATGTTTCTTCAAGCAGGCCATGCAAAACGTGGCCTTCGACCTCGCTTAAACCAATTTTCATCCCAATAGTGCCCCAGCGGTCCAACGATGAATTCGCCAACTCGCTTATAGTCAGAATTCCTTGGTAACTAATTTAAGTCGCATGCAAGAAAACCATCCCCTGTTTTCCCGAAGACAAATCAAATTGTCGTTAGCTAAGTAAGGTTACTTGACTAAAAAACGAATCACCTCCGGGTTTCGTTTACCATACTTTGCCATCGGCGCAGCCCATCCAATACGTATTGATCTCAATAGGTAGGGCTTCGAAGCATGGGAACTTAAAGCTCGATCATGATTCTGACCGCCTGCGGGGAAGTGCCGCAGGCCGCGGCGATGCGGGCGCGGCAATCGGCGATCACGCCATCGATCTCGCGCGAGGCGGGGGCGGCGGCGAGGAGTTCGGGATCGACCCCGAGCGCGGCCGCGATCGCGTCGAGCCGTTCGGGCAGCGGCCGGGCCTTGCCCTTCTCCCACGCCCAGACGGTCGGCTTGCTGACCCCCAACGCAGCGGCGACATCGGCGAGCGTCAACCCGGCCTCGCGCGAGATCGATGGCGTGATCGCCGATTGCCGCGCCCGCATCGCCGCGGCCTGCGGCACTTCCCCGCAGGCGGTCAGAATCATGATCGAGCTTTAAGTTCCCACGCCTCGAAGCCCTACCTATTGAGATCAATACGTATTGGATGGGCTGCGCCGATGGCAAAGTATGGTAAACGAAACCCGGAGGTGATTCGTTTTTTAGTCACATAACCTTACTTAGCTAACGTCAATTTGATTTGTCTTCGGGAAAACAGGGGATGGTTTTCTTGTATGCGGCTTGAATTAGTTACCAAGTAAATCTGACTAGAAGCGAGTCGGCGAATTCATCGTTGGACCGCTGGGGCACTATTGGGATGAAAATTGGTTTAAGCGAGGTCGAAGGCCATGTTTTGCATGGCCTGCTTGAAGAAACATCGGGCGACATCGTGATCAGGCTCGACCGGCATGGTTTCGTCATCCACGCATCGGCAAACATCGCCGAGCTGGGATCGGATCT
>JACESM010000125.1 GCA_013911835.1 Porphyrobacter sp. | reverse complement strand
CGTCGTGCGCCCGCGGCAGGTGGCGATGTATCTCTCCAAGGTCCTGACCCCGCGCTCTTACCCCGAAATCGGGCGCAAGTTCGGCGGGCGCGATCACTCGACCGTGATCCACGCGGTGCGCCTGATCGAGGACCTGCGCCAGCGCGATGCCGACATGGACGGCGATGTGCGCAGCCTGCTCCGGCAGCTGGAGAGCTGACCGGCAAAGGTTAATTCGCACATAATCCGCACAATCTGTGCACCGCTCTGTCGACAGGCCCCTCCACAGGCCTGTCGACAGCGGGTCCACAGGCTGTAAACAGCCTTTCCATGCCTTCTGAGCGCCTTTCCCCCGAGCTTATCACCCTCCCCCGGGGCTGGATCCCCGCGCTGTTGCGCGGTGCCAAGGGCAAATGCCCGCGCTGCGGCGAGGCGGCGCTGTTCCGCAAGTGGCTCAAGCCGGTCGACCGCTGCGGCCATTGCAAGCAGGACTGGTCAGTACAGCAAGCCGATGATTTTCCCGCCTATATCGGCATCTTCGTGGTCGGCCACCTGCTCGCGCCGGTGGTGATCGCGATGATATCGGGCGGGATATCGGCGTGGCTGACCCTCGCTATCCTCCTGCCGGTGGCGGTGGTGATGCTGCTCGTCACGCTCCAGCCGACCAAGGGCGCGGTGATCGCTTTCCTGTGGTGGCAGGGCATCGGCGCCTTCAGGCAGGAGCGCCGCGAGGACAAGCCGAACCCATGAGCCTCTCGCCCGCACGTCTGGAACGCTTTGCCCGCCATATCGTCCTGCCCGAAGTCGGCGGCGCGGGGCAAGTGCGGCTGGCGGCGTGCAAGGTTGCGGTGATCGGGCTTGGCGGCATCGGCTCGCCCGCCCTCCAATATCTCGCCGCAAGCGGGATCGGGCGGCTGGCGCTGGTCGATGACGATGTGGTCGACGTCTCCAATCTCCAGCGCCAGACCATCTTCACCACCCGCGACGTGGGCTACGGCAAGGCGGTCTCGGCGCGGCGCTGGCTGGCGAATTTCGACGATTCGCTCGGCGTCGACGTCTCGGACGCGCGGATCACGCCCGAGAACGCGGCGAGCCTGATCGCGGGCGCGGACCTCGTGCTCGACGGCACCGACAACTTCGCCACGCGGCTCGCGGTCTCCGACGCCTGCGTTGCCGCCGGGATCCCGCTGCTCTCGGCCGCCGTGGGCCGCTTTCAGGGGCAGGTCGGGGCCTTCGCCGGGCACCTCCCCGATCAGGCCTGCTACCGCTGCTTCGTGGGCGACGCCTTCGATGCCGAGGACTGCGACACCTGCGCCGACGACGGCATGCTCGGCGCGATGGCCGGGTGGGCGGGCAGCTTTGCCGCGATGCAGGCGGTCAAGGTGCTGCTGGCGGGCACCGCGCTGCTGGGCGAGCCCGGCTGGGGGCGCCTCCATGTGCTCGACGGGCTGGAGCCGGGGATGCGCACCATCCGCATCGCCAAGGACCCCGCTTGCCGCACCTGCGGTTCAGCTGCCTAGCACCTCTTCCACCCATGCCGGCACCAGCACGCTCGCCGGGCCATGGCGGGTTTCTTGGAAGCTTCGCGAACCTCCGCTGAGTTCGAGGTTCAGTTCGAGCGTGCGTGCGCCCGCAGCCCGCGCTTCCTGCACGAAGCCCGCGGCGGGATAGACCGCGCCGCTTGTGCCGATGCTGACGAACAGGTCGCAGGTCTCGAGCGCATGGTAGATGCGGCCCATCTGGTAGGGCATCTCGCCGAACCACACGACATCGGGGCGCAATGTCGGCGCGCGGCAGACGGGGCACGGGGGGCGCTCGATCATCGTCGCCAGCCACGGGGAGCGCATCTCGCAGGAGGTGCAGAGCGCCGATTTCAGCTCGCCATGCATATGCAGCACCCGCCCCGAACCGCCGCGTTCATGCAGGTCATCGACGTTCTGGGTCACCAGCAGCAGCTCGCCCGAAAACTCGCGCTCCAGCCGCGCCAGCGCCGCGTGGGCGGGATTGGGCGCGACATTGGCGAGCGCGGCGCGGCGCATGTCGTAGAAGTTGAGCACGAGGTTGGGGTTACGCGCGAAGCCTTCGGGCGTGGCGACGTCCTCGACCCGGTGTTGCTCCCACAGTCCCCCCGCCGAGCGGAAGGTGTCGATCCCGCTTTCCGCGGAAATCCCCGCCCCGGTGAGGATGACGATGCGTTCGACCTGTGCCATGAGGCCTTCAAGCATGAGGCATAGAGGCACGCAATGGCACAGCTCAATTTCGGGGTAATCGGGCACAAGGGCCGGATGGGACAGGCGCTGGAGACGGCGATTGCGGACGCGGGCCATGCGCTGTTCGCCGGGGTGGACGCGGGCGGGAGTATCGGACCCTTTGCCTCGCAGTGCGACGTGCTGGTCGATTTCTCCGCGCCCGATGCCCTCGCCGCCAACCTCGGCGCGGCGCGCGTGGCAGGCAAGCCGATCGTGATCGGCACCACCGGGCTGGAGGAGCCGCATTTCGTCAGCCTCGCCGAGGCCGCGCGCGCGGTGCCGGTGCTGCAATCGGGGAACTTCTCGGCTGGCGTGACGCTGCTCGCGCACCTCGTGAAGGAGGCCGCAGCCCGGCTCGGGGATGATTGGGACATCGAGGTGCTCGAGATGCACCACCGCATGAAGGTCGATGCGCCCTCGGGCACCGCCAAGCTGCTGGGCGAGGCGGCGGCGAGAGGGCGCGGGATCGTGCTAAGCGACAACATGGAGAGCGGCCGCCACGGGATGACCGGCGCGCGCGCGCAGGGCGCGATCGGCTTTGCCACTCTGCGCGGCGGCACCGTGGCGGGCGAGCATTCGGTGATCTTAGCCGGCAATGAGGAACGCCTCACCCTCAGCCACTCGGCGGAAAACCGGATGATCTTCGCGCGCGGCGCGGTGCGCGCGGCCGAGTGGCTGACCGGCCGGGGCGCGGGGCGCTATACCATGAACGACGTGCTGGGGCTCTGAGGCTTGACGGGCAGAGCGTGCGGCGTATTGCCGGAGTAATACACAAGCGAGAACAGGGGATCGCGCGACATGACCGCCACACTCACCCCCGCGCAGGAAGCCGCGCGGATGGTCGACAGCCTCGGGCCAGAGGCGCTCGCCAAGGCGCAGGCCTATACCACCGGCAACCACTGGGTGCTGCTGGGCGGCGTGCTGGTCTCGGTGCTGGTCGCTGTCATCATGGTGCGCCTCAAGCTGCTCGACCGGATCGCCGCGCGCTTCAAGCAGCCGCAGCGGTTCCTTCCCACGCTGCTCGTCAGCGCTGCCTTTCTGGTGATCTCGACCCTGATCGCCCTTCCCTGGACGATCTACACCGATTGGCACCGCGAGCGCAGCTATGACCTATCCAGCCAGCCGCTTGGCGATTTTCTCGGCCAGTTGGCGATGAGCGAGGCAATTGGCACCGTGCTGGGCGCGCTGTTCCTGACCGGGGTCTATGCCCTGATCCGCAAGACCGGCAAGCGTTGGTGGTTGTGGAGCGGAGGCCTCGCCGGTGTCGTGACCCTGCTGGTGCTGCTCGCCGGACCGCCGCTGATCGAGCCCCTGTTCAACGATTACAAGCCCGTGCCGCCGGGCGAGGTGCGCACCGCACTCGAACAGATCGCCGAGGATGTCGACATCCCCAAGGACCGCATCTTCCTGTATGACGGATCGCGCCAGTCGGACCGCTTCACCGCCAATGTCTCGGGGCTCGGCCCCTCGGCGCGGATCGCGATATCGGATGTGGCGCTGAAGGAATCCTCGCTGGCCGAGGTGCGCGCGGTGACCGGGCACGAAGCAGGGCATTACAAGCTCGGCCACGTCTTCCGCTATGTGGTGATCTTCCCGCTGCTGGCGATGCTGTTCTTCTTCCTGCTCGACCGCCTGTTCGTGCCGACCGCGCGGGCCTTGGGTAGCGATGCGAGCCTCGATGAGCCGCGCGGGCTGCCGGTCTTCGCGGTCGTCGGCTCGATCCTCGGCCTGCTGGTGGCCCCGCTCACCAACACCCTAACCCGCGTCGGCGAGACCGAGGCCGACATCTACTCGCTCGAAACCGTTAACGAGCCCGACGCGCTCGCGACCGCCTTGGTGAAGACCGCCGAATACCGCTACCCGCGCCCCTCGGCGCTTGAGGAAGCGCTGTTCTACACCCACCCCTCGGTCGAAAAGCGCGCTCTGCGGGCGATGGAGTGGAAGGCAGCGCATCCCAAGGTGGAGGCTCCCTCCGCGAAGACGCCATGACCACAATCGCAGCAGAGCGCCACGCGTGGCGGGCCGAAGGCGGGGGAGAGGATGCCGCGCGGCGGTGCCTTGCCTTCCTCGACCGGATCGGGATCGCCACAGGGCAGCTCGAGGGCGGAGGGGCGCAATTGCTGGACGGGCTGGCGATCATTGGCGGCCGCCTCCTGATCGATCCTGCCGTGCCGGTGTGGCCCGGAGACCTGCTGCACGAAGCCGGGCACATCGCGGTGGCCGACCCGAAGGCGCGCCCGACGCTGGGCCCGATTGTGGCGGATGGCGGTGACGAAATGGCCGCGATCGCCTGGTCCTACGCCGCGTCGCGCGAATGCGCGTTGCCGATCGAACAGCTGTTCCACGACGGCGGCTATCGCGGCGATTCGGCCATGCTGCGCACCGCCTTCGCCTCGGGTGCCTGTATCGGCGCGCCCATGCTCGGCTATTGGGGCCTTTGCGATCCCCACGGACAGCCCGGCGATCACCCCTTTCCGGCGATGAAGCGCTGGCTGCGCTGAGGCCCTTTGCCCGATGACCCCCTGCCCATGAACAAAGCCCAGATCTTCGAATTCTTCCGCCGTCTGGCCGAGGACAACCCCTCGCCCCAGACCGAGCTCGAATATGGCAATGCCTACCAGCTTCTGGTCGCGGTGGCATTGAGCGCGCAGGCGACCGATGTGGGGGTGAACAAGGCGACCCGCGCGCTGTTCCGCAAGGTAGAGACGCCGCAAGCGATGCTCGAGCTGGGCGAGGAGGGGCTGAAGGAGCACATCAAGACCATCGGCCTGTTCAACTCCAAGGCCAAGAACGTGATCGCGCTGTCGCAAATTCTCGTCGATGAACACGGCGGGGAGGTGCCGGACAGTCGCGACGAACTCGTGAAGCTCCCCGGGGTGGGGCGCAAGACCGCCAATGTGGTGCTCAATTGCTGGTTCGGGCAGGAGACCTTTGCGGTCGACACCCATATCTTCCGCCTCGGCAACCGCACCGGCATGGCCAAGGGCAAGACGCCGGAAGCTGTCGAGGCCAAGCTCGAAAAGCGCGTGCCCCAGCCCTTCCGGCGGGATTCGCACCACTGGATGATCCTCCACGGCCGCTATGTCTGCAAGGCGAGGCAACCCGAGTGCTGGCGCTGCACGGTCGCGGACCTGTGCTCGTTCCGCAAGAAGGTGCTGGAAAACCCGCGCGGCTGATGGGCCTGAAACCCGTTGCAAAACCATACCATTAGGAACGACTCGCAAAGCAGGTTAGTCTAGCCTGACATACTAGGGGAGATGAGCCATGCGCTTCATACCGTCGTCCCGCCGCGCTCTGATGCTGAGCGCCTGTCTGTCGCTGCTGGCCGCTCCGGCGCTCGCGCAGGACCCCGCCGCCGACCCGCCCGAGGCCGAGGAGGAGGAGGACACGGCCAACTATGATATCATCGTCACCGCCGCCGTGCGCGTCACGCAGGGCGGGGCGAAGGATGTGCAGCACTTCCGGTCGATCGCGCTCGATGACCTCGCCGGCAAGCTGCCGCAGGTGACCAGCCTCACCTCTGAAGGCCTGCTCAGCGAACACGACCTCGTCCTGCCGAACAGCGCGCCCTGTGGGCAGCTGTTCTGCGTCGTAACCCATGCCAAGCCGTCGCGCTGGGATGCGGGCACGCAGTTCGTAGGCGTCGGCTTCGACAGCAATGTCGATGCCGCGGCCTACACCGCCGAGCCGCTCAGCCTCGTCGCGGTGGTCGACCGCTCGGGCTCCATGTCGGGCGAGCCCATCGCGCGGGTCAAGGAGGGCCTGCGCGCGGTGCTCGACCAGATGCGCGAGGGCGACCGGCTGGGGATCGTGATCTACGGCTCGGAAACCGTGGTCCACCAGCCGGTGGTGGATGTCGAGAGCAACCGCGCCGCACTCGAACGCGCGATCAACGCGATCGACATCAATGGTTCGACCTACATGGAAGCCGGGCTCAAGCTCGGGTTCGAAACCGCCTTTGCCGAACTGCCGAATAGCCGCGGCAAGACCCGGCTGATGCTGTTCACCGACGAGAACCCCAATGTCGGCGATACCTCGGCCGAGGGCTTCATGGGGCAGGCGATCGACGGGTCGAGGAAAGGCGTCGACATGACCACCATCGGGGTCGGCGCACATTTCGACGCCGAGCTGGCGACCAAAATCTCCAGCGTGCGCGGCGGCAACCTGTTCTTCCTGCCGACCCAGGGTTCGGGCAAGGACCTCTTCGCGCGCGAGTTCCGCAACATGGTGAGCCCGCTCGCCTATGACCTCGTGCTGTCAATCGACCCGGCGGAAGGGATGAAGGTCGGCGCGGTTTACGGCGTTCCGGGCGAGCTGATCGAAGATGCAGGGGCCGGAACGGTGACCGTCACCATCGCCAGCGCGTTCCTTTCGAGCAATGGGGGCGGTATCTTCGCCACGCTGGAGGGCGCCCCGCCCGCCGGGGGAAGTCCGCTCGCGCAGGTCTCGGTGAGCTACACCGACGCCATCACCGACCGGCGCGAGAGCGATGCCAAACCGGTGCTGGCAGCAAGCGATGGCGTGCCCGCCAACCTCGCCAAGGCCGAGGTGCTGGTCGACCAGTTCCGCAGCACGAAGCTGGCGCTGGAAGCTTTTCACGAGGATGATGATCCCGCCGCCGCCGCCACGATCCTCGCGCAGCTTTCGGAGCGGATGGAGCAGTCAGGCACGAGCGGGCTCAAGGATGAGCTGAACCTGGTCAGCACCCTGCAACAGCGCGCGGCCAAGCTGGCAGGGCTCGCCACCGATGGCCGCACCGAGCCCTACGAGGTGGTCGGCAACTGGCGCGTCGTGCGGCATCAGGGCGTCGATGATGTCGCGCGCGGCGATATCATCGAAATCACCGAGGACGGCGAGTTCATCACCGAACGCCGCCGCGGGAACGACATCTATCAGGAGTTCGCGATCAACGAGCGGCAGTTGCATATCGAGGAGACCGATCTGGTCTTCAACTACAGCGTTCGCGGCAACTTCCTTACCCTCCAGAGCCCTTTCGACGGGGTCAAGATCGTGATGGAGCGCGAAGAGACCTGAGGATTAAGGCGCGGTTCAAGCGCGGGGGCCATCATCTGCGCATCCTTTCGGTGGAGAGAGATGCCATGACCCCCCGCACGCAGCTTGCCCTCGCGCTCGCCCCCTTGCCCTTGACTGCCGCGCTGGTGCTCGGCGCCTGCGCGCCCTCGCCCGAGGCCGCGGCCGCGCGCGCCGCGCGGGATGCGGCGCGCACGCCAGCGGTGACGGTGCTCGGACCGGGGGAGGCCTGCATCACCCAGTCACAGATCAGGCAGAGCATCGTGCGCTCCGATAGCGTGATCGATTTCGAGATGCGCAGCGGCAAGGTCTATCGCTCCACGCTGCCGGGCCGCTGCCCCGGCCTGACCCTCGACCGGGCGGTCACCTGGGAGAACTCGATCGACCAGCTGTGCCGCCAGCAGATCGTCTATGCGCTCCAGAACTTCGCGGGCACCCTGCAACGCGGCGCGGGATGCGGGCTGGGCGAGTTCGTGCCGGTGGAGTATGTGAAGGAATGAGGCAGCGGCGGCGCACGTAGCGCGCTAGAGGACGGTCGCCTCGCGCACATAGTCCCATTCGCCCTGCCCGCTCCAGGCAAGTCCGTCAGGATAGCGCACCTCGACCCCGGCGAGATCGGCCGGGTCCGCCAGCCCCATGTTGACCCCCATCATCGTATTGCCGTGCTGCGCGATTGCCGCTTCGGTCATCACGAAATGGGTGGTCGCCGCGCATGCCCGGCACGCATGCACTTCGGCGTTCGCGGCGGGCTTGTCTGTACGGCGATGGCCGGACGTGGGGCCAGCAACGGCAACCTCGCCCGGATGATAATAGCCCCAGCGCGCCGCCGCGCTGGTGCAGAGTGTGCAGTTGCACTCATGAATGAAGTCCGGCTTGCGAGCGACCTTGAGCGTGACGGCGCCGCACTTGCAGTTGAGCGTCATTGCGATTCTTCTCTCGCTTGCGCAAGCATCAGCCCCGCCCGCCTTCCTCGAAATTGCTCGGATCAAGCTCCAGCCCCGCGCGGCCATCCGCCGCCGTGTGGGCGGGGGCGTGGGGGTGGTCGACGTAGTCGGGCTCCTCGACCTCGAGCATCCCTTCCCACTTGGTGATGACCGCCGTCGCCACCG
>JACESM010000124.1 GCA_013911835.1 Porphyrobacter sp. | reverse complement strand
ACCACCACCGCCAAGACCGACGAAGAGGCTCGCGAGCTTCTGCGCCTGTTCGGCTTCCCCTTCCAGGGCGAGGCTCCCGGCGCCAAGACCACCGAACAGAAGGAAGCGGCGTGAGCCGCTTCTGCTTAGAGACACGAAAGCAGAGAGCTTAAGTCCATGGCGAAACTGAGTTCCATCAACAAGAATGAGCGTCGCAAGAAGCTCGTGAAGCAGTATGCTGCGAAGTACGAGAAGCTGAAGGCGATTGCCGACGACGAAAGCCTCGACGAGACCGAGCGCCTTATGGCCCGGCTCAAGATGGCTGAGCTTCCGCGCAACGCGAATCCGACCCGGGTCCGCAACCGTTGCGCCACCACCGGCCGCCCGCGCGGCTATTACCGCAAGTTCGGCATCAACCGCATCGAACTGCGTCAGCTTGGCAACCGGGGCATGATCCCGGGTCTGACCAAGTCGAGCTGGTGAGGACTAGACAATGGCAATGACCGATCCTCTGGGTGACATGCTCACCCGCATCCGTAACGGCCAGCGCGCCAAGAAGGACTCTGTCCTGACCCCGGCGAGCAACCTGCGTGCGAGCGTGCTCGAAGTGCTTCAGCGTGAAGGCTACATCCGTGGCTACAGCGAAGACACCTCGGGCAAGCACAAGGCGCTGCGGATCGAACTGAAGTATTTCGAAGGCGAGCCCGCGATCAAGCACGTGGCGCGCGTCTCGAAGCCGGGCCGCCGCGTCTACTCGGGTTCCAAGGAACTCCCGACGATCCGCAATGGCCTGGGCATCACCATCGTCTCGACCCCGCGGGGCGTGCTCTCGGACGCCGAGGCTCGCACCCACAACGTCGGCGGCGAAGTCCTGGCGGAGGTGTTCTGATGAGCCGCATCGGTAAAAAGCCGGTTGCGATTCCTGGTGGTGTGACCGCCAGCATCGACAACGGCACCCTCACGGTGAAGGGCCCCAAGGGCACCCTGACCCTCGGTCTGTCCGACCTCATCGACTACAAGGTCGAAGAGGGCGAGATCCAGGTCAAGCCGGCCAATGACAGCAAGCAGGCCCGCGCGTTCTGGGGCATGCAGCGCACCCTCGTGTCGAACCTGGTGGAAGGCGTCAGCGCCGGCTTCACCAAGGTGCTCGTCATCAAGGGCGTCGGCTATCGTGCCAATGCGCAGGGTTCCACGCTGAAGCTGCAGCTCGGCTACAGCCACGATGTCGATCTGCCGGTTCCCGCCGGTCTCGAGGTGAAGACCCCCGACCAGACCACGATCGAGATTTCCGGCACCGACAAGCAGGCCGTTGGCCAGTTTGCCGCCGAAATCCGCCGCTGGCGCAAGCCCGAGCCCTACAAGGGCAAGGGGATCGCCTACAAGGGCGAGTTTATCTTCCGCAAGGAAGGGAAGAAGAGATAAGATGGCAAAGCTTTCCCTTTTCGAACGTCGCCGTCGCCGGGTTCGCACTGCGCTTCGCGCTCGTGCCGGTGGCAAGCCCCGTCTGTCGGTGCACCGCACCGGCCGTCACATCTACGCCCAGATCATCGACGATGCGGCCGGCAAGACCGTTGCTGCCGCCTCGACGCTTGGCGCCAAGGCGAGCGGCGCGAATGTCGACGCTGCCGTTGAGGTTGGCAAGCAGATCGCCGAGGCCGCCAAGAAGGCGGGTGTGACGACTGTCGTGTTCGATCGCGGCGGCTTCCTGTTCCATGGCCGCGTCAAGGCGCTGGCCGATGCCGCCCGTGAAGGCGGGCTGGAGTTCTGATCATGGCTGACGAAAACACCATCGACACCCCCGATGTGGCGGTCGAAGCTGGCGACGCCGGCGACAACCAGGGCCGGCGTGGCCGTGGGCGTGGCGGCAACCGCGAAGGCGGCGATCGTGGCCGCGGTCGTGGCGGTCGCGACGACCGTCGCGGCGGCAAGCCGGAAGAAGATGACGGCATCATCGAGAAGCTGGTGCACATCAACCGCGTCTCCAAGACCGTGAAGGGCGGCAAGCGCTTCGGCTTTGCAGCGCTGGTCGTGGTCGGCGACGGTCAGGGCCGCGTCGGCTTCGGCCACGGCAAGGCCCGCGAAGTGCCCGAGGCGATCACCAAGGCGACCGCCGCTGCGCGCAAGAAGATGATCCGCGTGCCGCTCAAGGAAGGTCGCACCCTGCACCATGACGGCAATGGCCGTTTCGGCGCTGGCAAGGTGACTGTCCGCACCGCGCCTCCGGGCACCGGCATCATCGCCGGCGGTCCGATGCGCGCCGTGTTCGAGAGCCTCGGCGTTGCCGACGTGGTGACCAAGTCGGTCGGCACCTCGAATCCCTACAACATGATCCGCGCCACCTTCGACGCGCTGACCGAGCAGACTTCGCCGAAGTCGGTCGCGCAGCGTCGCGGCAAGAAGGTTGCCGACCTCCTGGGTCGCGGCGGGGCCACTGCGGTTGAGGCTGAAGCCGACGCTGCGGCGATTGTGGAGTAATCGAAGATGGCTACCATCAAGATCAAGCAGATCGGCTCGCCGATCCGTCGCCCCGCCAGCCAGCGCCAGATCCTCATCGGTCTGGGGCTGAACAAGATGCACAAGATCGTCGAGCGTCAGGACACCCCTGAGGTGCGCGGCGCGATCGCCAAGATCCCGCATCTGGTGCAGGTGATCGACTAAGACATCAGGCAAGGCCCCGCTAAGTCGGGGCCTTCCTTTCTATCAGCGCGACAAAAGCGAAAGCGAGTGCACACATGAAACTGAATGACATCCGCGACAATGCCGGTGCCCGCAAGGGCCGTGTCCGTGTCGGCCGTGGTATCGGCTCGGGCAAGGGCAAGACCTCGGCTCGCGGCCAGAAGGGCCAGAAGGCCCGTTCGGGCGTTGCCATCAAGGGCTTCGAGGGCGGCCAGATGCCGCTCCACATGCGCCTGCCGAAGCGCGGCTTTAACAATCCCTTCGCCAAGGACTACGCCGAAGTGAACATCGGCATGATCCAGAAGTTCATCGACGCGGGCAAGCTCGATGCCTCGGCCACCATCACCGAAGACGCGCTGCGTGCAGCTGGTCTGGTGCGCGGCGGCAAGGACGGCGTGCGCCTGCTCGGCAAGGGTGAGATCACCGCCAAGGCAACCTTCGCCGTGACCGGCGCGACCAAGGGCGCGATCGCTGCGGTCGAAAAGGCCGGCGGCAGCGTCGAAGTGGCGCCCGAGCCGACCCCCGAGCACGAGAAGAAGCTCGCCCGCCGCGACGCGAACAAGGCCGCCAAGGCCAAGTAATCGACAAAAGGTGGTGCGCGGGGGTTCGACAAGAGCCCCCGCGCTCCCTATTTACGCTCTCGCGTGCCCCGGCGGCCCTTTGCGAAGGGCTCACATTCGAGGGCGCGCCCGGATCAAGAGCTAGGATCGACCTGTTCCCATGGCATCACGCGCCGACAATATCGCGAGCAACCTCAACCTCGGCAATTTTGCCAAGGCGACCGAGCTCAAGCAACGCATCTGGTTCACCATCGGGGCGCTGATTGTCTTCCGCTTCCTGAGCTTCGTGCCGCTGCCGGGGATCGACCCGGTCAAGCTCGCCGAGTTCAACGACCGCGCTTCGGGCACGATCCTCGACCTGTTCAATGCCTTCTCGGGCGGCGCGCTTGAGCGCATGAGCCTGATCGCGGTCGGGATCATGCCCTATATCACCGCTTCGATCGTGGTGCAGATGGCCTCGGCGCTGCACCCGGCGCTGGCCGCGCTCAAGAAGGACGGGGCGAGCGGACGGCAGAAGCTGAACCAGTACACCCGCTACGGCGCGGTGCTGCTGTGCATCATCCAGGGCTATGCGGTGGCGGCCAATGCGGTCGCGCAGGGCATCGCGGTGGATACCAGCCCGCTGTTCTACGTCACCACGATCATCAATGTGACCGGCGGGACCATGTTCCTGCTGTGGCTCGGCGAGCAGATCACCAGCCGCGGTATTGGTAACGGCGTCTCGCTGATCATCATGGCCGGCATCGTCGCGGCCTTCCCGCAGCTCGTCGGCAGCCTGTTCGAAGGCGGCCGCACTGGCGCGATCTCCGAGATTGCGATCATCGGCTTCATCGTGATGGTGGTGTTCCTGATCCTCGCCATCGCCTTCATGGAGCGGGCCCAGCGCCGCCTCACCATCCAGTATCCCAAGCGCGCGACCGAGCGCGGGATGATGCAGGCCGAGCGTTCCTACCTGCCGCTCAAGATCAACACCGCGGGCGTGATCCCGCCGATCTTTGCCAGCTCGCTGTTGCTGCTGCCGCTGACCATCACCCAGCTGGTGGGCGGTTCGATCCAGCCGGGCACGACCACCTATGACGTGCTGCAGACGATGAACCAGTATCTCCAGCACGGCCAGCCGCTCTATCTGACCCTCTATGCGCTCGGGATCATCTTCTTCTGCTTCTTCTACACCGCGGTTGTGTTCAACCCGGAAGAGACGGCGGACAACCTCAAGAAGAACGGCGGCTCGATCCCCGGCATCCGTCCGGGCAAGCGCACCGCGGACTATCTCGAATATGTCCTCACCCGCATCACCGTGATCGGTTCGATCTACCTGACGGTGGTCTGCGTTCTGCCCGAGGCGGTGATTTCGCAGACCGGGATCCCGCTGATACTCGGCGGCACCTCGCTGCTGATCGTGGTCAACGTCACGGTCGACACGATCAGCCAGATCCAGTCGCACCTGCTGGCGCTGCAATATGGCGACCTCATCAAGAAGGCCAAGCTCAAGGGCCGGATGCGCTGATGTCCGACATTAGTCGGCTTGACGCGCCCACCCGCTTGGTTGAACCCGTAAGTCTGAAGGAACGCGCGTGGCACTGATCCGCGGCGATATTGGGGGACGGTTCGTGAACATCATTCTTCTTGGCCCTCCCGGCGCCGGCAAGGGAACGCAGAGCGCGGGACTGGTCGAGCGGCATGGCATGCGCCAGCTCTCCACCGGCGACATGCTGCGCGCCGCGGTCAAGGCGGGCACCCCGGTCGGCCTGCGCGCCAAGGAAGTCATGGAGCGCGGCGAGCTGGTCTCGGACGAGATCGTCTCCGACCTGATCGACGCCGAACTCGCCGCGATGGCGCCTGAAACGGGCGCGATCTTCGATGGCTACCCGCGCACCGCCGCGCAGGCGGATTCGCTCGATGCGATCCTCAGCCGGAACGGCCGCTTGCTCGACCACGTGATCGAGCTCGAGGTGGACGAGGACGCGCTGGTCGAGCGCATCACCGGCCGCTTCTCCTGCGGCAATTGCGGCACGCTCTATCACGACACCGCCAACCCGCCCAAGGTCGAGGGCGTGTGCGACACCTGCGGCAGCACCGAGTTCAAGCGCCGGCCCGACGACAACGAGGAAACCGTGCGCACCCGCATGGCCGAATACCGCGCCAAGACCGCGCCGATCCTGCCGGGCTATGAAGCGCGCGGCATCGTCAGCCGGATTGACGGGATGGCGGCGATCGATACGGTGGCCGGGCAGATCGACACGATCCTCGGCAGCTGAGCGGTGAGGGCAGGGGGCTTGTGCCTCGCGCTCTTTTGCCGCAGCCTTGCCGGCACGGTTTCGCAAGGGAGGGTCTTGCCTTGAAATTTCCGGTGATGGCAGCCGCGCTTGCGGCGCTCGTGACGGCGCCTGCCGCAGCCGAAGTGACGCGCTCCTCCGAGATCGGCTTCGTCTCGCGCAACGAGGTGGTGGTGAGCGCCACGCCCAAGGAAGTGTGGCTCGCGCTGATCAGCCCTGCGAGCTGGTGGGACAAGGCGCACACCTGGTCGGGTGATGCGAAGAACCTCACCCTGACCCCGCAGGCGGGCGGGTGTTTCTGCGAGACCATCCCCGAGGTCGACGAGCCCGGGCGCTTCACACTGCAAGGCAGCGTCGAGCACATGCGCGTGGTCCAGGCCTATCCCGAGGCCGCGCTGCGGATGATCGGCAGCCTCGGCCCGCTCCAGAGCGAGCCGGTGACGGGCGTGCTGACGATCGTGCTCAGCAAGCACGAGAAGGGCACGCGGATCGTGTGGGAATATAATGTCGGCGGGTCGATGCGCTACGAGGTGCCGGTGATTTCCAAGGCGGTCGACGGGGTGATGGCGACCCAGCTTGCCGCGCTGGCGAAGCCGCTGGGGGTGGTCGCCCTGCCGCCGCCGCCTGCGCCTGCGCCCGATCCGGTGCCGGCGGACGCTCCCGCGACGGCGACACAGCCTGCGGCAGGCAAGCCCGCTGCAAGCGCCATCGCACCCAAGCCCGCAGCAGCTCCCGCCGCAAGCGCGGCCAAGCCGGCCACGGCGCCGCCAGCGACAGCGCCCAAGCCTGGGGCCGCGCCTTCGGCAGGCACGCCCAAGCCAGCGACCACTCCCGCCGCCAGCGCGCCGAAGCCCGCTTCCGCGCCGGCTGCAGCAGCGCCCAAGCCCGCTGTGACGCCTCCGGCCAGCGCGCCCAAGCCTGCGCTCAAACCGACCCCGAAGCCCACCCCCAAGCCCGGTTCGGTCGATGAGGCCTTCAGCGATCTCGACGACAAGCCCGGGTCGTAAACAGCGGGCAGGGCGCGTTGCTATCTGCTTGATGCGCAGAGGCGTTTGCTTCATTGTAAGGTTTCAAAGCGAAGCGGTTGACGCCCCGGGCGAATCAGCCTATGCGCGCCCATCATTCGACATGTTCGAAGCAAGTTCGGCAGGCATCGCCCTTGCGCGTGCCGACCGGACTTTTTGCCGTTTGTGATCTGGCCTCGCGCCAGTCCCTTGCGGCAAGCGAACATGGGAATGAATGAGCGTTGAGATAGGGGTGGTCCCTTAAGGCCCGCAAGCCCCTGTGGAGCATGGAGAAATAAGTGGCTCGTATTGCCGGGGTCAATATCCCCACCAACAAGCGCGTGATCATCGCGCTGACCTATATTCACGGTATCGGTCGTACCACCGCTGTCCAGATCGCTGACAAGCTCGGCATCGCGCATTCGGCGCGCGTGCAGGACCTCTCGGATGAAGAGATCCTGCGCATCCGCGAAACCATCGATGCCGATTTCACCGTGGAAGGCGACCTGCGTCGCAACACCGCGATGAACATCAAGCGCCTGATGGACCTGCGTGCCTATCGCGGCCTGCGTCACCGCTCGGGTCTGCCCGTTCGCGGCCAGCGCACTCACACCAACGCCCGCACCCGCAAGGGCAAGGCCAAGCCCATCGCGGGCAAGAAGAAGTAAGCAGGCGGCCTTCGGGCTCACCCGCTTTTTCCTTCTGACGAGCTAGAGGAATTTCAAAGATGGCACGCGAACCAGGCCGTATCCGGCGCCGTGACAAGAAGAACATCACCAGCGGCGTTGCGCACATCAACGCCAGCTTCAACAACACCATGATCACCATCACCGACGCGCAGGGCAATGCCATCTCGTGGTCGTCGGCCGGGATGATGGGCTTCAAGGGCAGCCGCAAGTCGACCCCCTATGCCGCGCAGGTCGCCGCTGACGATGCTGGCAAGAAGGCCGCCGAACACGGCGTGCGTACTCTCGAGGTCGAAGTGAAGGGCCCGGGTTCGGGTCGTGAAAGCGCGCTCCGGGGTCTTGCAGCCGTCGGCTTCAACATTACCTCGATCCGCGACGTCACGCCGATCCCGCACAACGGGGTCCGTCCCTCCAAGCGTCGCCGCGTCTGATCCGCCGGGATGGCGGAGACGCGCGTCGTCTCCGCCGCCCGATCGGGTCTGATGCCGCGCGCTCGCGCCCCCGCATCCGGCCCGCCCAAGTTTGAACCGCCCGAAAGGCGAATTAGGGGAAATCCATGTCCGTCAACACCAAGAACTGGCAGGAACTCAAGAAACCCAACTCCCTGGAAATCAAGGATGGCGGCGATCGTCAGCGCAAGGCGACCTTCGTGGCCGAGCCGCTCGAGCGGGGCTTCGGCCTGACGCTCGGCAATGCGCTGCGCCGGGTGCTGCTTTCGAGCCTGCAGGGCGCCGCGATCACCTCGATCAAGATCGAGAACGTGCTGCACGAATTCTCGAGCCTCGCGGGCGTGCGTGAGGACGTCACCGACATCGTGCTCAACGTCAAGCAGATCGCGCTCAAGATGGAAGGCGAGGGCCCCAAGCGGCTCCAGCTTTCGGCGACCGGCCCGGGCGAAGTGCGCGCAGGTGACATTGCCGTCACCGGCGATATCGAGGTGATGAACAAGGATCTCGTGATCTGCCACCTCGATGAAGGCGCGACGCTCAACATGGAGCTGACCGCCGACACCGGCAAGGGCTACTCGCCCGCAGTGTCGAACCGTCCGGCCGATGCGCCGATCGGGCTGATCCCGGTCGACTCGCTCTATTCGCCCGTGCGTCAGGTGAGCTACAAGGTCGAGAACGCCCGCGTCGGGCAGGAGCTTGACTACGACAAGCTCTCGCTGACCGTCGAGACCGATGGCAC
>JACESM010000123.1 GCA_013911835.1 Porphyrobacter sp. | reverse complement strand
GCAATAGATAAAGGGTTAAGGCCGATCCCGGGGAAATTACCGAGCCTTGAGCGGTTCCCGGCCTAGGACTCCACCCCAGCGCCGATCAGCCGGAGGTGCGTTGCGATCACCCCGCCGGCCTCGCATTCGATTACCCGCCAGCACGCCGGGGTCTCGTGGCGCAGCCGGGTCGAGAGGGTGCCGGTGCCGATCATCCGCATCGCGTGGCCGCCCTTCTCGCGGTGCTGGTCGAAAGGGACGTGGACGTGGCCCGAGATCACCGCATCGGCCCCCGCCGCGGCCAGTACCGCGAACGCCTTGTCGCCGCCGATGGTCGGGTTGTGCGGCTTGCCCGCGTCACCCAGCAGCGGGTGGTGGGCAATGACGATCACCGTGCGCGGGTCTCCGGCCGCCTTGAGCGCGCCGATCGCGTCCAGCGTCTGGCGCAGCGCGGCGGGCTTGACCACGCCGTCGCTCCACGGAAAGCGGGTCTGCGCGCGCACGGTCGTGCGCAGCGGCACCAGCACCACCTCGGCGCTTTCAAAACCGTCTGCCACCGCTGCCCGGAGGCGGTTATAGCGGCGGAAGGGATCGGTGAACCGCTCCCACGGGTTGTAATAGGGCATGTCGTGATTGCCCGGCTCGAGCACCACCGGGACGCCCAACCCGGCGAACCATTCGCGCGCAGCGGCATATTCCGAATGCTTGGCGCGCTGGGTGAGATCGCCGGTGCACACCACCGCATCGGGCTTTTCGCGCGCGACCGCTTCTGCCACTGCGGCCAGCGCGGCGGGGTCCTCGACGCCGAAATGGACATCGCTGATGTGGAACAGGCGGGTCGGCATGCGGGGCCCTATAGCTTGCCGTTCAGAATAAGCCACGCCGCACCCGCATTGACCGCGGAATAGACCGCATAGGCCCACACAAAGCCGGGCCAGCCCTTCACCGACAGCAGCAGCGCGAAGAACAGCACCGCGAACTCGCTCAGCATCGCGGCGCGACGGCCGAGGGTCTGGCTCGCCGCGGGCAGACGCGCAAACAGCGGGTGCCCGCGCGCGAAAACCGCGGCGAAGATCGCGAAGTTGGCGATTCCCATGAGGAAGATGATCGCGGTGGCGGACGACATGGGGTGAATATGGCGCTGCGCTGGTCGATTGGAAACCGCCATTTGTCGCTCCCGCGATGCCATTGGTCATGTCGCTGCCGCGCCGGTCGAGCGGCTGAGCGGGGTTGATCGACATCGCCGTGCGGACAGTCGGGGCGGGGTGTATCAAGGGTTTCAGCAGGGAGCCTGGCACCCCCCGGATCGGACCCCCGCCCGATCTCAGGCCCCTGCGAAAGATGGAGGATACCCCGATGAACACCCTTGCGAAGACGCTCAGTCATTCCCTGATGGCGGCCGGCCTTTCGGCCGCGCTCGTCGCCCCGGCCTTTGCCGGCAACCCGTTTGCAGAAGCCCCGCGCAACACGGCCGAAGTGCACTTCGCCGATCTCGACCTCGGCACCGAAGCCGGCCAGCGCATGCTCGATGCCCGCATCGAAGGCGCGATCCGCAAGGTGTGCCGCGCGGCCGACGTCAAGACCGGCACGCGGATCATGGATCAGAGCGCGCGGGACTGCAAAGCGCGCGCCCGCGCCGACGCCAAGAACCAGGTCGCGGCCCTGAAGGCCGACGCACAGCGCGGCGGTTGATCCGCCCCGAACTTGCCCCGCGCACCCTCGCGCGCGAGGCACACGGCCCGAACCCTTCCAGTCCCTGGGGTTCGGGCCGTTTTTTGCCTTCGGCCACCTTCGGTGGCGCTGACCTCCCGCCCCGCCTCCCCACCCGGCCGCCAAGCATACCATTACGGTATGGTGGCCGGGTGGGGAGGCGGGGTGGGAGGTCAGCGTCGCACGCCAGCGCGACCGCAAAACAAAGACTCGCGGAGGGTCTGCGCCACCGAAGGTGGCACGCAAACAAAAACCCTCTATCTTCCGGCCATCGCCTTGACGCGCGCGAGGTAGGTTCTGCCAATGCGCAGTGCCTCGCCGTTGACCAGCTCTGCCGACCACACCCCGAGGCCATCGTGCCTCAAGCCCCGGATGTGATCGCGGCGCAGGATCGTCGAGCGGTGGATGCGGATGAACTGTTCGGGATCAAGCCGCTCTTCGAGCCCGGCAATGGTCTGGAGCAGCAGGTAGGAGCGCGCATTGTCCGCACCGCCCACATGCAGCCGCACATAATCGCGCTCGGCATCGATCTGGTGGACCTCGCTCACCGCGATCCGCAGCAGCTCCGATCGATGCGGCACCCACAGTTCATCGAGGTAGCGGCTCGCCTTTTGCCGCCGCGTGCCCCGGCGGGCGACGGCACGCTCGATTGCACGCTCCAGCCGGTCGGCCGAGACCGGCTTCAGCACATAGTCGACCGCCTCGAGATCAAAGGCCTCGACCGCGAAGTGATCGTGGGCGGTGACGAAAATCACCACCGGCGCTTGCGGCTGCGCGGCGAAGTGGCGCGCGACTCCCAGCCCGTCGAGCTCGGGCATGGTCATGTCGAGCAGCACCAGATCGGGCTCGAGCTTTTCGGCGAGCCGCAGCGCGGCCGCGCCGTCGCTCGCGGTGCCGACCACGCGCACCGCCGGGATCTCGGCGCAGATCACCTGGACGCGTTCGACCGCGAGCGGTTCGTCGTCGACGATCAGGGTTCGGAGCGCGGTGTTCTCGGTTTCAGTCTCAAGCATGGCGGGAAACAGGTCTCGACAGAGGAATACGGATTTCGGTGCAATAGCCGCCCGGCACGGGGGCGGAAGCAAAGCCGATATCGGGCCCGAAGCGCGCCTCGAGCCGGTCGCGCACGTTGGCAAGCCCGATGCCGAAGCCGTGGGTGGTGCCCTGCGGCACGCCCGGGCCGTCATCGCCGACGGTGATGACGAGGCGGTCGAACTCCTCGCGCGCGGCCACGGTGATCGTCACCGGACGCGAGACGGGGGAGACGGCGTATTTGACTGAATTCTCGACCAGCGGCTGCAGGATCATCCCCGGCACGCGGCATTCCTCGAGATCGAGCGGCAGGTCGAACTTCGTCACCAGCCGGGTCGGGAAGCGCACCGCCTCGATATCGAGGTAGAGCTTCTGGAGGTCGAACTCGTCACGCAAGGAGACATCGGCGGTCGGCTCGGTGGCGAGGGAGTGGCGGTAGAAGCGGCTGATCGTCTGGATCATCCGCTCGGCGCTGTCGGCCTTGCCCGTCATCACCAGCGCCGACAGGGAATTCAAAGTATTGAACAGGAAATGCGGGTTCACTTGGTAGCGCAAACTGCGCAGTTCGGCGGCCTTGGCGGCGGAGCGGAACTGCTCCTCGCGGCGCTGCGCAGAGCGCGCCTGCACGCCCGCCAGCAGCGCAAAATAGGTCGAGGCCCAGGCCAGCAGCAGGAAATAGCGCCCCAGCGCGACATCGAGCAGCTTGCGCCAGAAATCGGAATAGGTCTCGGCCGGCTCGATGATGACCGAGCGCGTTCCGGCCCCGGCATTGTCTGGCTGCACCGGCACTTCGACCAGCAGATTGCCGCTTTCGTCGCGGCGCAGGTTGATGTTGTTCTTCTGGGCGTAGGCCTGCTCCATCGCCCCAGATATATCTTTGAAGACCAGATAGTTGACCTGGCCGATCGCGAGCGCGACCGGCAGCGCCAGCGCAATCGCGGCGGAGATCTTGAGCCAGAGCGCGCGGTTGTCGAACAGCCGCAACATCAGCCACAGCACCAGCGTCAGCAGCACGCCGACACCGGTCACCACCAACCGCCGCCAACCGAGCTCGAACTGCAAGCCGAAATCCATCACCAGCGAGCGCGCCGTGGTGAGGATGAAATAAGTCGCCCACAGTACGACCATCGAGAACAGCACCGTGCGGAAGGACACGGTGGCAGCAGGTTCGGCGGGGGCGGTATCGCTCAGCGGGTTTGTTGCCATTATGCCGAGCAGCGATACCGCGCCTGCCCGGCAATGGCTACCGGCGCGGGCGCATGTTGTCGGGCGGAGACTCGCCTTGGTCGATTAATGAACAGCCGTTCAGGATCGACCAACAGCGCTTAATCCCGCGGGCGGATCATGTCGGAGGGCACGACCCACTGCGCGAACTGCTCTTCGGTCAGCAGGCCGAGTGCGAGCGCCGACTCTTTCAGCGTCGTCCCTTCCGCGTGAGCCTTCTTGGCGATCTTGGCCGCATTGTCGTAGCCGATATGCGGGTTGAGCGCGGTCACCAGCATCAGGCTTTCGTTCAGCAGCTGGGTGATGCGGGTGGTGTTCGCCTCGATCCCGACCACGCAATTGTCGGTGAAGGCGTGGGACGCATCGCCCAGCAATTTCATCGATTGCAGCACATTGTAGATGATCACCGGCTTGAAGACGTTGAGTTCCAGATGCCCGTGCGATCCGGCGACCGTCACCGCCATGTGGTTGCCCATCACCTGCGCGCAGACCATGGTCATCGCCTCGCACTGGGTCGGGTTGACCTTGCCCGGCATGATCGAGGAGCCCGGCTCATTGGCGGGCAGGCTGAGTTCGCCAAGGCCGGAACGGGGGCCCGAGCCCAGCAGGCGGATATCGTTGGCGATCTTCATCAGGCTGACCGCGAGCACGTTGAGCGCGCCCGAAATCTCGACCATCGCGTCATGCGCGGCCAGCGCCTCGAACTTGTTGGAGGCGGTGACGAAGGCGTGGCCGGTCTCGGCGGCGACTTCGGCGGCGAAGGCCGTGTCGAAGCCGACCTTGGCGTTGATCCCGGTGCCGACAGCCGTGCCGCCCTGTGCGAGCTCGAGCACGCGCGGCAGCGCCGCCTCGACCCGCGCGATGCCGTATTCGACCTGCTTGGCATAGCCCGAGAATTCCTGCCCCAGCGTCATCGGGGTCGCGTCCTGCAGGTGGGTGCGGCCGATCTTGACGATGCTGGCAAATTCCTGCGCCTTGGCATCCAATGCGCCGTGGAGCTTCTTCAGCGCCGGAATCAGGTGATCCATCGCCTCGACCGCCGCAGCGATGTGCATTGCGGTGGGGAAGGTGTCGTTCGACGACTGGCCCATGTTGCAATGGTCGTTGGGGTGAACCGGGGTCTTGCCGCCCTTCTTGCCGGTGAGGATCTCGTTCGCGCGGCTCGCGATCACTTCATTGGCGTTCATGTTCGACTGGGTGCCAGAGCCGGTCTGCCACACCACCAGCGGGAACTGGTCGGCGAGCGTCCCGTCGATCACTTCGCGCGCGGCCTTGACGATCGCCTCGCCGATCCCGGCATCAAGCACGCCGAGCTTCATGTTGGCCTTGGCTGCCGAGAGCTTCTGCACGCCCAGCGCGCGGACGAGCGCGGGGGGCATGGTCTCGCCGCCGATCGGGAAATTGACGATCGAGCGCTGGGTCTGCGCGCCCCAGTGCATGCCCGCCGGAACCGCCACTTCGCCCAGCGAATCGGTCTCGATCCGCACCTCACCGCTGCTCGCCGTCATGTCACTCATCGAAGCCATCCCTCACTAAGTCGATTTGCGCCCCACAGGGTCTGGCGCTCCCCCTAGACCCTGTTTCAGCCGGGTGGAAGCAGGGTCACGCACGGCCATGCGCTTTGGTCAAAGGCATATGGTGCACTTGCACTATAGGCGCCTTCGACAGGGCAAATACCTTGGAAGGCAGACCCGGCGCGGCTAAGGAGAGGGTTGACGGACTGTATTGCGAACCTACTACAGTCACCCGAGAGACAATGAGCATCATGACCGACACCCTCCCTGACAGCAAAACCGCCCGCCGCGCGATGATCGACAGCCAGCTGCGCACCAGCGGCGTGAACGAGGAATATGTGCTGGCCCGGATGCTTGCCGTCCCGCGCGAGGACTTCCTCCCCGCCGCGAAGGCCGCGCAGGCCTATATCGACCGCGCAGTTTCCTTGGGTGAGGGCGGTCACCTCGCTGCTCCGCTGTTCTACGGCAAGCTGCTGCTCGAAGCCGCGCCCACCCCCGACGCGCGCGTGCTGGTGGTGAGCGGCGGCACCGGCTACCTTGCGGCGCTGATCGCGCCGCTGGCGGGTAGCGTCACCGAAGTGACCGCCGCCGAGGCCGCCGCGCTGCAAGGCGCGGGCGAATACGACCTCATCGTCATCGACGGCGCGATCGAGCAACTGCCCGAAGGCCTCGCCGCCGCGCTGGCCGACAACGGCCGGATCGTCACCGGCCTCGTGCTGCGCCAGGTCACCCGCCTCGCGAGCGGTGCCCGGATCGCCGGCACCGTGAGCCTCAAGCCGCTCGAGGATCTCGGCATTCCCGTGCTCACCGCCTTCGCCGCGCCCAGTCGTTGGACCTTCGCGTGAAGGCTCGCACCGCCTCGTTGCGGCTCGCGGCATCGGCGAGCCTGCTGGCGCTCGGCACGCTGGCCGCACCCGCCCATGCCGATTCGCTGAGCGAGGCGCTGGCGGCCGCCTACAAGACCAACCCCTCGCTCGAGAGCGCGCGGGCAAACAAGCGCGCCAACGACGAAAACGTGCCGATCGCCCGCGCGCAGGGTCTGCCCTCGGCCGATATCACCGCGACCCATATCGAGTTCCTGCGCCAATCGGCCAACTCCTTCACCGCGCCCGAGCGCAACCTCGGGGTGACCGCGGCGCTGGTGGTGCCGATCTATTCGGGCGGCGCGGTGCGCAACAACATTGCTGCCGCCAAGGAGCGGATCGAAGCCAACGAAGCCGACCTGCGCAATGTCGAAAGCTCGTTGTTCGCGCAGGTCGTCGCCGCCTACATGGACGTGCTGCGCACCGAGGCGCTGGTGGCGCTTGCGACCAATCAGGTGCAGGTGCTGCGCACCAATCTCGAGGCGACCAGCGACCGCTTCCAGATCGGCGACCTCACCATCACCGACGTCGCCCAGTCGCGCTCGCGGCTCGCGCTGGCAGAAGGCGATCTGCAATCGGCCGAGGCCAACCTCATCAACGCGCGCGAGACCTATATCCGGCTTGTCGGCCAGGAACCGGGCGAGCTCGAAGCGCCGCCGCCGCTGCCGGGTCTGCCCGACACGGTCGGCTCGGCGATCGTCACCGCGCTCGAGAGCAACCCTGTCCTCGATGCCGCGAGGCAGCGCGCCGAGGCGGCGGGCTTTGACACCAAGGTCGCTGGCGCCGGACGCCTGCCGACCGTCAGCCTGTTCAGCAACGGCCAGTACAGCGATTTCTACGGCACCTTGGGCGGCCCGGTCTCGAACCAGTTCGTCCAAAGCGAGACGACCGCCAATGCCGGGGTGCGCATCACCATCCCGATCTTTCAGGGCGGGCTGCCCGCAGCGCGCCAGCGTCAGGCCGGGGCGCGCGAGAGCGCGGCGCTGGAGGACGTGATCCTCAACGAACGTCAGGTCATCGCCGATACCCGCGCGACCTACGCCGCATGGCAGGCAGCCAATGGCGTGATCAAAAGCGCGCAGACCGCAGTCGAGGCGGCCGAACTCAGCCTTGAAGGCCTGCGTGCCGAAAATTCGATCGGCAACCGCCAGATCCTCGACGTGCTCAATGGCGAGCAGGAACTGGTCAATGCCCGCGCCCAGCTGGTGACCGCGCGGCGCAATGCCTATGTCGCCGGCTTCAACCTGCTGGTGCTGATGGGCAAGGCCGAGGCGCGCGATTTGAACCTCGATACCGGCGGGCCGCTCTACGACCCGACGATCAATTCCGATCGCGTCAGCAGCAAGCTGAACGATTGGGACCGCGATCCCGAACCTGCTGCGAAATCGACCAGAACCGTTGACATTCCCCCCGCCACCGCAACAATCGGCCCGCAATTGCTGCCCGGCGAGTGATCGCCGTCCCGATTCGGGACTTGAGGCAGGCTTACGGGGCGAATGATGGGTCAGGATAATGGTCAGAACGGCGAGGCTTCGGTCGAGGAAATCCTCGAATCGATCAAGAAGGTGATCGCCCGCGACAACCGCGTCGGCGCGCTCGAGGCGCGGCGGCGGCGGATGCTGGTTTCGGAAGACGACGCAGCCCAGCCCGCCCCGCTCGCCCGCACCCACAAGGTGCGCGATGCCGAGGAAGTGCTCGACCTGTCGGAGATGGAAGTCGAGGCCGAGGAACCGGCCCGCAAGCCTGTCATGCCGATGGACGCTCCCGAGGAAACCCCGCTGATCGCGGACCAAGTGCGTGATGCGATGCAGGAAAACCTCGCCGCGCTCGCCATGCTGGCCGAGCCGCCGGCGCGCCCGCAGATCGTGCGTTCGGGGGAGACCTCTTTGGAGGGCCTGACCCGCGAGCTGCTGCGCCCGATGCTCGCCGAATGGCTCGAGGCGAACCTGCCCGCGATGGTCGAGAGCCTGGTGCAGGCGGAAATCGCCCGCATCGTCGGCAAGCGCCGCTAAGCTCTGGCGCGAGCGCGCCGGGAGGTCTAACGCCTCCGGCCATGCATCGCTTTACAGCTTTCGGCGCGCTTGCCGCCGCTTTCGCCCTTACCGCCCCGCTCGCGGCCGAGGACACGCCCCGTCCGCGCGCCGAAAGCTGTAAAGC
>JACESM010000122.1 GCA_013911835.1 Porphyrobacter sp. | reverse complement strand
CGTCGTAATACATCATCCGCACATTGTCGCGCTTGAGCAGCTCGCGCGCCTTGGCGTTGGGACGCACGTTGAAGCCGATGATCGGCGCCTTCGATGCCCCCGCCAGCAGCACGTCGCTCTCGGTGATCGCGCCCACGCCCGCATTCAGCACGCGCACCTTGATCTCGTCGTTCGAGAGGTTGTGGAGCGCATTGACGATCGCTTCGACCGAGCCCTGCACATCCGCCTTCACCACCACCGGGAATTCGATGACGTTGGAGGCGAGATTGTTGAACATCGTGTCGAAATTGGTCGGCGCCAGCGCAGTGCGCTTTTCGGTTGCGAGTTCCTGACGATACTTGGCGACCTCACGGGCGCGCTGTTCGTTTTCGACCACGGTGAGGTTGTCGCCCGCAGACGGCACCCCGCCAAGGCCGAGCACTTCGACGGGCATCGAAGGGCCTGCCTCTTTCAGCTGCTGGCCCTTGTCGTCGACAATCGCGCGCACCTTGCCGCTCTGCGTGCCGACCACGAAGGTGTCGCCGCGCTTCAGCGTCCCGCGGGTGACGAGCACGGTCGCAACCGGCCCGCGGCCCTTGTCGAGCTGGGCTTCGATCACGGTCGCCTCGGCATCGCGGTCAGGCCGCGCGCGCAGCTCGAGCAATTCGGCCTGGAGACCGATCGCCTCGATCAGCTGGTCGAGCCCCGCGCCGGTCTTGGCCGAGACTTCCACGTCCTGCACGTCGCCCGACATCGCCTCGACCACGATCTCATGCTCGAGCAGACGTTCGCGGATCTTCTGCGGGTTGAACTCGGGCTTGTCCGACTTGGTGATCGCCACGATCATCGGCACGCCAGCCGCCTTGGTGTGGTTGATCGCCTCGATCGTCTGCGGCATCAGCCCGTCATCGCCCGCGACCACCAGAATGACGATGTCGGTGACATTCGCCCCGCGCATGCGCATTTCGGTGAAGGCCGCGTGGCCGGGGGTGTCGAGGAAGGTGATCTTCGCCTTGTCCTTGGTGGTGATCTGGTAGGCGCCGATGTGCTGGGTGATGCCGCCGGCCTCGCCCTTGACGACATCGGTGCCGCGCAGGGCGTCGAGCAGGCTGGTCTTGCCGTGGTCGACATGGCCCATGATCGTCACCACCGGCGGACGCGGCAGCTGCGTTTCGATGGGATCTGCATCCGCGCTGCTGTCGATATCGACATCGCTCGCCGAGACGCGAGTGATGTTGTGGCCGAATTCCTCGACCAAGAGCTCGGCGGTGTCCTGATCGATGGTCTGGTTGACCGTGACCATCATGCCCATGTTGAACAGCGCCTTCACCAGGTCGGCGCCTTTCTCAGCCATGCGGTTGGCAAGCTCGCTGACGGTGATCGCCTCGGGGACGACCACGTCGCGGACCTGCTTTTCACGCGGCTTCGAGGGTCCGCCCTGCCCGCGGCGTTCCTTCTCGCGCGCCCGCTTCAACGCGGCGAGGCTGCGCGCACGGCGGCCTTCGTCCTCGTTGAGGGCGCGGGTGACGGTGAGCTTGCCCGAGCGGCGGTTGTCCTTGCCTTCGTCGGCGGGCGCGGCGCGCTTTTCGTCCTTCTTCTTGGGCTTGGCTTCGGTCGCGGCCGGCCGCTTGGGCTCGGGGCGCTCGACGGGCGTGAAGCGGCGTGCGGCGGGCAGCGCGGCGGCAGGCGCAGCCTCAGCGGCCGAGGACACCTCGGCTGCGGGCGCAGCCTCGGGTTCGACCGCAGCCGGAGCGGCAGGGGTTTCGGCGCGCTGACGCTCGGCCTCTTCCTCGGCGCGGGCGCGTTCCTCGGCGCGACGACGCTCTTCCTCTTCGGCGCGCTGGCGCTCTTCGTCCTCGCGCTTGCGGGCTTCCTCGGCGAGGCGCAGACGCTCTTCCTCGGCTTCGAGCTGGAGGCGCTTCACGCGCTCCTGCGGCGTCTCGCCCGCCGGGGCATGACGCGCCGGACGCGGCGCGGGAGCCGGCGGCAGGGGCGGCGGAGGGGCGGCCACGACGGGCTCGGGAGCGGGCGGCGGCGCGGACGGCGCGGCCTCGCCGGGCTTGCCGAGCACGCGGCGGCGCTTCACCTCGACCACCACCTTGTTGGTGCGGCCGTGGCTGAAGGTCTGCTTGACCTCGCCCGCATCCACCGACCGCTTGAGGCCCAGGGGTTTGCGGGTGCGCTGGTTGTCGTTGTCGTCGCTCATTATCGCTCGTCAGTCCTTCGCGTATTCGTCAATTGCCGCAGTCCCGCCCGAAGGCAGGTCCGCGTCGCCGGGCAAGTCCCGGCCGTCATCATGCGTCGCTCTCGTCCGATCAATCCCGGCGAAATGCACCAGCCGGGACACCGCCTGAAGCACGCGCTCTGCGGCGCGCATGTCGCCGGGATGACCGGCTACCCCCAGGTGGACGACGTTGTCGCGGCCCAATGCCACAGACAGCGCGGTGCGGTCTAGGGGCAAGACCGTGCCGCGCTGGCCCGAACCTTCGGCATCGTTCCCGACGCGCCAGGCCTGATCGAGCTTGCGCCGTCCGTCCTCGCTGCTGTCGCTCGCGTGGAGCAGCACCGCGATCCGCCCCGAACGGGCCTGCTCCTCGATCCGGGCCGAGCCCATCACGATATTGCCGGAGCGCAGTTCGAGCCCCAGGCGGTCGCCAAGGTGACGCGCCAAAGCCGCCTCGACCTTTGCGGGGATATCCTCGGGGATGGAGAGCGGCGCCCCCTTGAAGGCGCGCATCAGCGCTTTCTTCAAGTGGCCCTCGGCCAAGGCTGTTTCAAGCTCGGCGCGGGTGATGCCGATCCACGCCCCCCGCCCCGGCGCCTTCGCCGCGACATCGGGCAGCACCAGCCCGTCGGGCGAGACCGCCAGACGCACCAGCGTATCCCGCGCCGAGGTGTCCCCGGAGAGGATGCAGCGCCGCTCGCTCCCGACCTTGGCAGGGAGCGACGGCTCAGCGATGTCGGACGTCAGGCGCTCATTGGGTGGAGTCCGCATGGGCGGCCTCCTCGGTGGGTTCGTCCCCGTCCGCGGAGGCGGACAAATCATCTTCGAACCAGTGCGCGCGCGCAGCCATGATGATCTCGTTGCCCTGCTCTTCCGAGAGGCCATATTCGCCGAGCACCCCGCCCTTGTCGCTTTCGCGCTGCGGGCGGCGCTGCGGCGGGCCATCGGTGGCGGCCGCGCGGCGACGCGGCGCCTCGCGCTTCTTGGCAATCAGCTCGTCGGTGGCGAGATCGGCAAGATCGTCGAGCGTCTTGATCCCGGCCTTGCCGAGCGTGACCAGCATCGCTTCGGTGAGGTGCGGGATTTCGGCGAGCGCATCCTCGACGCCCAGCCCACGGCGCACTTCGCGGTGCGCGGCTTCCTGACGTTCGAGCGCCTCAAGCGCACGGCTCTGAAGTTCCTCGGCGAGTTCATCGTCGAAGCCTTCGATGCTCGCGAGTTCGGCGATCTCGACATAGGCCACTTCTTCGAGCTCGGCGAAGCCTTCGGCGACCAGCAGCTGCGAGAGGGTTTCGTCGACGTCGAGCTCTTCCTCGAACATCTTCGAACGCTCGGCGAATTCCTTCGAGCGCTTCTCCGAGGCTTCTTCCTCGGTCATGATGTCGATCTGGTGGCCGGTGAGCTGGCTCGCGAGACGCACGTTCTGGCCGCGGCGACCGATGGCCAGCGACAGCTGATCGTCGGGCACCACCACTTCGATGCGGCCATCATCTTCGTCCAGAACCACGCGGCTGACCGTAGCGGGTTGCAACGCGTTGACCACGAAGGTCGCGGTATCTTCCGACCACGGGATGATGTCGATCTTCTCGCCCTGCAGTTCCTGCACGACGGCCTGCACGCGGCTACCCTTCATGCCGACGCAGGCGCCGACCGGATCGATGCTGGAATCGCGGCTGATCACGCCGATCTTGGCGCGGCTGCCCGGGTCGCGGGCGGCGGCCTTGATCTCGATGATGTTGTCGTAGATTTCGGGCACTTCTTGCGCGAACAGCTTCTTCATGAAGTCGGGATGCGCGCGGCTGAGGAAGATCTGGGGCCCGCGATTGTTGCGTTCCACCTTGGTGATCAGCGCGCGGACGCGCTCGCCGGTGCGGGCGGCTTCGCGCGGGATCTGCTGGTCGCGGCGGATCACGCCTTCGGCACGGCCGAGGTTGACGATCACGTGACCGAATTCGACCGACTTGATCACCCCGGTGATGACTTCGCCCTGACGGTCCTTGAATTCCTCGAACTGACGTTCACGCTCGGCATCGCGGACCTTCTGGAAGATCACCTGCTTGGCCGACTGCGCATCAATGCGGCCGAGATCAACCGGGGGCAGCGGATCGACGATGAAGTCACCGACCTTGGCGCCCGGCTGGAGCTTGTCGGCCTGCTTGAGATCGACCTGCTTGAAGTAGTCCTCGACCACGTCGACAACCTCGACCACGCGCCACAGCGTCAGATCGCCGGTCAGCGGATCGAGCTTGGCGCGGATGTCGTTCTCGGCGCCGTAACGGTTGCGCGCCGATTTCTGGATCGCCTCTTCCATCGCCTCGATGACGATCGACTTGTCGATCATCTTTTCCGAGGCAACCGCGTTGGCGATCGCGAGCAGTTCGGCCTTGTTGGCGGAAATGGCACTCATCAGTCGTCTGCCTTCTCTGTGTCTTCTTCGATGAGTTCGTCAGCCCCGCTGGTATCCAGCGGGCGGGTGGCGGCGATCAGCGCGTCGGTGAGGACGAGCTTCGCTGTGTGAATGTCTGCGAGCGGCAGGCGAACGTCGCCCGCCTTCACTTCCTTGACGAGGACCATACCATCCTCAAGCCCGCCGAGCACGCCCTTGTTGACGCGCTGGCCGTCATAGCCCTTGTCCATGACGATGCGGACTTCGTGACCGGCCCAATTGGCGAAGTCTTTGTCGCGGGTGAGCGGACGGTCGATTCCGGGGCTGGAGACTTCGAGGTGGTAGGCCCCCTCGATCAGCACTTCGCCCGCTTCTTCGGCGGCGTCGATCACGTCAGAGACGCGGCGCGACAGCGCGGCGCATTGGTCGATCACCAACTGCCCTGTGGCCGGGTCTTCGGCCATGATCTGGAGCGCGATGCCGCCATCGCCCGCCTCGGACGCGATCATCGCCACGCGCACCAGTTCAAACCCGAGCGCGGTTGCCTCGGGTTCGATCAACTGGGTCAGGCGGGCGATATCAGCCATGAGTTCCTTTGTAGCGGCAGCACTGCGGAAACGCGGTTTCGGGCCGGCCCCCGGAGGCGCCAGCATCCAAACCTTGTTGCGACAATGTCGGGATTGGCGGCGCTCTAAGGGCATATCCACAAGGATGCAAGGCTCTTCGGCATACTGATCTCCAATTTACCGCTTCGCAAAAGTCAGCCGAAGGTCTATTTGTGCAACCTCCGCCCCGACGAGAGATGATATGGCAAAAAATACCGACGAAGGGTTCCGTCGAGGAGCCGTCAAAGAGCGCGTTCAGGCGTACAATCCTGTTACTGAGCGGTATGTGAAGATTGATACGAATACCGGTCGTATCATCGACCATAAAAAGACACCTGGCCCCTACAAGGGTGTCAAGGAAGTGAAGTCCAGAGCGAATTAGTGCCCCTAACGTTTTCGCCACTTTCAGACGAGGCGCTCGTAAGACCTCCGCGAGAGCTTTTCCCTCGATCCGTCTTTCTGATGAGGCAAATTGGCAGCCCGCCGGGCATTGATCGCCTCATGAACGAACACGCGGTATGTGCGCTAACGGCGCGTGGATACCGAATAATCGACGCGGATGCATCTACCGGTGCCAAAGATTTCCTCGAACGTATTTTTGGACTCATCAGAGGCACCTCTATTACTGCGGCAGTCTTTTCGGGCGAAACAAGAGGGACAGCTCTTGCGAACATCATGCTCGAGCTCGGCTTTGCCGCAATGTGTGGCAAACCGTTGATGATACTCAAGTCGACGGAGGCATCAGCCCCGTCTGATCTGACGAGGACGGACTGGATCAATTTTGACCCTACCGACGTCGATGGATTCGAGCGCAAAATCAATCAAGCTTTGGACGAGGCAGAGAAGCTCGCACATTATGAGGAGCTGCTCTTAAACGTTGCGCTCGAAGCCGACTCAATGGATTGCGCTGTTGCGATTGAACGGGTGCTTAAGTGTTTTCTACTTACGGGCGACGGCAAATTTCTGGAAAAAGCGGAAGTGATCAAGCATCGCCTTTCAAATCGCCATAAGGTTGATGGCGTAAGCGATCTTCAGCGGTTGTATGAGGAGATTTCCATGATCATAAAGCTTGGCAGAGCTTCCCTCAATCATAGTTCATAAGCTTTCTAGCCTTCCCCCGTCACCCAGCGGCGCACCTGATCGCGCAGGGCGCGATGCTCGCGCAGTTCGAAGTCCTCGGCAAAGTGGCGGATGCCCAGCACCTGCGCCTTGGTGATGGGATCATCGAAGGCGATCGCATTGACCCCGCCGCCGATGCCGCGCTCCATCCGCACGACATCGCCAAAGATCTCCATCCGGGCGATCTCGATGAATCCCGATTGGCCGCGCGCCAGCGGGTCGCCCAGCGCCATTCGCGCGCCGGTGCGCGAGATGTCGAGCAGCACGCAGGGCTGGACCGAATAGATCGACACGAACCGCGCCGGGATCGCCAGCCGCAGCCGCGGCGCGGCGCGGCGACCGATCGCCGCGGCGTCGTCGCTGGCAGGCGCATGGCCAAAGGGGAGAAGGGGCTCGGCCGCAATCATGCGTCCGAAATTGCCCGATCAGCGTGAAATTCCTCGCGGGAGCGGCATAGGGCTTTGCGCTTAGCCCGGCGTGCAGCCTCAGTCCTGCCCCTCCATCAGCCCATGCTTGCGGATGCAGTGGCGCAGCTGATCATAGGTCAGGCCCAGCGCGCGCGCGGTCTGGCGCTGGTTCCAGCGGTGCTTGCCCAGCGCATGGGCCAGGATCGCGCGTTCATGCGCATCGACTGCCGCGCGCAGGTCCTCGATGGAATCGAAGTTGGCGGTGGCGGGGGACGGCGCGGCGAGGCTTCCGACGGGCGCAGATGCAGCGGCTGCGGCGCTGCTGCGGCGATGCTCGGGCGGGCGCGGGCGCCAGGGGCTGTCGAAGGGATCGAACTGGACATGCGCGATCGGCATCTCGTCGCTCGCCCAGCGATAGACCGCGCGTTCGACCACGTTGCGCAGCTCGCGGACATTGCCGGGCCAGGGATGGTCTTCGAGCGCGTCCATCACATGCGGCGCAAAGCCCGGCCAGCGCTCCCAGTCGAGTTCGGCGGCCATGCGGCGGCCGAAATATTCGGCGAGCACGCCGATATCGCCCTCGCGCACGCGCAGCGGGGGCAAGGTGATGACCTCGAAGCTGAGGCGGTCGAGCAGGTCCGCGCGGAACTCGCCTGACGCCGCGAGCGCGGGCAGATCGTCGTTGGTGGCGGCCACGATCCGCACGTCGACCCTGATGGGCCGCGAGGCGCCGATGCGGGTGACCTCGCCATATTCGACCGCGCGCAGCAGGCGTTCCTGCGCGCCCATCGAAAGCGTGCCCAATTCGTCGAGGAACAGCGTGCCGCGGTCGGCTTCCTCGAAGCGGCCCGCGCGCGATTTGGTGGCGCCGGTGAAGGCCCCTGCTTCGTGGCCGAAAAGTTCGGCCTCGATCAGGGTTTCGGGGAGCGCCGCGCAATTCATGGTGACCAGCGGCTCGTCCCAGCGGCTCGACAGGCGGTGAAGGCGTTCGGCGATCAGTTCTTTACCCGTGCCGCGCTCGCCGATCACAAGCACGGGGCGGTTCATGGCCGCGGCGCGGGAGGCACGTTCGACCGCGTCGAGAAAGGCCCCGGATTGGCCGATAAACTGGCTCTCGAGCTTCATGTCCAAACTATAGTGAAATTCCCCAATGCTTGGCAATAGAGACCAACGCCTTCCCGGCCCTCAAGGCGATAAACCGCGGATTTCCGCCATTCACGCAGTTTGGCACGGCGTGTGCAAAATACCCGGCAAGACCACGGACACTTTTCGGGAGGCCCACAATGATCGACCGCAACGCCAGCCAGGCCAGCTTCTGGAACACCAAGGTGGGCCATGCCGCAATGGCCAGCATCGCCGCGATGGTGATGATGATCGCGCTGTCCTCGCAGCTTCAGCCGAGCGCGGCCAACGCCGCCCCCCTCGCCCCGGCAAACGCCGTGATCGAGATCGCCTGAGGTGGCCGACCCCTACACCAACCCCCTTGGCCCCATCGGGCCGGAGCGCCCCTCGCAGGCTGTCCCCCCTGCTGACGCCGATCGCATTACGGTGCCCACCCGCAATGTCGATCTTGGCGAAGTTCCGGCCCAACCCTCCCGCCTCCTGTCGGCCGGCAACCCCCTGTCGCGGCTCGACGAGGAAATCGAAGCCTTGCGCCGCAACCCGGGCAAGGCACAATCGGGCAGCCGCACCACCCCGCCGCACGAGGAGCGAGTCGCTCCTCAGGGCCGGGTCAATTCGTTTCTCGATGGAGTAGCCTTCATGGGCATTTTCAGCCGCACCCGTGACATCATTGCCGCCAACTTCAACGACATGCTCGACAAGGCGGA
>JACESM010000121.1 GCA_013911835.1 Porphyrobacter sp. | reverse complement strand
TCCCGGTGCCGCCCGAAGGCTCGATCCTGCCCGACACCTACAGCTTCGAACGCGGCCAGACCCGCAAGAGCCTCGTCGAACAGATGCAGGCGGCAATGGACAAGGCGCTTGCCGAGGAATGGGCCAGGCGCGCGCCCGGCATTGCGGTTGAAACGCTGCGCGAGGCACTGATTCTCGCCTCGATCGTCGAGAAGGAAACCGGAAAGCCTGACGAGCGCCGTATGGTCGCCGGGCTCTATTCGAACCGCGTGCGCACCGGCATGAAGTTGCAAGCCGATCCGACGATCATCTACCCGATCACCAGAGGCAAGCCGCTCGGCCGCCGGATCAACCAGTCCGAGATCGCGGCGGTCAACGGCTACAACACCTACACCCGCACCGGCCTGCCCGAAGGCCCGATCACCAATCCCGGCCGCGCCAGCATCGCCGCGGTGCTCAACCCCGAGAAGACCTCTGCGCTGTTCATGGTCGCCGACGGGACAGGCGGGCACTGGTTTGCAGACACGCACGCCGAGCACAAGGCGAATGTCGCCAAGTGGTATGCGATCCGCCGTGAACGGGGCGAGATGTAAGCGACAGGAGGGCACCATGCCGCAGCCCTTTATCCTGACTGCCGTCCTCCCGCGCGACCTTCAGGCCTTCGCCGAGGGTCTGCGCCGCGCTCATTATCCGCCGGACCGGAACCACCTCCACGCGCATGTGACGCTGTTCCACGCCTTCGCGCCCTCGCTGCTCGAGGAGCTGCGCGACTACTTGCCCAAGCTCGCCGCCGAATTCGCGCCGCCTGAAGGCGCGGTGAAGGGCGTGATGGATCTTGGCAAAGGCACCGCCATCGCGCTCGAGGCACCGCAGCTGCTGGCCCTTCGCCATGGCATAGCCGAGCATTTCCGCGGCAGCCTTACCACGCAGGACCTCTATGAGCCGCGCCCGCACGTCACCATCCAGAACAAGGTCACCAAGGACGAGGCAAGGGCGCTTCAGGCCTCGCTGCCGCCGGTGTTGGCCCCCTGGATCGCCAAGGGCCGGTTCACCTTCCCGGCGCTGGCGCTGCACCGCTATTGCGGTGGCCCGTGGGAAGAGATCAAGGCCAGCGCCTTCCGCGGCAAGGAGCGGCTCTGACAGGGCCGTCCCAAGGGGCTTGACCCCGCGCCGCGCCCGCCCTAAGTGCGCGCCTCGCCCGGGCCGACACCCGGAGCCGAATCCGGCTTGGCCCAGCCCGCCGGATGCCCATGGGGCGGAGTAGCTCAGCCGGTTAGAGCAGCGGAATCATAATCCGCGTGTCGGGGGTTCGAGTCCCTCCTCCGCTACCATTCAAGTCATTTATCGCTTTGTTTTCAAAAGATAAAATGACTTTTCCGGAAAATCGAAACCACATTTGTTCCCACATTTTGTGCGGGTAGGGATGGGCTGTTATGCTCCTCTGTGGGATCGTTGCGCGGCCCCCTCTCGCGTTGTTGCTGTCTTCCTCTCTGAGCTGTCCGGACGAATCTTGAGGGTGCATCGCACTGGCTGCTGCGATGTTGCAGCGGTCTTCCGGCAAGCGTCAATGGTATCTCGGTTGTCGCGCTGGATGTCAGCGGCCTGCACCAGTGCATTCCATGCCTCAGGGCTGTCGCTCTGCATCAGCCGCGCGCCTGCATCCCAGCGTGAGGGCGCGCCCACGACCCGCGCCGCCATACGCTCTGGCCAGTGCCAGTTATCCGGCATCGCGCGAGCAATGGTGCCGGGAAGGAAACACCAAAGCAAGATACCAGCGAGCACGGCTCCGCCTGCTACCTGGTAGAGCTGATGCCGCTGCTCGGCGGCAGTGCGCGCATGGGCCGTGACGCTGCGCATCTCCTGAGCGGCGTGAATCAAGTCGCTCCGGGCCTGACTGATCCTGTCCTGATCGCTGCGCCGCGCTGATTCTGCTGTTGCGGCGATCCGCTGACCAATGCTCTCAGGTGTCATCTGCAATGCTGGATGGCGCGCCATGCCCTTCAGGCTCTCGCTGATCGCGCCCATCCGCTTGAATAAGTCGATCAGGGTCGCACCGTAGTCGGGGATGACAATGTCTGCGCGTTCGGCGGCAAGGTGCTGCACCGCCCGGCGCATCAGGGCCATCTCGCCCTCAAGGCGGGCAAACGCCTCGGCGGCGGGATCGCCTGAAGTATCCGGGGTGGGCGGATCAGGGTCGGGTTCTGGCTCAAGGTCCAGGGTCAGTTCCACGTCATCCGTGTCGGTATCCATTGTGTTTCTCCTACAGGCCCAGACCGATTGACCGGCTCCGCTCCATCGTGATGGAGGCGGCAAGGTCGCGGGCCAGATCGCGACCGAGTTCTGTTTTGATGCCAAGCTCGCGGGTGCGAGCGCGCAGCAGGGATTCAACCTGCGCGTCGCGCTCCAGCCCCTTCGCCATGTCCGTCATGCGGTTGGTGAGGCTTTGCACGCCCTTGCTGTCGCCATCGCGCTGCATCGCCTGGCGCGCCTGCCCGATGCGCTGCCAGTCGCTGACAAAGCGGTCTGCGCGCTGCGCTGGATTGACGCGGATTTCAGCTTCGAGCTGCATGGCGCGGATCGCGCCCTGGCTGCGACCATCGGCGGCATCACGGGCCAACGAGGGCTGGCGCTGCAAGGCGCTGGTGAGGTCGGCTGTGCCATGGGGCCGGATTGCGTCGAGCGCCTTTCCGGCCTTCTCCAGCGCGTCGCGCTGGTGTGGCAGGATCGGCAATCCCTGCTCGCGCATTTGTCCGATATCGGCGGCGGCACGCGCATAGCGTTCGACGGCCTTGCGTTGATCGGACAGGCCAGCCTGATCGGTCGGCAGGGGTTCGAGCCGGTTGGCCTGCGGACGGAAGCCAGCGAAGATCGACTTCGCCCGTTCCGGCAATTGCCGGGCGATCTCCACGATCCGCTCGCGGAAAGTGATGCCGCGCCGTTCGGCAAACTGCTGCTCGGGCTTGTAATCGCTCGCCATGTCCTTGCCGCGTTCGCGGCTGAGCGTGCGGACAAGTTTGGACTGATCGGCGAAGTCTTCGCGCCCATAATGCAAGGCCACGCCGTCGCGGTGGCGCGAGAGACCGACATAGGCACTGTGGCTGTCCATCCCCGGCGTGGCGAGCACATGGGTGCGGTCGACCGTCATGCCCTGCGCCTTATGGATCGTCGCGGCATAGCCGTGATCGATGTGCGCATAATCCTTGGTGTCGAAGGCGACACTGCGACCATCGTCGGTGCGCACGGCCATGCGCTGCGGCGTCACCTGTTCTACAGTGCCGAGTGTGCCGTTTTTGACGCCCATGCCCCGCTCGTTGCGCAGGAACATGATGCGGTCGCCGCTGGCGAACTGACGCCCGCCCCGTTCGGCGCGGATGCGCACATCGATGCCCAGATCGCCACTGGCGCGCAGCTTTTCGCGGGCCGCGTCATTGAGCTCGCGCACCTCGTCATTGGTGTGGGTGAGAATGATGCGCGTATCGTCAGGGTTGGCCTGCCGGTCGCGATTCCAACGCTCGATCAGCTCACCACGCGCTGCCTCCCGCGTCTCGGCAACATGCACCATGCCGCGTTCGTCATAGGCCTGAATGGCAAGACCAGTTCGCCCGTTGGCAAGGTGCCGCGTTGCGTCCTGCTGCCAGCCTTCACCCCGACACGTTTCAGCCGCACGTGAGCGTACAAACAAGCGTTCTGATCCTTCAGAGGAAGACTGACGAAGAAATGGTCGTCGAGAAGGCCGCCGGGCGGTTCAACGACTATCAAGTGTTTATGGCTGTCGCCAACCATATTGGCCACGATAAGCGTGGAAATGTAACGTACGTTCGTGATCGTCACGGCAACGAAATTGTTGAGGAAATTGAGGAGCAAACAAAGGACTATGAGGACGGCAGGCCCGTCTACAAGCGCCAACTAACGCATCGCAAAGTCGTCGATGACAACACTCTCCAGATTGCTCAGGCGTTTCGTGTATGGCTATCCGAGCAAGACTGACGGCACCACGCGAGGTTCGCGAGGATTGGCTGTGGCATGAGGTTGAGTCACTTTCGCTTGCTGCCTCAACAATCTTTGCTGGCCAACGTCGGATGGAGGCTGAGAATTTCTTGGCACCTGGTTTCGCGATACGACATGCCATTCATTCAAAGCGTGAGGGCTGGCGACTTCTGGTTGATGTAGCAAATACATGGCAACCTTCCCGGCTGAAAGGTATTCAAGTGTCGCAAGACGCTGGAACCCCGTTTTTAGCTGCCACTCAAGTCTTTGATTTCAAGCCCCAGCCCCGAAAATGGCTTGCACTGGCGCGAACCGAAAATCATGCACAGCGCTTCGTCACACCTGGCACTATTCTGCTCACTTGTTCGGGAAGTGTGGGACGTGCAACTCTCGCGGATCAGAGTCTATCAGACACTTTGATTTCTCATGATTTGCTGAGGATTGAAGCGATAAACCCTGCTCAACGAGGATGGCTCTAAGGGCAAGGCGCTCAACCAGGCCGACTTTATCATGACGCTGATGTCGGTGTTCTGGGAGGATGGCCGGGTCGAGCTGGAGAACTTCTCGCTTCAAGCCACCGTCCCGAGCGAAGGGCAGGCGTCGCCGTACAACCATTTCATCAAGCCGTCGCCGGACCAGATGCTGCGCGCCACCGTGGGGCTGGCTCTCAAGCGGGCGAGGCTTGCCAATGTCTACAGCGCGTTGCGTGGCAAGGACGCTGCGACCGGCGTTGACAATCCCGACAAGCGCGAGGGGCAGTTCACCCTTATGCGCGAGCACGTCGCTCATGTCGCGATGCTCGGCGCTGCCAAACGGGACTTCCCACCTTTCGTAATGCGCGTGCCAATTGAGGTTCGCTCGTCTCAGTGCCGCACGGAAGGTCTTCGGATCGATGCCTGCTGCCCGCGCTAACTCTGCCGCCGTCACCGTACGCGGCAAACCGTCAGCGCTCATGGAGCGAAAGTCGCAAGAATGGCTCGGCCATGTGCTTGGATTTCGTCATCGTGAGGCCAGGTCGAGATCCATTCCCGATAACTTCCGGCCTGGAAGCGCACATCGTCGCCGTCCACGGCTGAGGCGAAATCCGCTACTTCCTGCCGATGTCTCGCGTGCTCGCTATCCGGTATGGATTTGCCTTCCCGAGAGGCTGGCTCCGCAAAGATGTAGTAAAGGACGGCACTCCGGTGTCGTCGTCCAGCTTCCGTCACAAGCCCAAAGGCGTGCTTGACCAATTGGGCTGCGTCGAGATGACGAAATTGCGTCGCCCCGGAACGCAAATTGTCGCGCATGCCCTCGTAACGGCGCATGTTGTTCCCCCAAACCGGGCGATCATAGGCTGCGGACAGCGAAACGGACTTGTTGTCACGGAACGGTTCGAAGCGCTTGCTTTCGATCCCGATCAGCATCTTTGGCGTCTGAACAACCGCATCCAGCCAAGGATGGTGTCCACCTGACCACGGAAAGCGTGCGGTGAATTCAACGTCCACCATCTCCACAGTATCGCTGGTGTCGATGCCCGGAAGCGAAGGGAAGCACGACGGGCGGGAGATAAACCAACCGAAGCTGTTAACGGCGAGGGCGGCGGAGCTTTCGGGACTCTGAAATTTGCCGGACCCTATCTCATTTCCGCCAGCAGCAGCAAATCGATCCAAGACATGTTCGACTGGAACACCGGGAAGAAACCCTGCCAAAGTCAACGCGGACCCGTTGTCATCATCCGCGTTTTGACCGCGACTATGCAAAGCTCAGCCGTCATCAATCAGTTGCTTGGCTCAACCGCTGTCTGGAGACCTCGGCCACGTGCTTCGACTGCTGCCTGAGCCAGGAAATCCTCGATGGCGGCAACGGAGTGTTGACGACATAGGTTGAGGGCTTCGACTTCCGTGAGGCAGTCGATCCCGTAGCCGAATTGGTTTTGCCAGAGGTCGTCAAGTGTTTGGCCATGCCGCTCCCATAGCACAATTCGGGTTGCGGGCTGCAATGAAATTATGCGTGCATCCCGGCTCTCGGTCAGGGTCGTGATCGCGATGACCTCTCCGCCCCGCGCCTCGACGTAGCCACGCAGGTTGGCGAGAGTGCCGCCTAGGCCGACGTGGTCGTCCACGAGCACATAGTTTGCGCCCGGTTGGACCTGCCCCTCGAACGTCGCCGGGGTGACGAGTCGCTGAAATGCCGGGGCGCGAGTATGGCCGACCTTGTTCGTCTGGACAATTTCACCGGCGATCACCGGCAAACCAAGCCTGTTCCCCAAAACCTGAGCCATAGCATCCGGGATTGCGTTAAAACCGGTCAATTCGTCCGCGACTACAGGCAGAAGCAGGGTGGGGCGGCCCCCAACAAGTGCCTGGATGTGAGCCAACCCGTCAGGCGAGAGGAGGTCCGCAGCCAGCATCAGGCCTGCGTCTGCATCACCGCTCTTTGCCGCGGCGTATCCTGGGTGGCTGTCACGCGTGCGAACGTCTGTGTGGATGACCACATCAGGAAAGTTCGCAGGCCAAGGTAGCCGGGTGTGAAATTCGTCAGTCATCGGCTCAACATGCCTAGAGGCTATCTGAAAAGCCAGAACTGGATCGTGAACCAGCGCGAACCGCATGGCGAAGGGTGATTCGTGCGCAAACATCGTCATGTTTGGCGCAAATATCCGCCGCTTGTCCGCAGTTTTACCAGCATAATCCAGAGTCTGCTCTGGCCAAGGTACAAATACGCCGCCCCAAAGCGCCCCGTGCTTCCGTCCGCCGTCTTCTCTACTCTTCCGTATCCGTACCTATCCTTCCGCAAGTTATTCTATCCGTATCTACGCTGACCGGATCAGGGACTGAGAATTCGGTTGAGCTCGATGCATCATAACGAAATTCTTGGATCAGGGGGCACCAGTAACTGCCAATGAATGGAAGCAAGTCCCATGTCCAACCCTGACAAGATCATCCGCCTCAAGACCGTTCTCGCCCGCACCGGCCTATCCCGCTCCACCATGTATCGCAAAATCGCAGAGGGGACTTTTCCGTCTCAGGTGAAGATTAGCGTCCACGGCGCGGGCTGGCGGGAATCCGCCGTGAACCGCTGGATCGATGATCCGGTCTCGTACCGGAATGAGAGCGCGGCGCTGTGACAGCGCCGCCTTCGGTCGAGCCGATCTGCGTGAAGGTCAATGACGCTGCGCGCATGATCGGCGTCGGTCGCACCAAGCTTTACGAACTGATTGCATCGGGCGAGATTCAGGTCATCAAGCTCGGCAAATCGACCCGTATCACGACTGCCAGTCTGCACGAGCTGGTCATGCGGCAGCGCGAGCCGAAGTAGGCTCGGCTGCCGCCGTATTCGCTACTGGGCTGCGATTGCCCAGATAGTCCGCCCACTGCTTCATCAGGGTTCGGCGCTTCTCGAAGAAATCGGTTCGGCGGTAGGCGGCTTCGACCTTGTTGGGCAACTTGTGGGCGAGGGCTTTGTCGGCGACCTCCTTGGGGAAGTCGGTGCATTCGGCGGCCCAGTCCGTGAAGGTGGAGCGGAAGCCGTGCACTGTGATGCTGGCGAAACCATCGTCGCGCAGCAGCTTGGTCATGGTCATATCGCTGATCGGCTTCTTGCCATCGTTGGAAAAGACCAAGCCCGTATCGCTGGTCCGCTCGTTCCAGCGTTTGCGCAGCACTGCCACAACCGGTGCCGAAAGCGGCACGACGTGGGTTTCGCCTGCTTTCATCCGTTCGGCAGGAATGGTCCATACCGCCTTTTCAAGATCGAACTCGGTCCATACCGCAAGGCGCGTCTCGTTGGACCGCACGGCGTTGTAGATCGTGAAGCGCAAGGCGTCGCGTCCGGTTGTGGGGGCAGCGCTGGCAAGTTTCTGCATCAGCGCCGGAACGTCGGCATAGGGCATGGCCTCCATGTGCCCGCGCTTGTCGTTCTGACGTGGCAGGCCTTTGCGCACCGACCGCAACGAGACCTCTTCCGGCACCCAGCCTTTCACATGCGCGAAATCGAGCACTACGCCGATGCGCTGGAGCAAGCGCCGTGCTGTTTCCGGTATCTCCAGCCATATCGGGGAAAGCGCCTCGACGACGCAGGCGCTGTCCACCTTGTCGACCGGCTTTTTGCCGATGCGCGGAAAGAGGTGCCGCTCGAAACCAGACAGCCACCGGGCATGATGGCCATCCTTCCACCCGTCGCCCAAGGTCTCATGGCATGTGCGGGTTGCGGCCTCAAAGGTCGGAATGACCTTGCGCGCCTTTCGCCGTTCGGCGACAGGATCGAAGCCTTCACGAACTCGGCGGCGCAATTCTGCTGCCGCTGTTCTGGCATCGGATAGCGAAACGTCATGCGCCGATCCCAGCCCATAGTCGCGGCGATGGCCTTTCAACTGCATACGCAGCACCCAGGTGCGCGCGCCGCTGGGCTTTACGACCAGACACAAGCCCCTACCATCGACATGGCGACCGGGCTTCGCATTCTTCACTTTCAATACTGTCAGCGCCATCAGGTTCGAGTCCCTGTCAGGGATTCATACCGCCAAAAACGGTGGTATTTGGTCCCACAATCGTTCCCACATTTCAGCGGGAATTCAGGCGTTTCAGGGCGACCGACCGCGAACACGTTACAAGATAAATCGCTGATTTTACAGAGTAGTTGGAGACGCTCTGAAATTGCGTGAGACGAAAGTTATAGCGCCTCCTCCGCTACCA
>JACESM010000120.1 GCA_013911835.1 Porphyrobacter sp. | reverse complement strand
CGGCTCGATCACCAGTTCCCCGGCGGGCCGGTGAGCGGCACCTTCACCGCGCGCTACGGCCCCGACAGCCGCCCGCTCGATACCTTCACCCTCAAGGCCGACAGCCCCGAGGCGGTGCCCGCAATGCTGGCGCAGGCAGTCGAGCGGATGGACCAGATCTTCACCGGCGCGCTGGCCAGCGGCAAGCTGCGTCCCGACCCGAGCCTCCGGCTGGGAGCAGGGGGCGCGATCGACCCCGCGATCCAGCGGCTGATCGAGATCGGCCGCGCGGCCCAGGCGAGGAAGTCGGCCGCTGCGGCAGCGGCTGCGGGCGAAGTGCCGCGGATCGAGGCCCAGACCGTCACCGGCGTCGAGCCCGGCGAGGCTCCGGTGCGCAACATCACCGTCCAGTTCGCCAGCCCCGATGCCGGCGCTTTCGATGCCGCGATCGGTGCGGTGCGCACCACCGGCGGCGTGCGCGGGATTGGCGTCACCAGCACCGCGATCGGCGGCACCTCGGTGATGAGCGTGAGCTTCGCGGGATCGCTCGACGAACTGGCCGCCGCTCTGGAAGCGCGCGGGTTCAACGTGCGGCGCGGGGCGAACGCGCTCGCCATCAGCCGCTAGGCCGCGCGCGCCGCGATGGGCGAGCCGTCCCAGATAGCCCTGCCCCTGTCCGCTCGCGGGGCTGCGCAGCGGATCGTGGTGGGCGATGCCAACGCTGCGGTGATCGAGGCCTTGCAGGCACCCGAACGCTGGCCGTTCCGCGTCGCCGTGCTCACCGGGCCTGCGCGGTCGGGCAAGAGCCTGCTCGCGCGCTGGGCGCAGGGGTTGCATGGCGATGCCCTTGAGGTGATCGACGATGCGCAAACGGTCGACGAGACCGCGTTGTTCCATCGCTGGAACGCGGTGCAACAGGGCGGGACAAGAGAAGGCGGGGCGCTGCTGCTGGTCGCGACCGCAGGCCCGGACGGCTGGCGCTTCGCGCTGCCCGATCTTGCCTCGCGCATCGGCGGTTCGCTTCAGTTGGAAATCGGCGCGCCCGATGATGCCTTTGCCGCCGATCTGATCCTCGCCCAGGCCGAAGCGCGGGGGCTCTCCCTGCCCGAGGGCGCGGCCGATTACCTCGTCCCCCGCACGGAGCGCAGCTTTGCCGCGATCGAGGCGCTGGTGGCGACAATTGACCGCATCTCCCTTGAACGCCAGACGCCCGCCACCATGTCTGTGTGGCGCGCCGCGCTTGAGGCCCTCCACGGCCCCGAACAGCAGCGCCTGCTCTAACGGTCGCGCGCTCGCTGATTGCATCGGGCGCGCTTTGGTGGGAAAAGCGAGGCCATGTTTGACCGCCTGATCAGCTATCTGGACTCCATCCGCGCCCGTGACCCTGCGCCGCGCTCGCGCTGGGAGATCCTGCTCTATCCCGGGGTCTGGGCATTGGGCTTCCACCGCATCGCGCACTGGCTGTTCGAGGCGCGGATGTTCTTCCTCGCGCGGGTGGTGAACCATTTCTCGCGCCTGCTGACCGCGATCGACATCCACCCGGGCGCGCGCATCGGGAAAAACTTCTTCATCGACCACGGCTTCACCGTGATCGGTGAGACTGCCGAGATCGGCGACAATGTGACGATCTACCAATGCGTGACGCTGGGCGGCACCAATCCCACCAACGGCAAGGGCGGCAAGCGCCACCCGACATTGCAGGACAATGTCATCATCGGTTCGGGCGCACAGATCATCGGGCCCATCATCGTCGGCGAGCGCGCCCGCGTGGGCGCTAATGCGGTCGTCACCGACGATGTGTCCGCGGGCGCGACGATGATCGGATTGAAGGCCCGCTCGACGCTGGTGCCGGCCGAGGAATGGCTGCGCGAATTCATCCCCTATGGCACGCCCTGCGACGATCCGCCCTGCGACGACAAGGGCCGCCCGCGCGGCGACTGCGTCGAGAAGCTCGAGGCCGAGATGGCAGCGATGCGCGAGGAAATGGCGCTGATGAAGGCGATGCTGGCCGAGCGTGAGGCACCCGCTGCGGCGCCCGTCCCGGCGCGGCTGCGCAAGAGCGGCACCAAGGACTGAGGGCAAGGATGGCCGCACCACAATCGCCGGGGGGAAGCCCCGGACAGGTGGTTCCCTTCCCCGGCCGCGGCGGTGCCGATCAGGTCGGCTTCGAGCGGCCCGAGCTGATGCGCATTCTCGATCTCTATGGCCGGATGGTCGCCGCCGGAGAATGGCGCGACTATGCGATGGACTTCACCCGCCACGCCGCCACCTTCGCCGCCTTCCGCCGCACCGCCGAACGCCCGCAGGCACGTGTGGAAAAGCGCCCGGCGCTGCGCGGCAAGCAGGGGATGTGGACGTTGTTCGGCGAGCATGGGCAGGTGTTGAAGCGCGGTCATGATCTCGCCAACGTCCTCGCCCCGATGGAGCGGCGGCTGTTGAAGGCGGTGGACTAGATCAGCGGTCCAGATTGGGGGGCATGGCAATGAAATCATGGATTTGCGCAGGATTGGCGGCTGTGCTTGTCGTCTCGGTACCAATCCAGCCAGTTCTGGCGGGGGCCAAGTACACTGCGCAGGGCTTCGCCTTTGAGGCGGAGCAGAAACCGCAAGTGGTAGTTGTACGGCCCGATATGTTCATGGGCACGCTCGATTCGTCCAATCGCCAGATTCCGGATCCCGACTGGCTCGCAGAGGCGCACACCAATCTTCAGGAGTCCCTGAAGCGCCACCCCGCAGCCAAGACGGTAGAGTGGCAGTTTGCGGATTGGAACGATCCTGCCTCGCAGCCGCTTTCCGAAGGGTTCTGGAAGACGTTCCTCGATCTGAATCTCGATATCGTGTTCAAGGTGCCGCAGGGCAGCTTCCCGATGCCGATGGACGCGAACCTGGGACGGGCGGTCAAGCAACTTCCCAAGGGATACCACGAATACCGACTTCCTCCCGCCGGGCTGGACGAGGTTCGCAGCGTATCTTCGGGTGCCCAATATGCGCTGCTCATCAAGATGCATGACGCGTACACGACCGACGGGGCCAAGCTGACGCGGTTGCTCGACGGTATGGGCAATGTCGTGCGGACGGGCACCAATATCCAGGCGCCGCCGCCGCATTTCGGTTTTTCCATGCTTATCGATCTCGGCGACGGCAAGGTTGTCTGGTTTCACAATGACGGTGCCATCGGCGGCGATCTGCGCAAGCCCGCGACAGCGGACAAGCGCGTGGCTCAACTGCTGACCGATTGGCCGATGGGGCGCTGACCGTAGCCCTTAAAGCAGAGGCCCGCCCCCTCGCGGGGACGGGCCTCCTTCAAATCATTGATAGCGCGCTCACCCCCGCGCGCTGGCAGGCCCCGTTCCAGTCACCTTCTGCATGGCGCGCAGGATGTTGCCCGACTGCTCGCTGCCCGATTGCGGTGCGATCAGGTTGGTGAAGGAGTTGATCTCCTCCCAGCGCGCCGCGAAGCCTTCGAGGGTGCGCTCGCCTTCCGGCAGCCACACGGCGTCGTTCATCACGGTCCACGACGAGTGGTAGCCGCCAGCCCCTGCGCCGACGATGGCGTTGGTCGGCGCGTCTTCGCTGACGAGGAACAGCGCGGCCGGGACCACGTTCTCGGGCGCGAAGAGCTTGAAGGCTTCCTCGGGGAAGAGGTCCTCGGTCATGCGGGTGCCCGCGACCGGCGAGAGGGTGTTGCAGCGCACGTTGTACTTCGCGCCTTCGAGCGCCAGCGTCTTGGTGAGACCGGCGAGGCCCAGCTTGGCCGCGCCGTAGTTCGCCTGGCCGAAATTGCCGAACAGCCCGGTCGAGGACGCGGTCATCAGGATGCGGCCGTAGCCCTGCTCGCGCATGGTTTCCCACGCGGCCTTGGTGGCGAAGGCGCTGCCGGTCAGGTGGACCTTGACCACGAATTCGAAGTCGGCCGGCTCCATCTTGGCAAAAGTCTTGTCGCGCAGCACGCCGGCGTTGTTGATCAGCACGTGGACGCCGCCCCATTTCTGCTTGGCGTCGGCGACCATCTTTTCCATCTGCTCATATTCGGTGACCGACGCGCCGTTGGCGATCGCTTCGCCGCCCATCGCCTCGATCTCGGCGACGACCTGCGCGGCGGCGTCCGAGGTGCCGGTGCCATCGCGCGATCCGCCAAGGTCGTTGACGACGACCTTCGCGCCGCGGCGGGCGAGTTCCAATGCGTAGGCCTTGCCGAGCCCGCCGCCCGCACCGGTGACGATGGCGACCTTGTCCTTGAAGCTGATGGTCATGGGTGTTCCTCCTGTAGATGAGAAAGGGCGGCGCGCTCTTGCGCTTTACGCCCGCGTAAACCGATTTGCGGCGCGCTGCGTGGCACTTTCACGCGCCCCTTGCAACAGGTGAACTGACAGGGGGCGATGCCGTAGGGTCAGACGGGTCGCCCGAGGCTTTCGAGCGCGGGAATCAGCTCCCCAAACGAATCGATCACTGCCGCCGCGCCCATCTGCTCCACCGGCGCATCGCAATATCCATAGGCGGCTGCCACGAAAGGAACCCTCGCGTCTTTCGCAGCACGCGCGTCATAGGTGGAATCGCCGAGGAACACGAAGCTCCCGCCCCCCAGCACTTCGCGCGCCTTCAGGACGGGGGCAGGGTGGGGCTTGGCGAGGAACTGACCGTCGGGCCCCTTGCCCATGGAATCGCCGCCGATCACGGTTTCGAACTGGTCGATCAGATCGAGCTGGGTGAGCACGTTGCGCGCGAAGGCTTCGAACTTGTTGGTGACCACCGCCATGCGGATGCCCTGCGCCGCCAGCTCCGCAAGCGTCTCGCGCACGCCGGAATAGGGCACGGTGTGGACCGCATTATGCGCCTCGTAGTAGCCGAGCATCGCCTTGTAGAGCCGCTTGAACTCCGGCTCGGGCAAGCCGCCCTGCGCCTCGACCGCGCGGGCGAGCATGATCTTCGCGCCGCCGCCGATCAGGTCTTTCGAGGTCTCGACCGACACCTCGGCAAAGCCCCCCAGCACCAGCGCATGGTTCACCGCCGCGCCAAGATCGCGGAAGGTGTCGAGCAGCGTGCCGTCAAGGTCGAAGCCGATGGCACTGAAGGGATTGTCGTTCATGCCCAGCCCTTGGCAAGCATGCAGCAAACGGGCAAGATATTCGGGTGTAGGAGCGAGGGGAAAAGATCATGGGCAACACACCAAGGCTGGTGCTGCTGACACTGGGAGCCCTGCTTGGCGCAGGCTGTGCGCATTCCTCCACGCCGCCGGTCGAAACCGTCCGGATCGAGCGTCCGATCATTCGCGCCAGCGAAGGGCAGAGCGGGGTTGATGTTGCCGCCTATGCTGCCTTTGTTAATCCGGATGCCGATGATGCCGTTATTGCGGCCGAGTGCAGCTGTGCGGCGGCGGTCGAATTGCATGTCGTGCGCCGGGAAAACGGTTCGCCCCGCATGACGACGGATTGGCCGCTGGAGCTTCCCGCCGCAGCGCGGGCGGAAGTGGCGCCGGGTTCCCCCCGCCACTTCATGCTGATTGGCATCACTGCGCCGATCATGGTGGGCGTCGTCTATCGCATGCGCTTCCAGCTCCGTTCAGGACGTGAAATCTCTGCCGATTTCGTGGGGGTGAGTGATAGCGCAGAAGCCTGGCGGCTGGCTGGCCCGCCGGCCTGAAGCAAAGCGGCTTTAATCAGCAGGAATTTGCTGGCAAGGGGCCGATCATGACAGTTTTCGCCGCCATCATCCTTGCCGCGGGCAAGGGCACCCGCATGAAGAGCGACACGCACAAGGTGCTCCACCCGATCGCCGGGCTTCCCATGCTCGACCACCTGATGGCGAGCGTGGCCGAGCTCGGTCCGGAACGGACCGCGGTGGTGGTGGGGGCGGGGCGCGAGCAGATCGAGAAGGCGGTCGGCACGCGCGCGGCGACCTGCCTCCAGGAACCGCAGCTCGGCACCGGCCATGCGGTGCAGCAGGCCGAGGACGCGCTTGAAGGTTTCACGGGCGATGCGCTGGTGCTCTATGGCGATGTGCCATTCGTAAAGGCGAGCACCATGCGCGCCATGCTCGCGCGGCTCCACGCCGCCGACGCGCCCGCCGCGGTGGTGCTCGGCTTCGAGCCCGAAGACCCGCTCGCCTATGGCCGGGTGATCGCGGATGACGATGGCCGCATCCTCAAGATGGTCGAATTCAAGGACGCCGACGAGGGCGAGCGCGCCTGCCGGCTGTGCAATTCCGGGCTGCTCGCGGCGCGCAGTGATGACCTGTTCGGCCTGCTGGCGCGGGTCGGCAACGACAATGCGCAAGGCGAATATTACCTCCCCGACATCATCAACATCGCGATTGCCGACGGGCGGGCTTGCGCGGTGATCGTGGCCGACAGCGCCGACGAGGTGGCGGGCATCAACAGCCGCACCGAACTCGCGGCGGCAGAAGCGCGCTGGCAGGCCGCGCGGCGTCTGCGCGCCATGGACGAGGGCGCCACCCTGATCGCGCCCGAGACGGTGTTCTTCGCCCATGACACGGTGCTGGGCCGCGATGTCACCATCGAGCCCAACGTGTTCTTCGGCCCCGGGGTGCAGGTCGCAGACAAGGTGCTGATCCGCGCCAACAGCCATATCGAGGGCGCCAGCCTCGCCAGCGGCGTCAAGGTCGGCCCCTTCGCGAGGCTAAGGCCCGGCGCGGTGCTGGAAGAGGACAGCTTCGTCGGCAATTTCGTCGAGGTGAAGAACGCCGTGCTGGGGCAGGGCGCCAAGGCCAGCCACCTCACCTATCTGGGCGACGCCACCATCGGCGCTGGCGCCAATATCGGCGCGGGCACGATCACCTGCAACTATGATGGCTACTTCAAGTACAAGACGGTGATCGGCCCGGGTGCCTTCATCGGATCGAACTCGTCGCTGATTGCGCCGGTCACCATCGGCGCGGACGCGATTGTCGCGGCAGGATCGGCGGTCAGCCGCGACGTTGCTCCGGGAGAGCTGCGGATGGTGCGCGCCGAGCAGTTGGTCAAGGACGGCTGGGCCGACCGCTTCCACGACGCGATGAAGAAGAAGAAGGCGGCGGAGAAGAAGGGGTGAGCGAGGATCTGACCTGCTGGCTCTGCACCCGCCCCCTGGGCGATATCGAGCAGTGGCATCACCCCGTGCCCAAGGCCAAGAAGGGCAAGGTGAAGGTGCCGATCCACCCGATCTGCCACAAGACGATCCACGCCAACTTCACCAATAACGAGTTGGCACGGATCGGCGAGGATGCGGAGACGATCCGCGCCAACCCCGCCATCGCCAAGTTCGTCGCCTGGATCGCCAACAAGCCCGCCGATTTCGACGCGCCGACGCGTTAGGCATGAGCCTCAGGCGTCATGCTCGATCCGGGCGTCGTCTCCGCTGGTCGCGAGGTAGTCCGCCTCCCACTGGTCGAACTCGGCACGGCTCAGCAGGTAACGGGTCCGCGCCTCGTGGAAGCTCAGCGCTCGCTCGCGCACCGCGCGCACGACCTCGTCCTTGCGGGCCTTGGACCAGTGGACACGGTGGTGCTTGGGCAGGGCGTTGTAGCTCTTGATCGCATCGGCAATCGAGATGTTCCGGTCATAGGCCATCGGTGATGCTCCTGTCGTTAGAGTCTGTGTCATCGCCCCCGATGGCCTGACTGTTGACGCGCGGCCCTAACCAGACCTTGCCGGAGATGGTTAGCGAGGCGTTGATGAAACGCTCCGTGCTGTGTGCGCGACGAACGGAAGGCCAAGTGTCGGGCGCCTTTACAGGCAACCACGTTGCCTGTCGGCGTTAACGAGAAAGGGGCGACTCCACCTGCGTGGAGCCGCCCCTTTTCGTGGCCGCGAAGGCGTGCCTACTTGGCGGGCCGCTCATCCATCAGACGCTTCATCAGGTAGATGAATTGCAGCGCCTGGAGCTTGGCGCGCTGGTCGTTGTCGACCCCGCCCGAGTGGCCGCCGGTGGTGTCCTCGAAGTAGTAATAGGGCTGGCCGAGCGCCTTCAGTTTGGCCGCCCCCTTGCGCGCATGGGCGGGGTGGGTGCGGTCATCGGCGGTCGAGGCCCAAAGGAAGGGCTCGGGATATTCCACGCCCGAGGCGATCTTCTGGTAGGGCGAATAGTCCTCGATCCAGTCGCGCTGTTCGGGGATGCGCGGATCGCCATATTCGCCGATCCACGAGGCTCCGCGCCCGATCAGGTGATAGCGCAGCATGTCGAACAGCGGGATCTGCACGATCGCCGCCCCCAAGAGGTCGGGGCGCTGGGTGAAGAAGGTGCCGACGAGCAGCCCGCCTTGCGAGCCGCCCTGGATGCCGAGGTGCTGCGGGCTGGTGAAGCCGCGCGCCACCAGATCCTCGCCCACCGCGATGAAATCATCCCAGGTGCGCTGCTTGTTCTCGCGGATCGCGGTCTGGTGCCACTGCGGGCCGAACTCGCCCCCACCGCGCAGGTTGGCGAGCACATAGGCGCCGCCCTTCTCGACCCACAGCTTGCCGGTCGAGCCGAGATAGGCGGGCAGACGCGGCACCTGGAACCCGCCATAGCCGGTCAGCAGCGTCGCGGTGCTGCCATCGGCCTTCATCCCCTTGGGCTTGACGATGAAGTAGGGGATCTTGGTCCCGTCCTTGCTCGTCGCCTCATATTGCTCGACCGTGGCGCCCGCCGGGTCGAAATAGGAGGGCGAGGTCTTCAGCACCGCGGGCGCGGCCTTGCCGTCGGTGTAATAGAGCG
>JACESM010000012.1 GCA_013911835.1 Porphyrobacter sp. | reverse complement strand
ATGTCCATGCCCGTTAACCCCGCCTTGCCGCCGCAATCTGCGCCTTCACGCAGATTGATGGCACAGGGCGATTAAGAAAGCCTCAGTGGGAGGGGGGCCTGTCCGATGGGGGGACAGGGGCCCGGGCAAAGATAAACCCCGCCGGGATAGCGCCCGGCGGGGTTTGGAATTTCACCGGCTGGAGCGGGTTACGCCGCCCCGTGCGCCAGCGCCGCCAGCAGCAGCAGGGCGACGATGTTGGTGATCTTGATCATCGGGTTGACCGCCGGGCCAGCGGTGTCCTTGTAGGGATCGCCGACCGTGTCGCCCGTCACTGCGGCCTTGTGGGCTTCGGAGCCCTTGCCGCCGTGGTTGCCGTCCTCGATGTACTTCTTGGCGTTGTCCCACGCCCCGCCGCCTGCGGTCATCGAGAGCGCGACAAACAGCCCGCCCACGATCACGCCCAGCAGCAGCGCGCCCAGCGCCGCAAAGCCATTGGCCTGTCCGGCAATCGCGGTGATCACGAAGTACACCACCACCGGCGCCAGCACCGGCAGCAGCGAGGGGATGATCATCTCCTTGATCGCGGCCTTGGTGACAAGGTCGACGGTGCGGGCATAGTCGGGCTTGGAAGTGCCCGCCATGATCCCCGGGTTCTCGCGGAACTGGTTGCGCACATCCAGCACCACGTCGCCCGCTGCGCGGCCCACCGCGGTCATCCCCATCGCGCCGAACAGGTAGGGCAGCAGCGCGCCGAGCAGCAGGCCGACGATCACGAAGGGGTTTTCAAGGCTGAAGTCCACTTCCACGTTCGGGAAGAAGGTCCTGAGATCCGTCGTGTAGGCCGCGAACAGGACCAGCGCGCCGAGGCCCGCCGAACCGATGGCATAGCCCTTGGTCACCGCCTTGGTGGTGTTGCCCACCGCGTCGAGCAGGTCGGTCTTCTCGCGCACGCTATCGTCCAGCCCCGCCATTTCGGCGATGCCGCCGGCGTTGTCGGTGACCGGGCCATAGGCGTCGAGCGCCACCACCATGCCCGCCAGCGCCAGCATCGCGGTTGCCGCATAGGCAATCCCCATCAGCCCGGCGAGGCCATAGGCGATGATGATCCCCGCCACGATCACCAGCGTGGGCAGCGCGGTCGCCTCGAGGCTGATCGCGAGGCCCTGGATCACATTGGTGCCGTGGCCGGTTTCCGAAGCCTTGGCGATCGAGCGCACCGGGCGGTACTTGGTGCCGGTGTAGTACTCGGTGATCCAGATGATCAGGCCGGTGATGACGAGGCCGAGCAGAGCGCAGAAGAACAGGCTCATCCCGCTGAAGCCGCCGGAGACAACCGTTTCCATCGCCGCTTCACCCGCCGCCGGGTCGATCGCCCCGGTGGTGACTTCGGTCGCACCCATCGTGCGGGTCATGTCGCCCAGCGCATACTGCATCACGAAGTAGATCGCCGGGATCGAGGTCACCGCGGTGACGATGAAGCCCTTGTACATGGCTCCCATCACGTTTGTGCCCCCGCCGAGGCGGACGAAGTAGGTGCCAAGGATCGAGGTGACGATGCACACGCCCCCGATCAAGAGCGGCAGCGCCATCATCGGCAGCAGCAGATCGCCAAGGTCGGTCAGCAGCAGCGCGGTCAGCACCATGGTCGCGCCAACGGTGACCACGTAGGTCTCGAACAGGTCGGCGGCCATCCCGGCGCAGTCGCCGACATTGTCGCCGACGTTGTCGGCGATCACGGCGGGGTTGCGCGGGTCATCCTCGGGGATGCCTGCTTCGACCTTGCCGACAAGGTCCGCGCCGACGTCGGCCGCCTTGGTGAAGATCCCGCCGCCAAGGCGCGCGAAGATCGAGATCAGCGAGGCGCCGAAAGCAAGGCCCACAAGCCCGTCGATCACCGCGCGGCTCGAGGGCGAGAGGCCCATCGGCCCGATCATCGTGGCGAAGAACACAGCGATGGCGAGCAGCGCCAGCCCTGCGACCAGCATGCCGGTGATCGCGCCTGCGCGAAAAGCGAGGGTGAGGCCGGCCTGAAGCCCTTCGGAGGCCGCCTGAGCCGTGCGCACGTTCGAACGCACCGAGATATTCATCCCGATATAGCCCGCAACGCCCGAAAGCACCGCGCCGGTGACGAAGCCGATCACGGCCGTGGTGCCGAGCGCGAAGGCGACGATCGCCGCGACAACGACGCCGACGATGGCGATGGTGGTGTATTGGCGGTTGAGGTAGGCCTGCGCGCCTTCCTGAATCGCGGCGGCAATTTCCTGCATCCGCGCATTGCCGGGGCTCGACTTGAGCACCTGCGCGCTGGTGACGATGCCATAAACAATGGCAAGCACCCCCAGCCCAATCGAAATGAGCAATAGATTCACGAGCAATCCCCTCTCGTCTTATGTCGCTTCCCGCTTCCGGGAGCCTGCGCCGGGTCGTGATCCCATGGGCGCAAGGCGCACAGTCATAGGGGCTTGCGGAGGGCTGGCAAGCCTAAGGGAGAGTGCCAAGGGCGGTTTTGCGCCGCTTTGCGCAAATTAGTGAGGGGGCGGGTGTTTGGTGGCGCTCAGCCGTGGCGGTAGCCGAGGCTGGCGGGGTCGGCGAGCGGGGTTTCGCCGAGTAACAGCGGGGCAGCACCGCGCGTGGCGACGGCGCCGATGCGGTGCGCCGGCACGGGCAGCCGCGCAGCGGGCGGGGCGGTGAACAGCAGCTCGTAATCATCGCCCCAGCGGATGCATTTTTCGAACTGCGCAAGGTCGGCGACCGGGATGGCGGCGGGTTCGAGCGCCAGCGTCACCCCGCCCGCCTCGGCCATGCGGAAGGCATCGAGCAGCAGCCCGTCCGAGACGTCCATCATCGCGCTGACCAGCGGGGCGAGCGCGCGGCCCTCGGCGAGGCGGGGAAGGGGGCGGTCGAAGGCTGTGAGGTGTTCGGGATCACCCTCGAAGCCGAGCATCGCGCGCCCCACGGGACCGGTGATCCACACCCCGTCGCCCGCCTGCGCGCCGCTCCTTGCCGGAACCGGCACATGGGTCGCCCGCCCGATGGCCGTCAGGCCGAGGGCGCGCGGGCCAGCGGCAGCAATCGTGTCGCCGCCCAGCAGCGGGGTGGCGAAGGCCTCGAGCGCCTCGCGCAGCCCCTCGAGAAACCGCGCATTATCGCGCCCGAGCATGTAGCCGACCAGCACGCCAAGCGGCTCCGCGCCCTTGGCCGCGAGGTCCGAAAGATTGGTCGCGACCAGCTTCCACGCCACGTCCGCCATGTCGGCATCGGCGCGGAAGTGCGTGCCCTCGGCCATCATGTCGTGGGTGATGACGAGGGTCTCGGAGCCGAGGGTCAGGACCGCGCAATCATCCGCTAGCCCGCGCGCGCCCGGGTGGAGCGGCAGGGCGCGCAGCGCGGCGATGAAGTCGGGTTCGTTCACCTAAAGTCCCTCCCCGTTGCGCAGCAATGGGGAGGTGGCAGCCCCCAGGGCTGACGGAGGGGGATGCAGCGCCGGAGGAATACCCCTCCGTCAGCCGCCTGCGGCGTCTGCCACCTCCCCATTCGTTCCGAACGGGGAGGGACTTTACCGCGCGTCCTTGGCCACCGCATCGAGGATGCCGTTGACGAACTTGGCCTGCCCGTCGTCGAAGAACGCCTTGGCGACCTCGACATATTCGTTGATCGTCACGGCGGCAGGCACGTCGGCGCGGGCGATCAGTTCATAGGTGCCGGCGCGCAGCACCTGCAACATCGTCTTGTCGAGCCGCGCGAGGGTCCACCCGCTCGCCAGCTTTCCCGCCACCAGAGCATCGATCTCATCGCGGCGGGCATCCACGCCGCGCACCACATCATCGAAGAACGGCACCTCGGCGTCGGCATATTCGGCCTCGTCGAAATCCTCGTCGTCGATGGTGCGGCCCAGCCGGTGCTGGTGAAATTCGTCGAGCAGCCGGGCGAGCGCGGTGCCCTCCATATGCTGCTGGTAGAGCGCCTGAACGGCGGCAAGACGCGCGGCCGAGCGGGCCTGCGAGCGGGCAGGAGAGTTCATCGGATTCTCAATTCCACGGACTTGGCGTGGGCGGGCAGCCCCTCGGCATGGGCGAGGGTGGCAGCGGCAGGGCCGATGGCGGCGAAGGACGCGGCATCGAGCCCCAGAAAACTGGTGCGCTTCATGAAGTCGAGCACCGACAGTCCGCTCGAAAAACGGGCGCGGCGGCCGGTCGGCAGCACGTGGTTGGGCCCGGCGACATAATCGCCGACCGCTTCGGGCGTCATCCGGCCAAGGAAGATGCTGCCCGCGTGGCGGATCGCGGCGAGGTAAGGCTCAGGGTCATCGACCGCGATCTCCACGTGTTCTGCGGCGAGGCGGTTGGCGAGGGCGGGTGCCTCCGCCAGCAGGTCGTTGACAACGATCATCACGCCGTGGGCGTCCCAACTCGCCTTAGCGGTCTTCGCCGTGGAAAGCTGGCCGATCTGCAAATCGATGCAATCCTCCACCTGCCGCGCGAAGCCCGCATCGTCAGTGATCAGGATCGACTGCGAGGTCGGGTCGTGCTCGGCCTGGCTGAGCAGGTCGGCGGCGATCCAGTCGGGATCGTTCTTGCCATCGGCGATGACGAGGATTTCCGAAGGACCAGCGACCATGTCGATGCCCACCACGCCGTATAGTTGGCGCTTGGCCTCGGCGACCCAGGCATTGCCGGGGCCGGTGATGACGTCGACCGGCTTGATGCGCTGCGTGCCATAGGCGAGCGCGCCGACCGCCTGCGCGCCGCCGACGCGCCAGATCTCGTCCACGGCCGCGATATGCGCGGCCGCGAGCACCATCGGGTTCGACTGGCCCTTGGGCGTGGGCGTGACGACCACCAGCCGCTCGACGCCCGCAACCCGCGCCGGAATGGCGTTCATCAGCAGCGAGGAGGGATAGGCCGCGCGCCCGCCGGGAACATAGAGCCCCGCCGCATCCACCGGACGCCAGATCGCGCCGAGCCTGACGCCCGCGCTGTCGACATAGTCGCGGTTCGCAGGAAGCTGCGCTTCGTGATAGTCGCGGATGCGCGCGGCGGCGAGTTCGAGCGCATCGCGCAAGGTCGGGTCGAGCTCGTCATAGGCCTGCTCGCAGCGTTCGCGGGTGACCACCCAGTCGCTGTCGTCCACAAGCGCATAGCCGTCGAACCGCTGGGTATAGTCCACCAGTGCGGCATCGCCGCGGCCTTTCACGGCCTGGAGGATCGTCTGGACCTGCCCCGCGACATCGCTGTCAGTCTCGCGCCGCGCGTCGACGATCCGCGCAAACTTCGCCTCGAAATCGGGCTGGAAGGTGGAAAGCAGCTTCACGGTCATGCAGCGGCAGCCTTTGTGCAACGCTCCTCGGCCTCGCGGCGGAAGGCATCGACCAGCGCGGCGACGCGGCGGTCGGTCTTGAGGGCGGTGCGGTTGACGATCAGGCGCGCGGAAATCTCGAGGATCACTGCGGTCTCGACAAGGCCGTTCTCGCGCAGGGTGGTGCCGGTCGAGACAAGGTCGACGATCTGGCGCGCAAGGCCCAGCGAAGGAGCAAGCTCCATCGCGCCGTTCAGCTTGACGCACTCGGCCTGCACCCCGGCGGCTTCGAAGTGGCGGCGGGTGAGGCTGGGATATTTGGTCGCGACGCGCAGGTGGCTGACGCTGCTGCCCTCGTCGGTGTCGTTTGCCATCCGCGCCACCGAAAGGCGGCACAGGCCGATGCCCAGATCGACCGGCGCGTAGAGATCGGCGTAGTCGAATTCCTCGATCACGTCCGAGCCGACGATCCCGACCTGCGCCGCACCATGGGCGACGAAGGTCGCGACATCGAAGGCGCGCACGCGGATCAGGCGCATGTCGGGGCGGAGGCACGCGAAGGCGAGCGCGCGGCTCTTGGGATCGTGGAATTCGGCGTCAGGCTCCACCCCGGCGCGCGCCATCACCGGCAACGCCTCGTCGAGGATGCGCCCCTTGGGGACAGCGAAGGTGAGCTGTCCGGAGTTGTCGGGAATGCCATTGGTGTTCATGATCGGGGGCGCACTTAAGGATGCTGGCGGGAAAGGGCAATGGTGATGGCGGGATCGAATGAGCGACCGGCGTATGAATTCGTCGACATGAACACCGCCGGGCCGGGCGCGGTGATGACCGCCTTTGCCAATCAGGTGGCCTATTGCGATGCGGCGGGCGCGCCGATTACCGCGCGGGTGTGCGGCGGGATCGCGGCGGTGCTGGAGTCGGCGGCGGACAGCACGTTGCTGGCGGCGGTGCGCGGCTGGCAGGGCGCGCCGCTTGCCGATGCGCTGCCGCTGCGGGTGGCGGGCGGCCTGCACGCGCTGCACCTTGCGGGCGCGGCGCCCGAGCTCGCGCCGATCTATCGCGGGGAGGCGGCGGATGACGCGGAGGTGATCGGCGCGGTGATGGCGGCGCATGAGGCGGCGCTGCTTCCATGGCTCGATGGCCCGCCGCAGACCAATGAGGCAGGGCGATCGGCCAATTTCATCGCGGCGATGCTGTGGCTGGCCGAGCAGGGCCTGCCAACGCGCTTCGAATGCCTTGAGATCGGGTCGAGCGCGGGTATCAACCTGATGCTAGACCGCTACGCCTATGACCTGGGCGGAGTGATGGTCGGGCCTGCGGACCCGGTGATGGCCTTCCGCCCGGAGTGGAAGGGGGCACCGCCGCCCGCGCGGGAGATCGCGATCCTCAGCACGAGGGGCTGCGACGTCGCCCCGGTCGACCTGACCGACCCGGCACAGGCGCTTCGGCTCAAGGCCTATATCTGGCCCGAGCACGCGGTGCGCTTCGAACGCATGGACGCCGCAATCCGCGCCGCGACCGCGCGCAAGCCCGATATGGTGCGGATGAATGCGGCCGATTTCGTCGAAGCCGAACTGGCCAAGCCGCAGGCGAGCGCCACCACGCGCGTGCTGATGCACTCGATCGTCTGGCAATATGTCCCCGCCGACCAGCAGGCGCGCGTCTCCGCCGCGATGGAAGCGGCGGGCGCGCGGGCAACGGCTGACGCGCCGCTCGCCTGGGTGCAGGTCGAAGCCGACCGCACCGTCCACCGCCACAAGCTAACCGTGCGATATTGGCCGGGTGGCGGCGAGGAGGTGCAGCTGGCGTGGTCGCACCCGCATGGCGCGGATGTGGCGTGGCTTTAGCTTGGTTCGCGCCAAGCCGCCAAGCCGCCAAGAGGCCAAGAGGCCAAGATGTGGCACTTGCGGCGAAGCCACACGTCCCATTGATCCGGGCGCTTCAGGGGCAAGGCCTGCGGCGCCGGACCGCCCTCTTGGCGGCCCTTGGCGGCTTGGCGCGAACCCCATCTAACCCGCCAGAAACGCTTCCATCGCCGCGTTCACCGCCTCCGGTGCTTCCCACGGCACGAAATGCCCGCAATCGGGCACGCGCACGATGGTGAGGGGATCGATGATCTCCTCCAGCCCCTCGAGGTTCTCAGGGGGCAGGGCGAGGTCGTCGAGCCCCCAGATCACCAGCGTCGGGATGGTCAGCTTGGGCAGAGCGGGCGGCGTCCAGCCCTCGGGGATGGCGAAAGGCGCGTCCATCGTCGGCACGTCGATCGAGCTCGCGCGGTAGTAGTTGAGCATCCCGAAAGCCGCGTCGCGGTTCTGCCAGTCGAGCAGCAGCGCATCGCGCTCCTCGGGCTCCATCGCGGTGGGACGATCCCACTTGACCTCTTTCAGCAGCAGCCCGGTGAGGCCATGCTCCTTCACCAGCGCATCATTGGCGGGGTCGCGGAAACCGCGGATATACTGGCTCGCCTCGCGCTGGCCGGGGTGGGTGTAGAGCAGGCGCTGGAAGGTCACCGGATGCGGCGCATTGGCGATCACCGCGCGGGTCACGCGGGCGTGCTGGCCGCCCAGCGCCACGCCCCATGCAATCGCCCCGCCCCAGTCGTGCCCGACGATGGTGAAATGCGCGATCCCCAGCGTGTCGGCGAGGAGGAAGATATCGCCGATCAGATTGGCGGGAGCATAGGCCTCCACCGCCTGCGGCTTCGACGACCCGCGATAGCCGCGCTGGTCGGGTGCGATGCAGCGGAAGCGGCCCGAGAAGTGCCGGATCTGGTGGCGCCACGTCCGGTGGCTCTCGGGAAAGCCGTGGAGGAAGATCAGCACCGGCGCATCGACCGGGCCTTCATCGACGATGTCGAGGTGGATGCCGTTCGGCAAATGCACCCGCTTGAGATCAAAGCTCATCACTGTTGCTCCAGCTTGTCCATGTAGCCCTTGGCGACCATGCCTGCGACCTGATCGAACAGCGCCTCGGGCGTGCGGCGGGCTTCGCCCATGGCGAGTTCGAAGCCTTCGGCGACGATGATCTCGCGTGTCCCATTGGCGATCCCGTCGAGCATCTGGCGGGCGGCGACGTCAGCCGGGATGCCCTCGTCGATCGCCTTGTCGCTGCGGCCCCGCGCGCTGCCCTCGGCGGTCAGCGCGTTCCTCGACACGTTGGTGGCAACCGAGCCGGGGTAGATGGTGTGCACCGAGACGCCGTTGATCGACAGCTCGGCCCGCAGCGCATCGGCATAGCCCGCCAGCCCGAACTTGGCGGCGCTGTATGCCGTGCGCATCGGCACGCCGACCTTGCCCGCGATCGAGGAGATGAACCCCAGCGCCCCCGATCCCCGCTCTGCCATATGGCCGATCAGCCCTTGGGTGAAGGCGATCTGGGCGAGGAGATCGACTGCGATAATGTCGCGGTAGACCTGCATCGAGGTCTTCAATGCGCGGCTGCGTTGCGAGATGCCGGCATTGGCAAAGGCAATGTCGACATGGCCCTTCCACGCAATGGCTTTGGCGGTTGCGTCAGCCAGAGCCGCCTCGTTGCGCACATCGAAGGCAAGGATCAGCGTGCTTTGCCCGTCTTTGGCGCAATCAGCCGCGACCTCTTCCAGCCGCGCCGCGTCTCGCCCCGACAGCGCCACATGCGCGCCGCGTTCCGCCAGCCCGCGCGCCAAGGCGGCGCCAATGCCCGAGGATGCGCCGGTGATCCACGCCACCTTGCCTGCATAGTCCATGTCTCTCTCCCGTTTTCACGAGAGGTAGCGGGCGGCTCGGGCTCGCGCAATCAGGTTGCGATTGCAGACCGGATCATCGCGGCGAGCTCCACCGGAAACACGGCTTCGTGCCAGTTTTCCAGCTCGGCGAGGGTGAACCAGCGGTGCTGCGTCATCAGCCGTTGTTCGAGTTCGGTGTGGCCTGCGGTGCTGACCGCCGTGTCGGCAACCCGCACGAGAAAGAAGCGCTCGTCGGCCTGCACCGGCTCACCCTCGACCGTGACGAATTCCGGCGTCATGCGCGCGATCTGGGGGCCGGGATCGGCGATGATGCCGGTCTCTTCCAGCAGCTCGCGCCGCGCGGCATCCTCGAATGTCTCACCCGGATCGCACTCGCCCCCCGCCGTCACCCAGAAGGGATCGCGCCCCGGCACATCATAGCGGAACATCAGCGCGCGGCCCTCAGGGTCGAGCACGATGAGCCGTGCTGCGGGGCGCAGGCGCAGGGCAGGGTTAAGGGTGGTCATAGTTCGAAAGCGCCTTCATAGCCTGCGCTGCGGTAGATGGCCTGAAGTTCAGGCGACCAAGCGGCCCAGCCGGGCGGGGTCCTGTCGGCGCGGTTGCGATGATGAGGATCGGCCCCGGCGGCCAGCAACATCGCCACGATTTGCTGGTCGAACGGCGCGCTTTCCGGGCGGGGCTGCTGCGAGGCTTCGCGGGTGGCATGCCACAGCGGGCCATTGCCATGGCGGTCAGCCAAATTGGAATCGGCTCCGCTTTCCAGCAACAATCGCACAGCAGTGGTCCGGCCATAAAAGGCCGCGACAGACAGCATGGTCATCCGGTCCTTGTCGGCATGATCGACTGGAACGCCGGTTTGCAGCGCGGCGGCCAGCGCCTCGGCGCGGCCTTCCGCCGCATCATACCAGGCGGGGAAGCGCCCCATCTTGTCGGGAGTGGGCGGCGGGGGTGGAGGTGGAGGTGGCATGGATTTTTTCCAGAACGCCATCGCCTAGGCCCCCGGAACGCTCGCCTTGATCGCCACCGCATGGACCCGCTGCCCGACGATATCGCCCAGCGCCGCGATCACTGCGCGCTGGCGGGCGAGGCGGTTCATCTCGGCGAAGACCGCCGCCTCGATCTCAATCGTGAAATGCGATTCGCCCGAGCCGTCGTCGCCCATGTGGCCCGAATGCTTGGCGCTGTCGTTGATGATGGCGAGCCGCGTCGGCGCGAAGGCCTCGGTCAGGAGCGCATGCATTTCCTCGGCGACACTCATCACGAATTTCCTTTTTTGCAAACCAGGCAGGGCAATTCGGGCTTGGAACTTGACCGCCCGACAGCCATTCAAGTCGCTTATGCCTTCACCACGATTCCACGGCCGCGTCGAGAGCCCCGGGCGCCGCTGCGAGGCTCCCGGCTGCCGCGAGGCGGGCGAATTCCGCGCGCCAGGGCGGCGGCCGCACGGGTTCGACGGGCCGGGCGAGTGGCGCTGGTTCTGCCTCGATCACGTCCGCGAATTCAACGCGGGCTACGACTGGTTCGAGGGCATGAGCGCCGAGGAGATCATCGCCGCGCAGTCGCCGATTGCGGGTTGGCGGACCGAAACCCGTGCCTTCCGCCCCGACGCGGGCGTCGATGGCGTGCCGCGCTGGGCCGATTACGCCGATCCGCTCGACGCCATCGCCGCGCGCGCCCGCGGCATCCGCAGCCGCGCCGAAAGTCGGGTGCGCGAGGCGGCTGTCAACGTGCGCTTCTCCCCCGATGAAGCGCGCGCGCTGGAGGTAATGGGCCTTGGCTCCGACACCGACCGCACCCGGTTGCGCCGCCGCTATTCCGAACTCGTCCGCCGCTACCACCCCGATCGCAACGGCGGCGACCGCCGCCACGAAGCGCAGCTCACGCAAGTGGTTGAGGCCTATCAGCTGCTGAGGGTCAGTGCCGCGCTGGCGTGATCAGCCGGTTTCGCACAACGCCTTCAACTGGTCAGCACACGCGCCCCAGCCTTGCTCAAACCCCATTTCGGCGTGGCGCTTTGCTGCATCTTCATCCCAGTGGCGTGCAGTTGCGGTGTAGCGCGTGCCATCACCTTCGGGCGATATTTCCCAGCAGCCGACCATGAACGGGCCTTTGGGCATGTACTGACCCGCCTCATCGACAACAAAGGCATCAGTCGACACGAAGCGGACGTCCGGTGTCACCTCCAGAAAAATGCCCTCATGCGGATGCTGCTCGCCTTCAGGGCCGTGCATCATCACGCTGTTCCGTCCGCCCGCGCGCCATTCTTGCACCAGAAATTCGGCGCGCCACGGCACGGGGCACCACCATTCTTCCTGACGATTGACCATTACCTCCCACACTTTTTCAGGCGGCGCGGCGATGAAGCGGGTGATGGACAACTCGTTCATGATGGGTCTCCTGCTACCGCCGCCTCGATCGCAGCGATGTCAATCTTGGTCATGGCCAGCATCGCCGCCTGCGCCCGCGCTGCAGCCGCCGGGTCGGGATGCGAGAGTGCTTTCATCAGGGTGCGCGGGGTGATTTGCCAATGAAAGCCCCACTTGTCCTTGCACCAGCCGCACATGATGGGGGCACCCCCCGATCCGATGATCGCGTCCCAGAGCCGGTCGGTCTCGGCCTGATCATCGGTATAGACTTGCAACGAAAACGTCTGATTGGGCGCGGTGTCCTGACCGGCGTTGAGGAGCACGCAGGGCATGCCGCACAGCCGCATTTCGACCAATTGCACCTTGCCAGCTTGGGTGCCTGGCACATCGGACTGTGGGCGGATTACCGTGCCGATTGCGCTGTCGGGGAATGTTGCGGCGTAAAAATTCGCGGCCGCCTCTGCCTCGCTGTTGAACATCAGGAAAATGCTTGCTGAGTTGCTCATTGCGCAGCCTCCGCGATCAGCTTGGCATCAATCGCATTCGCTTCCGCATAGGCTGGGCGCTGCGTGATGCGATCGACATAGGCACGGAACGACGGGCGTTCAGGGATCGAGCCGAAGCGCAGGCCCCACACAAACTGGCTGCCCAGGTAAGTGTCGGCCATGGTGAAGCGGTTGCCGGCAGCAAAGTCGTTCTGCGACAGCCAGCCATCAATGGCATCGAGCGTCAGATCGAAGCTGCCGAAGCCCGCCATCCCGGACTTGCCCTCGGGAACTTCCCAGCCCATTGCCTTGGCCACCACCGCCTGTTCCAGCGGCCCGGCGGCGAAGAACAGCCAGCGGAAATAGGCGGCTTTCTCATGCGTATCGGGCAGCAGGCCTGCCTGCGGGTGGGTTTCGGCGAGGTAGTGGTTGATCGCGGCGGCTTCGGTGACGACATGATCATGGCCGCCGTGGTGGTGCACCAGCGTTGGCACCTTGTTCATGGCGTTGATGTCCTTGAACGTGTCAGGCCTGCTCGCCCAATCGAACACCACCTGCTCGTAATCCGCGCCTGCCTCATGCAGCGCCCAGCGCGAAATCTGCCCGCGGCTCATGGCGACGGTGTAGAAGGTGAATTCAGCCATGGCTCAAGCTTCTCCAATGAACAGCGGTTCGAACCCGCCGATGATCATGCGCTTGCCATCGAAGGGCATGTCGCTGCCATCAGGCGCCCCGAATTCGGTTTCCATGCGCGGGTCGGCCATCAGCTTTTCGTGGGCACTATCGGCGGTCGCGCGGTCGGGCCAGGTGGTCCACGAGAACACGATCTTCTCGCCGCCTTCCGCCTTCACCGCCATGCGAAAATCGGTGGTGGTGCCATCCTTGACGTCGGCCTCCCAGCATTCGATCTGCGACAGGCAGCCGTAATCCTTGACGATGTCCCAGAACTTGCGGGCGACCTCGCGATAGGCGTCCTTGTTACCCTCAGGCACGGGAATGACGAAACCTTGCACATACATTGGCGCTCTCCCTCCATCACGACTCGATACTTGCCGATTGTGACGCGACTAGTTACATTATGCAACTATGAAGTTACGAAAAGAAACTAACCCGGGGGCGCATGGCAGGTGGTACGACGACGCTTGCGGAACCGCCTTCGCGCTCGAATTGCTCGGTGAGCGCTGGGCGATGCTCGTTGTGCGCGAGCTTATGCTGGGCGCGCGGCGGTTCTCTGACATTCGCGCCAGCCTGCCCGGAATTAGCGCCAAGGTGCTGACCGAGCGGTTGGCGGGGCTGGAGGCGAGCGGGGTGCTGGTGCGCCGACAGCTGCCGCCGCCCGCAGCGACGCAGGTCTACGAGCTGACCGCGTGGGGATACCGCGCCGAGCCGATCATGCAGGAGCTGGGCCGGTGGGCCGCATCCTCGCCGCTGCATGATCCGACCCTGCCGATGTCGGCGGTGTCGATGGTGCTTTCGCTGCGCACGATGTTCGATCCGGCCAAGGCGGAAGGGCTGAGCCTGCTCATCGGGTTCGACATTGCCGGAGATACCTATCTGGCGCGGCTCGACAACGGCACCCTGCCGATCGTGCGGGGGCCGATTGCCGACGCCTATTGCCGCTTCACGGTGGGCGATGCGGCAACGCTGGTCGCGCTGTTCTATGGCAAGGTCGATCCGGACGCATTGGCCGATGCGGGAGCCCTTCGCATCGAAGGGGACCGCGCCGCCGCGCTAGACTTCGTGAATCTGTTTGAGCTTCCGGAGCACTAATTCTGCTGGAACGCCCAGCGCAAGGTCCGCCCCATGCCCCATGTCGCCGCACGGGCGGGCAGGGCGGTGAGCATCGGGCGCTGGAGGCTGAGCATCGCGCGCGCCCAATCGGGCAGCATCGTGACAGCATCGGCAGTGATCATCGTCTGCACTGCCAGCGGCGTCCCCGGCGGGCGCTGCGCAAGCACCAGTTGCGCCACCTCGCGCGCTTGCCTTGAGGTGGCAAGATCATGGCGCAACTCGCGGAAAATCCTGTCTGCCTCCGCCCGCGTCTCAGGCACCGGATCGGCGCCGAGGGCGCGGGCGATGACCGCGAACTGGCGGTAGTATTCGTCCTGTTCGGCGACCGGCATCGCGGGGCGGACATGGCGGATATAGCCTGCCAGAAAGCTCTGCGCCTCGGTGACATGCACCCAGGCGAGGGTGCGCGGATTGGTCGCCTCGTAACGCGCGCCGCCGGGCAACTGGCCGCCGACCTTTTCGTGGATGCGGTTGACGCGGAGAATCGCCTTCATCGCCTCGTCGCGGTGGCCGAAGGTGGTGACCGCGATGAACCGCGCCGTTCGGCGCAGCCGCCCGTGCATGTCCTCGCGGAAATTCGAATGGTCGAGCACACCCTGCAAGGCGTGGGGGTGGAGCATCTGGAGCAGCAGCGCGCGCACCCCGCCGGTCATCATTCCGACAATATCGGCATGCACCTGCCGGATTGGCGTGTCGCGCGCGAACAGCGCCTCGTCCGAGGGCGGGGTGGGGGTCTGCCCGGCGCTGGCATCGTGGAACACGCCGCGCACCTGCGAGACCAGTCTGAGGCGCAGCGATTCGAGGGGATCGGCCATTGCCTGCCAACCTAGTCACGGCAAACGCAATTATCGAGCGATCATCGCCCTTTTTTCGGACGCGCCAACCCCTATCTCGCGAACCATGCAGATCAACGCCGACTTCGCCGCCCCCGTTATCGTCGCGACCGAAAGCCTGCCGTGGCAAGCCTCCCCCATGAAGGGGGTCGACCGGCGCATGCTCGACCGCGTGGGCGGCGAGGTTGCGCGGGCGACCAGCATCGTGCGCTATGCGCCGGGCAGCACGTTTCCGGGCCATGTCCATGCAGGCGGCGAGGAGTTCATCGTGCTCGAAGGGGTGTTCCAGGACGAGCATGGCGACTACCCGGCGGGCACCTATGTCCGCAATCCGGTCGGCACGGCGCATGTGCCGGGCTCGGCGCCGGGGTGCACGATCTTCGTCAAGCTGTGGCAGTTCGACCCCGCAGACCGGGCGCAGTTCGCGCTCGGTCTCGGCGCGCTCCCGCTCGCGCCTGACCCGGCGCGGGCCGGGGTTGCGAGCGCCGTTTTGAGCGCGCGGCCGGACGAGGACGTGCGGCTGGAGGTGTGGGCACCCGGCGCAAACGCCACGCTGACAGCGCCCGGCGGGTTCGAGCTGCTGGTGCTCGAAGGCAGTCTGATCCACGAAGGCGGCACGCTCGCCCGCCACGACTGGGCGCGCTTTCCCGAAGGAGCGGCGCTGCCACTAGTAGCGGGCCACGAAGGCGCGCGGGTGTGGATCAAGCGCGGGCACCTCGCGGCAATCCGGCTGCCGGGTTAGCGCAGCGCACTTGCTAATTAAGCAGGCCCCGCAAGGCAAAGCACTGCTTGCAGGCGGGCGACTTGCGCTCTAACCGAACGCCACGATGACTGCACCTTCCCGCTCCACTGTCGCCGGCGCTAACGCCATGCCCAACCAGCCCGATACCACGGTCGACGTCCGCGAGATGTTCGGCATCGATGTCGACTGGCAGGTCCCCGCCTTCAGCACGCGCGACGAGCACGTGCCCGAGCATGATGGCGCCTATGTGTTCGATCCGGACACCACCTTGGCAATTCTCGCAGGCTTTGCGCACAACCGCCGGGTGATGGTGCAGGGCTATCACGGCACCGGCAAGTCGACCCACATCGAACAGGTCGCCGCCCGCCTCAACTGGCCGAGCATCCGCGTCAATCTCGATGCGCATATCAGCCGCATCGACCTCGTCGGGCGCGATGCGATCGTTCTGAAGGACGGGCTGCAGGTCACCGAATTCAAGGAAGGCATCCTCCCCTGGGCGCTCCAGCACCCCGTGGCGCTGACCTTTGACGAATATGACGCCGGCCGGCCTGACGTGATGTTCGTGATCCAGCGCGTGCTCGAGTTCGACGGCCGTCTGACCCTGCTCGATCAGAACCGCGTCATCACGCCCAACCCGTTCTTCCGCCTGTTCGCCACCACCAACACGGTCGGCCTCGGCGACACCTCGGGCCTGTATCACGGCACGCAGGCGATCAATCAGGCGCAGATGGACCGCTGGAACATCGTCGTCGCGCTCAACTACCTCGCGCCGCACGTCGAGCAGCAGATCGTCAAGTCCAAGACTCCCGAGGCCGACGACAAGCTGATCGCCGACATGGTCAAGGTGGCCGAGCTGACCCGTCAGGGCTTCATGAACGGCGACATCTCGACCGTGATGAGCCCGCGCACCGTGATCACTTGGGCGCAGAACGCCGCGATCTTCGGATCGACCGGCTTCGCCTTCCGCCTCAGCTTCCTCAACAAGTGCGACGAGGCCGAGCGCACGCTGGTGGCGGAGTATTATCAGCGGGTGTTCGGCGAGGATCTTCCGGAAGGCGCGGGGAAGAAGCGGTAAACAGCCGCTTGCGGGGAAGTGTCCTAGGCTGGTAACACAGCCTCCACCATGGCGTTCTTCGACCGATTCTGGAAAGGCTCCCGGGCGCGCGCGGACGAGGGGGCAGGTGCGCCTGCCGGGTACTTCCCGCTCTATGAATCCACCCGGCCTGTCGAGGATGACGACGACGACGACCTGCCGCGTCCGCGCGTCTCGGGCACGCCCTCCTATGATGAGTGGGACGCCAAGCTCGGCCTGGTCGACGAGGCGCTGGCCGCGACCGAGAAGAAGCGCCTGCGCTGGTGGCAGCGCGATTACTGGCGCCAGCGCTCCAAGCTGTGGTGGACAGGGCGGGGAATCATGGCCTCCTTCGCGCTCCTTGCCCTGCTGATCGGCTGGCTGACCGTCACCGCGCCGCTCTCCAAGAGCCTCGAGCCCATCGCCCCGCCGCAGGTGACGCTGCTCGCCAGCGACGGGAAGCCGATCGCGCGGCAGGGGGCGATCGTCGAGGCGCCGGTCAAGGTCAAGGACCTGCCGCCGCACGTCGTTCAGGCCTTCATCGCGATCGAGGACCGGCGGTTCTACAGCCATTGGGGCATCGACCCGCGCGGCATCGCCCGGGCGGCGTGGACGGGTTATGGCGGCGGCTCGACCATCACCCAGCAGCTCGCCAAGTTCACCTTCCTCACCCCCGAGCAGAGCCTCACCCGCAAGGCGCGCGAGGCGCTGATCGCGCTGTGGCTCGAAGGCTGGCTGACCAAGGACGAGATCCTCGAACGCTATCTCTCCAACGCCTATTTCGGCGACAACCAGTACGGCCTTCGCGCCGCGAGCCTGCGCTACTTCTACCGCCAGCCCGAAAAGCTGCGGCCCGAGCAGGCGGCGATGCTGGCGGGGCTGCTCCAGGCGCCCTCGCGCTATGCGCCCACCAAGCATTACGACAAGGCCAAGGCGCGCATGGAGCTGGTCTTGGGTTCCATGGTGGACGAGGGCTACCTCACCCGCGCCGAGGCCGACGCGCTGCCCGATCCGCGCATCGACGTGCGCGCCCGCGACGACAACCTGCCGACCGGCACCTACTTCGCCGATTGGGCGCTGCCGCTGGCGCGTGAGGGGATGGAGGCGAGCTATTCGAAGCAGACCCTCACCACCACGCTGGATTCGCGGCTCCAGGCGCTCGCCAGCCGGATCGTCGCGCGCGCGCCCCTTGGCGGCGCGCAGGTCGCGCTGGTGGCGATGCGCCGCAACGGCGAGGTGGTGGCGATGGTCGGCGGGCGGGACTACCGCAAATCGCCCTTCAACCGGGCGACGCAGGCACGCCGCCAGCCGGGATCGACCTTCAAGACCCTCGTCTACCTCACCGCGCTGGAGGAGGGCTGGGAGCCGGACGACACCATCCCCAACACCCCCATCACCCAAGGCAGCTACCGCCCCAAGAACGCGCGCGAGCAGTACTCGGACCAGATCACGCTGGAGGACGCCTTCGCCTCTTCCAGCAATGTCGCCGCCGTCCGCCTGTTCCAGGCGGTGGGCAGCGACAAGGTGATCCGCACCGCGCGCCGCCTCGGCATCACCGGAGCCATGACCGAGGGCGACCCGAGCCTTGCGCTCGGCACCTCCTCGATGACCCTGATGGAGCTCACCGCGGCCTATGCCGGGATCGCCGCCAACGCCTACCCGGTCGAGCCCCACGCCTTCCCGCGCGGGACACGCAGCTGGTGGGAGTGGTTGACCACCGGCTCCAAGTCGATGTCCTCGCGCGTTCACGAGGACCTGGAAGGCATGCTGCGCGCGGCGATCAACCGCGGCACGGGGCGGGGCGCCTCGCTGCCGATCGCCAATTACGGCAAGACCGGCACCACCCAGGATTATCGTGACGCGCTGTTCGTCGGCTATGCGGGCGACCTTGTGGTGGGGGTGTGGATCGGCAAGGACGACAACACGCCGCTCCCCGGCGTCACCGGCGGCAGTCTGCCGGCGCGCATCTGGCGCGACTTCATGCTCTCCGCGCTCAAGATCGACGCCGCCCCCGCGCCGGTCGTCGAGGACACGCCCGATCCCGAAGGCCCCATCCAGCCGCTCGACGTGATCGAGGGCGAGATCCCGCTCGGGCAGGACGGCACCAGCCTGAAGGTCGACGAGAACGGCATCTCGCTGCGGCAGGAGGGCGTGCCGGTCGAGGTGCGGGTCGAGGAGGGCGGGGTGGTCGTCAGGCCCGCGCCTGCGCCCACGCCGCCGCCCTAGGCCTGAGGCCTAGACCATCAGGATATTCATCACGGCCGTTGCGATCGGCCGCGTGCGGTCTGATTGCCATGCCTCGACCGTCACATTGGCGTTGCGCCGCCCGAGCCGGGTGATGCGCCCGACGGCAAAGCTCGCCTGCGACTTGCCCGCGGCGAGATATTGCACGGTGATGTTGATCGGCTTGAGCAGCGGATCGCGCCCCGCCGCCAACAGCGCGGTGCGCAGCGCGGCATAGCCGGCGTTCTCGAGCAGGCCTGCCGTCGCCCCGCCATGAAAGTGCTGCGGGCGACCTTCGACCATCGGCCCGAAATCGACCGTCAGCACCGGCATTCCGCCCTCTTCCTCGCCGGTCAGCGTCACCCCGAGCGAGCGGGCATAGGCTGGCAGTTCCAGAGCCTCACTCATGCGCTAGCGCCCCCTTGCAATGCCGGGTTTGCCTCGCGCGGATCGGCGCCGATGGTCATGAAGCAGCCCGCGACATGGGCCACCGGATCGGCGATGTCGTCGTCATAGGCGATCCCGCGCACGAAGGCGGCCGAGCGGGTGATGCGGTAGCATTCGACGCGGCCCTTGACGCTCGCCCGCGCGCGCGCGGGGCGCTGGTAATCGACGCGCAGGTCGAGCGTCGCAACCGGCTGGAAGGTGCCGCGCGTCTGCCAGATCGCCATGCCGCTCGCCATGTCCATCAGGCTGATGATCGGACCCGAGGCCAGCACCGGACGGCTGCGGTCACCCAGCAGGTCCTCGCGCCACGGCAGTTCGAGCTCGACCCAGTTGTCGCCCTGATCGGTGAACCTGAGGCCCAGCCAGCCGGTATGGCCGTGGCGGAAGAACCACTTCGATGCTTCGCGCGCGTCGAACCGGGGGGTGGGCGTGTTCATGGGGGTGCGCATAGGGCGAGGGGCGGTCGGCGCGCAATGCCAGAAATGAGTGCGGGTAACTCCCCTCCCCAGCGGGGAGGGGTCGGGGGTGGGAGCTCTGCCCTCTCAAACGTGGGAGCACCCACCCCCAACCCCCTCCCTCAAGGGAGGGGGCTAGATCACAGCACGCCCCCCGCCAGCCGGTCGATCGCGCCTTGCAAAATCACCGCCGCGGCATGGCTGTCGATCGCGGCGGCGCGTTTGGCGCGGCTCATGTCCTGGCCGATCATCGCCGCCTCGGCGGCCTGGGTCGACCAGCGCTCGTCCCACAGCAGGATCGGCAGCGCAAAGGCCTCGGCGCAGTTGCGGGCATAGGCGCGGGAGGCTTGGGCGCGCGGGCCTTCGGAGCCGTCCATGTTACGCGGCAGGCCGAGGACGATCCCCTTGACGCTGCGGCTTTTGATGAGCGCGGCGAGCGTCTCGCGGTCCCTGCCCCACTTGCCGCGGCTAATCGTGGTGCCGTTGGTGGCGAAGCGCCAGCCCGCATCGCAGGTCGCTGTGCCGAGCGTTTTGGTGCCAAGGTCGAGCCCGAGCAGCACGCCGCCATCGCCCACGGCCTCGCCGAAGCCGCGTGCGTCCTCGAAGATCAACTGGCGGGTTTCCACGCGTCCGCCCGCCGGATCACGTCGGCCTTGGTGTTCGCCCAGAACAGCGGCAGGTCATAGACGTGGTAATTATTGCCCGGCAGCACATAGTTGCCCATCTCCGGCGGAGCGCCGATCAGCAGCAGCCCGCGCTTGTCGCACTTGGCGGGGACGAAGGCGGGGACGAGCGTGCCCTTTTCCATCGAATCCTCGGGCACCAGCGTGCCGAGGTTGGCGCTCTTGTCCGCTGCGCCGCCGACGAGGCCGGTGAGCGGATTGGTGCACAGCATCGGCTCATCGCCCGGCGCCGTGCCGTCGAGCGCAGGAGCGCCCCGATAGGCATCGAGCATCATCGCGGGATCGGCAGGTTCGGCAAAGCTCGACCAGCTGATAACGCACCCCGTTTGGTCGGCGGCGGTGCAGGCGGGGGTGCCCATGACGGGCAGGTCATGCAGCGGGGAGACCGGCCAGCCGATCACATAGGCCGCAACCAGCCGCGCGGCGAGCGGCGTGCCCTTCACTTCCTCGGCGATCAGGCGCTTCAGATGCAGCGACCCTTGCGAGTGGCCTGCGAGCACGATCGGGGTCTTAGGGTCGACGCTCGAGACGAAGAATCGGAACGCTTCGCGCACATCGGCATAGGCAGCGTCGATCGCCTGCCTGCCCTCGGGCGCGTCGGTGAGAAAGGCGCCGAAGGTCGCCTGACGGTAGCGCGGGGCCCAGATTTCGCTCGCTGCGTTGAAGGGGCTCGCCATGCCGCGCAGGTAGATGCGGGCGATGCGCTCGGCCTCGGGGTCGCCGCCGTTCTCGAGCGGGGCGTTCCAGCTGGCGCGGTTCACGTAGCTGGTGGGGTGGACGAAGAAGACCGTGAAGGCCTGTTTCGGCTTGGCGGGCGCGGCCGGCGCGGCGGCGCCTTGGGCATAGGCCGGCTGCCAGCGCGCGGGATCACTCGTCCCGATGCCGGGGCGCGAATACCACAGCTTGGGGTCTTCATAGGCGTTGGCCGCGAGCGGCTTGACCGGGGTGAATGCGGCCGAGGGCACCATCGCGAGCCGCGTCAGCTCGGCCGGGAAGCGCGCGAGCAGGAAGGCACCCACGATCACCAGTACGATGCAGAAGGCGATGAAATAGAGAAACTTGCGGGCCATGTTTCGCGCAGCGCCTTCAGGTCACTTGGCAGCCTGACCCTCAGCGAGGGCGGGCCGCAGCGTGGTCCATGCCCGGTCGCCGCGCAGGCTGGTGTACCAGCTTGCCGGGTTCCAGGTGGTCGATCCATCGAGGCTGAAGGTGATGAATTCCGCACGCCCGCCGATACTGGCGAGCGGCACCGCGCCGCCCAGACCGCGCGGCAGATCGGCGCGGCTGTCGGCGCTGAGATCGCGGTTGTCGCCCATCACGAAGACAGAGTCGGCGGGCACCTTGTAGGGCCCGTAATTGTCGAGATCCTGATTGATGAAGTCGATCGTCAGGAAGGTCGCGCCGTTGGGGAAGGTCTCGCGCCAGGTCGGCGGATCGAAATAGTCCTTGCCGTCGGGGCCGGTGCGGCGGAACTCCTCGAAATTGTCGAGGCAGGGGTGCTGGCCGCCATCGTCCTGGCACATCAGCTCGGGCTCGAACGGCAGGCGGACGGAGGGCACGACCTCGCGCTTCACGGGCGTGCCGTTGATGATGATCTGCCCGCCGCGCACCTCGATAGTGTCGCCCGGCAGGCCGACCACGCGCTTGATGTAGTCCTCGTCGCGCTGCGGATGGACGGGGATGACGATATCGCCGTATTCGGGCGTGGCGGGCAGGATGCGGGTGCTGCTGCGCGGCAGCAGGTGGAAGCTCGCCGAGGCCCAGGACCAGCCGTAGGGATACTTGCTCACCACCAGCCGGTCGCCCACCCACAGGGTCGGCATCATCGAGGTCGAGGGGATGTAGAACGGCTTGGCGACGAGGCTGTGGAACGCCAGCACCGCGAGCAGCATCAGCGCAAGGCCGCGGATCTCGGCGAACCAGTTGATCTTTTCAGGGGCGTCGCTGTCGGTCACTTGCGGGCTTTCGGTTTTTGCATTGAGGGTCGCCATGAGGGAGGGGGCCTAGAGCAGGGGGATGGCTTCGATGATCACGAAGGCCTGCGCCCATGGGTGATCGTCGGTAAGGGTAAGGTGAATGCGCGCCTCATGCCCGTGCGGCGTGATTTCTTCAAGCCGCAAAGCCGCGCCCCTGGTGAGCGCCAGCGTCGGCGCGCCCGAGGGGGCGTTGACGACGCCGATGTCCTTCATGAACACGCCGCGCCTGAACCCGGTGCCGACCGCCTTGGAGAAGGCCTCCTTGGCAGCGAAGCGCTTGGCGTAGGTGCCGGCGATGGTGAACGGGCGGCGGCGGGCCTTGGCGATCTCGATTTCGGTGAAGACGCGGTTCTCGAACCGCTCGCCATAGCGAGCCAGCGAATTGGCGATCCGCTCGATATTGCAGAGATCGGAGCCTGTGCCGATGATCACGACGGCTCCCCCAAGCCGTCGCCCCGGACTTGATCCGGGGTCCCGCTTCCTTGATTGCAACGCTTCATTTGAACGCCCTGATGATGACCGCCACCAGCAGGCCGATGGCGACCACGTGGAGCATCACCTGCGCCTTGAACAGCGGGTGCGCGAAGTCGCCCTTGGCGACGCGGATCGCGCCGACGAAGCCGAAGATCATCAGCGCGATCCAGCCGACCGCGAAGACCATCATGACCTTCTGGCTCAGTGCGAAACCAAGGAAGCCGATGGCGATGAGGAACAGCGCGGCGGCGCCGAAAGCCCAGCGCTTCTGTTCGCCCGTCAGCGTCGGGAGGTCAGGCTCGCTCACCGCGCCCCCCTCACCTTGCGGCGTCCATCAGCTCGCGCATCCGGCGGATTGCGGTCTCGAGGCCGACGAACACCGCCTCGCCGATCAGGTAGTGGCCGATGTTGAGTTCCGCGATCTGGGGGATGGCGGCGATCGGCTGGACGTTCTGGAAGGTGAGGCCGTGGCCGGCGTGCGGCTCGATCCCGTTCTTGGCGGCGAGCGCGGCCATGTCGGTGATGCGGCGCAGTTCGCTGGTCACGCGCTCGGTGTCGCCATCGAGGAAGGCGTGGGCATATTCGCCGGTGTGGAATTCGACCACCGGCGCGCCGAGGCGCAGGGCGGCGTCCAGTTGCCGCTCCTCCGCTTCGATGAACAGCGAGACGCGGATGCCCGCGCTGCGCAGTTCCTCGCAGATGGGGACGAGGGTGTTGTGCATCCCCGCCGCATCCAGCCCGCCCTCGGTGGTGCGTTCCTCGCGCTTTTCGGGGACGATGCAGGCGGCGTGCGGCTTGTGGCGCAGGGCGATGGCCAGCATCTCGGGCGTGGCCGCCATTTCGAGGTTGAGCGGCAGATTGGTCGCCGCCTGAATGCGCGCCAGATCCTCGTCGCGGATATGGCGGCGGTCTTCGCGCAGGTGCGCGGTGATGCCGTCACCACCGACCGCCGCGACGATCTCCGCCGCGCGCACCGGATCGGGATGATCCCCGCCGCGCGCGTTGCGAATGGTGGCGACGTGATCGATGTTGACGCCGAGACGAAGGTGTTGGGGGTGGGTCAGAGTCATTCCTTGCGGCTACCGGGTTTCGTCACCTCTACGGCCGCCAGAGCCTCGGGGATGTCGCTTTCGTCATAGGTGGGAAAATCGATGGCGAGCAGCGGATAGAACGGCACGCCCAGATCGACCGACCCGCAAGACCGGTCGATGATTGCGCATTCTGCGATCACCTCGCCGCCCTCGCGCGCGACGGCGGCGATGGCCTCGCGGCTGGAGAGGCCGGTGGTGACCACGTCCTCGACCATCAGCACGCGCGCGCCTTTCGCGAGCGCAAAGCCGCGGCGCAGGTGGAAGACGCCCTCGGGCCGTTCGAGGAACAGCGCGTCGAGCCCCAGCGCGCGGCCGACCTCGTGGCCGATGATGATCCCGCCCATTGCCGGGGAGACCACCACGTCGATCATTTCGCGCACTTCGGCGGGCAGCCCAGCGACCACGCCTTGCGCGATCCGGGCGGCGCGGGCCGGGTTCATCAGCACCCGCGCGCATTGCAGGTAATGGCCGCTGTGCCGCCCCGAGGAGAGCTTGAAATGGCCTTCCAGCAGCGCCCCGGAGGAACGGAACTCGGCCAGAACTTGCTCTTGATTCACGCACGAACTCCTCGAAAAGCTTAGGGAATGGCACCGACTTGCGCGCGCGGCACGGGCCCATGCATAATTTTCTCCCTAGAAGCGCTTGAGGCCCTCGGCAAGCATCGCTAAGGGCGAGGGTGAAGCTGGCCCCCGGGCTGGCCAAACGCTGCCTGTTGCGGGTCTCGAGGGGGCTACACGCAAGGGCAGTATGGGATCAGATTCGAACCACTTGGACACAGTCTCATGGGTCAGAGGGACACCCGTATGAAAAAGGTTATCCTGGCAGTTGTTGCTGCCGGGCTCGCGGCGTTCGCGCCGCTGAGCGTGGCGGCGCAGGACGCCGCTCCCGCAGCACCGGTCGCGGCAGAAGCGCCTGCGGCCACCACCGCTGCGGCTCCCGCTGACACCGCCGCTCCGGCCGCCGAAGCGAGCAGCTACACCCCGATGGCTCCGACCAAGGGCAAGGGCATGCCGACGTCCTACGAGGACGATCCGATCAAGAGCCTTACCTTTCAGGACCAGTATTCGGCCAATGGCGAATATGCGCTGTGGATGCATGACGTGATCCTGCTGCCGGTGATCACCGCGATCAGCCTGCTGGTGCTGGGTCTGCTGCTCTATGCCGTGGTGCGCTTCAACCGCCGCGCCAATCCGGTCGCTTCCAAGACCACGCACAACACCATGATCGAAGTGGTGTGGACGATCCTGCCGGTGATCATCCTCGTGATCATCGCCGTGCCCTCGATCACGCTGCTGGCGCGCCAGTACGAAACCCCGCCGGCTGATGCGGTCACCATCAAGGCGACCGGCTATCAGTGGTACTGGGGCTATACCTATCCCGATCACGGCGAGATCGAAGTGATCTCGAACATGCTTGACGAGGCCGAAGCAGTGAAGCGCGGTGAGCCGGGGCAGCTGGCGGTTGACAACCGCATGGTCGTGCCCGCGGGTGTGCCGCTGCGCATCCAGACCACCGCGAGCGACGTGATCCACGCCTTCGCGGTGCCCTCGCTGTGGTTCAAGATGGACGCGGTGCCGGGCCGTCTCAATGAAAAGCTGCTGACCATCAAGGAGCCGGGCGTGTACTACGGCCAGTGCTCCGAGCTGTGCGGCGCGCGTCACGGCTACATGCCGATCGTCGTCGAGGCGCTGCCGCCTGCCGAATTCGCCGCATGGGTGAAGGCGCAGGGCGGCTCGATGCCCGGCGAAGCGGAAGCCGCTCCGGCTGCCGCCGCCGCAGAGCCCGCCGCCGCGACCACCGCCGGCTGAACCGATAGAATTTGACCTGAGAAGAGTAGCTGATCATGGCAACCACCGCTGAAGGCTTCGACATCCACGATCACGGGCATGATGCCCACGATCACGCGGACCACAAGCCGGGCTTCTTCGCCCGCTGGTTCATGTCGACCAACCACAAGGACATCGGCACGATGTATCTGATCTTCGCGATTATCGCGGGGATCGTCGGGGGTGCCATTTCGGGCATCATGCGTGTCGAGCTGCAGGAACCGGGCATCCAGTACCTGCAGTGGTGGGCCGAGTTCATGGGCGGCGGCAGCGATCTCAACACTGCGCTCCACATGTGGAACGTGTTCATCACCGCGCACGGTCTGATCATGGTGTTCTTCATGGTCATGCCGGCGATGATCGGCGGCTTCGGCAACTGGTTCGTGCCGCTGATGATCGGGGCGCCGGACATGGCCTTCCCGCGCATGAACAATGTCAGCTTCTGGCTGACGGTGGCGGGCTTTGTCAGCCTGCTGTTCTCGCTGTTCGTCCCCGGCGGCACCGGCCCCGGTGCGGGCACCGGCTGGACGGTCTATGCGCCGCTGTCGACCAGCGGTTCGGTCGGCCCGGCGGTCGACTTCGCGATCTTCTCGCTGCACCTTGCTGGCGCCGGTTCGATCCTGGGCGCGACCAACTTCATCACCACCATCTTCAACATGCGCGCGCCGGGCATGACCCTGCACAAGATGCCGCTGTTCGTGTGGTCGGTGCTGGTTACCGCCTTCCTGCTGCTGCTGGCGCTGCCGGTGCTGGCCGCGGCCATCACCATGCTGCTGACCGACCGCAACTTCGGCACGACCTTCTTCAATCCGGCCGGCGGCGGTGACCCGGTGCTCTACCAGCACCTGTTCTGGTTCTTCGGCCACCCGGAAGTCTACATCATGATCCTGCCGGGCTTCGGCATGATCTCGCAGATCATCGCAACCTTCTCGAAGAAGCCGGTGTTCGGTTACCTCGGCATGGCCTACGCGATGGTCGCGATCGGCGTGGTCGGCTTCATCGTGTGGGCGCACCACATGTACACCGTCGGTCTCGACGTGAACACGAAGATGTATTTCACGGCCGCCACCATGGTGATCGCGGTGCCGACCGGCGTGAAGATCTTCAGCTGGATCGCGACGATGTGGGGCGGCAGCCTCAGCTTCAAGTCGCCAATGGTCTGGTCGATGGGCTTCATCTTCCTGTTCACCGTGGGCGGCGTGACCGGCGTGGTGCTGGCGAACGGCGGGATCGACGACAACCTGCACGACACCTATTACGTCGTCGCGCACTTCCACTACGTGCTGTCGATGGGCGCGGTGTTCTCGATGTTCGCCGGCTTCTACTACTGGTTCCCGAAGATGAGCGGGCGGATGCATAGCGAAATGCTGAGCCACATCCACTTCTGGACCTTCTTCGTCGGCGTGAACGTGATCTTCTTCCCGCAGCACTTCCTCGGGATGCAGGGCATGCCGCGTCGCTATCCTGATTACCCGGAAGCCTACCATTTCTGGCACCAGATCAGCAGCTACGGCTATTACATCATGGCCGGCTCGATGCTGTTCTTCTTCGTCAACATCCTCTACGCGCTGGTCGCGGGCAAGAAGGCCGAGGCTAACCCGTGGGGCGAAGGCGCGACGACGCTCGAGTGGACCCTGCCGAGCCCGCCGCCCTACCACCAGTTCGAAACCCTGCCCGTCATCACCGACGCGCACGACTACCACGATCACCGTCCCGCGACGGCTTGATCGGCTCCCTGACCGGAGCGTGAAGCAAAAGGGGGAGCGCGGTTAGAAGCCGCGCTCCTTCGCAATGGAACCGACACGGATAATGGCCAGCACCGCACCCCAGACTGCCGCGCAGATGCCCACGGAGTGGCGCGACTTCTTCGCGCTCACCAAGCCGCGGGTGATGACGCTGGTGATCTTCACCGCGATCTGCGGCATGCTGGCGGCGCCGGGCAGCATCCACCCCGTGATCGCCTTCACCGCGATTCTCGCCATCGCGATGGGCGCGGGCGGATCGGCGGTGCTCAACATGTGGTGGGAAGCCGACATTGACGCAGGGATGAAGCGCACCATGAACCGGCCCCTGCCGGGCGGGCGGATGCGGCGCGAGGATGCGCGCGATTTCGGCGTGTTCCTCTCGGGCGTGTCGATCGTGCTGATGGGCCTTGCCGTGGGCTGGCTCGCCGCAGCGCTGCTGCTGGGCGCGATCATCTACTACGCCGTGATCTACACCATGTGGCTGAAACCGCGCACCCCGCAGAACATCGTTATCGGCGGCGGCGCGGGCGCCTTTCCGCCGCTGATCGGCTGGGTCGCGGTCACCGGTGACATCACCGCGATGCCGCTACTGCTGTTTGCGATCATCTTCTTCTGGACGCCCCCGCATTTCTGGGCGCTCGCGCTGTTCGTGCAGACCGACTACGCCAAGGTCGGCATTCCGATGCTTCCCGTGGTGGCGGGGGAGAAAGCGACGCGCCGCCAGATCATGGGTTACACGCTGCTGCTCGCCCCCATCGCCATCGCGCCTTGGGCCATTGGCGGGACGAGCTGGATCTACGGCTCGGTCGCGGTGGTGCTCTCCGCGATCTTCGTGGTGCTCGCCATGCCGGTCTTCACCCGCATGCGCGCCGAGACTGACGCCATGACGCCGGAAAAGACGCTGTTCAAATTCTCGATCGTCTACCTCTTCGTGCTGTTCGCCGCGCTCGTGGCGGACCGCGTCGCGGCCTATCAGGGGCTCATCGCATGACCCCCGACGAGGAAAAGGAATTCCTCCGCCGCCGCAAGGCGCGCAATCTGGTGGTCGCGGGCACGCTGATCTTCTTCGTGGTGCTGTTCTACGCCATCACCATGGTGCGGATCGGAGGGCAGGGCTGATGGCGTCTGCCGCGCCCGCATCGCCCGAGACCGCGCGCAGCAACCTGCGCACGGGGGCGTTCGCCTTTGCGGGCGCGCTGGCGATGCTCGGATTGGGCTATGCCTCGGTGCCGCTCTACCGCCTGTTCTGCCAGGTCACCGGTTTCGGCGGCACCACCATGGTCGCCTCTGAGAGCAAGGCCGCGGCCGCCGCTGCCGCCGCCACGGGCCAGAAAATCTCGATCCGCTTCGATGCGACGAGCGCGATGGGCATGCCCTGGACCTTCGCGCCCAGCCAGGCGACCGACACCGTCACCATCGGTGAGCGTGACATCGCGACCTATGTGGCGCGCAACAACTCCGAGCACACCATCACCGGTGTCGCCACCTTCAATGTCACGCCCGAACAGGCCGGCAAGTATTTCAACAAGGTCCAATGCTTCTGCTTCACCGAGCAGACGCTCGCGCCGGGGCAGGAAGTGACCATGCCGGTGCTCTATTTCGTCGATCCGGCGATGCTGAACGACCCCAACATGAAGGGTGTCGAACAGATCACACTGAGCTATACTTTCCACCGCGCCGAGGCGCCGCAGGATGCGGCCCCGAAGCGTTCCAATTGATCCGCTAACCCAGGGACGGGAACATCCACATGGCTGGCAAGGCAAACCACGATTACCACATTCTCGAACCCGATATCTGGCCGCTTATCGGCTCGATCGCGGCGCTGACCTTCACCAGCGGCATGGTGCTGAGCTTCCACCCCGACCTCTTCGGTCAGTCGGGGCAGATCGTGCTCGGCCTCGGCCTCGCGGGGCTGATCGCGACCTTCTTCATGTGGTTCCGCAACATCGTGATCGAAGCCCAGCGCGGCGACCACACCCCCGTCGTGCAGCTGCACCTGCGCTACGGGATGATCCTGTTCATCGCGTCCGAAGTGATGTTCTTCGTCGGCTGGTTCTGGAGCTTCTTCGATTTCGCGCTGTTCCCGGCCGCGCTCGAATATGACCA
>JACESM010000119.1 GCA_013911835.1 Porphyrobacter sp. | reverse complement strand
ACCTCGCCGATCTCGGCACCGGAGCGGTCGACGTGTCGATCGATCATGCCGAAAACACCCACCTGTTCTGGACCACGGCGCAGGGCGCGCTTGATGCGGCCGAGCGGGGCGAAATCAAACTGATCTTCCCCACCCGCCGCAACCTCGAACGCCTTGCCCTGTTCGCCAGCTTTGCCGAGGCCCGCGCCCAGGCTGAGGCGATCCCGGTGCGCACGATCATGCCGCAGGTGATAGAGCAGGACGGCAAACCATGGCTGACGATCCTCGCCGATGCGGGTTATCCCGTGACGGGCGAACTAATGGAAACGGTCGCGCGCGGATAGGCGGGGGAGAACGTCGGCAATATCGACCGAAAATGTTGGCGCGCCCGGCAGGACTCGAACCTGCTGCCTCAAGATTAGAAGTCTCGCGCTCTATCCAGATGAGCTACGGGCGCGCAATGCAATGGGCCATTAGCGCGCTTTGCGCGCCATGGGAATCGCGCTAACCGTCCGGACGATGGAAAATACCGCCCCAGCCGATACCGCCCCCGATCCCGCTGCCGCCTTCGACCGCGATCCCACTGACGGGATCGTCGCCACGGCCCACGCCCCGGTGACCTTCCGTTACTACGATCTGGTGATGGCGGGCTTCGTCACCATCCTGCTGCTGTCGAACATCATCGGCGCGGCCAAGCTTACCTATGTCAGCGTGCCGTTCTGGCCCCAAGGCTGGTGGCCCGCTCCCGACGGGACTTTCATCTACGGCGCGGGGATCCTGTTCTTCCCGTTGGGCTACGTCATCGGCGACGTGCTGACCGAGATTTACGGCTTTGCCAAGGCGCGCCGGGTGATCTGGGTGGGCACGGCGGCGATGATCTTCCTTGCCTTCATGTCCTATGTCGTGACCGCGCTGCCCCCGTTCGGCGGGTGGGAATGTGCCGCAAGCGGCTTCGGGGGCGAGCGGCCGCCCACCTCCAGCACCGACCCGGCGATCTCCGGCGGGGCGATCTGCCAGATGACCTATGACAGCGTGTTCGGCAGCACATGGCGCATCGTCGTCGCCTCGATCGTCGCGTTCTGGGCCGGCGAGTTCGTCAATTCCTTCGTGCTCGCCAAGATGAAGGTCTGGACCAGGGGCCGCGCCTTGTGGAGCCGCACCATCGGCTCGACCTTCTTCGGGCAGGCGGTCGACAGCCTGATCTTTTACCCGGTCGCCTTCCTCGGGATCTGGACGACCGAGGCGGTGGTGGCGGTGATGATCACCAACTGGGCGCTGAAGGTGGTGTGGGAAGCGGTGCTGACGCCGGTCACCTATCTGGTGGTGAACCGGCTGAAAAAGGCCGAGGGCGTCGACCTTTACGACATCGACACCGACTTCTCGCCCTTCGGCAGCGAGAAGAAGGACTGACCTTCCAGTCCCTCCCCGTTGCGGAGCAATGGGGAGGTGGCACCGCGAAGCGGTGACGGAGGGGTAATGGCGCGGCGGATAACCCCTCCGTCAGCCGCCTACGGCGTCTGCCACCCCCCCATTCCGATGGAACGGGGAGGGACGTATTGGCGCTACATCACGATCTCGTCGACGATATCGACCCGCCAGCCGAGCCCCAGCCGGGCCGCCAGCAGCTTCATGTCCTTCTCGGTCGGCGCGCCGAACAGCGCGGCGTGGCTGGATGCGAGTTCGAGCACCAGCATGCCTGCGTCCACGCGCAACCGGCTGTTTTCGAGCGAACGGGCCGATTGCCCGCCCAGCCTGCGCGCGAGCCGCAGCGCAAGGCCCCAGCGCACCGCTTCCTCGAGCGCCTCTTCGCATGCAAGCGCGCGCACTTCGGCCGGCAGCGCCAGCTGGTTGCCATTGGCCGAAATCGCCGCAGCCAGCATTGCCCGGCCCTTGCCGTCGATCCCGATCCAGCGCTTGTGCAGCGCCCAGTTGATCGCTTGCGGCAGGCGGATGTTGGGCTCGATCTGCATCGAGGCGAGCGCGAGCATGGTCGCTGCCAATCGCAGACGCTCCGAGCCGTGGCCCCGCGCGGGCGCGGCATCGAGCGTCCATGCCGCCATCCGCGCGGCCAGCGTCGCCTGACTGGCGCGCTGCGCGGCGAAGACTGCCACCCCGGCCAGCAGCGGATCCTGGGTGCGGGTATGCTCGGGCAGGCGGTCGTAGAGCAACCCCTCGCGCAGACCCCACGAGGAAAACACCACGCGCTCCGGCACCAGCCGCGCGAGCAGCGCCTGGAGCAGCACCGCGGCATCGGGCAGCTTTTCGGCGCGCATTGTGCTGATCCGCTCGCGGGTCTTGAGCGCGTCGCTCTCGCTCGCCGACAGCGCGAGCGCCAGCTCCAGCGCACCCGCGGTATCGAGCTCGAAACCGTGCGGATCGCTCAGCGGCCAGCCGCGCGCGGCCATCGCATAGACCGCCATCGCCCGCCACGTGCCGCCGACCAGATAGAGCGCGCCGTTTTCGGCCGGCGGACTGGCGGCCAGATCCCAGCCTGCCTTGCGGATCGCCTTGTCGAGCGACTTCTTCATGTCGCCCACGCTCGTCTTGGGATTCTTGCCGCGGTGTTCCGGCAGGCGCAGCGTGCCGAGCGGAAGCGAGCTGGCCCCCTCGCAGGCCCGGCCCGCGACCCGCACCAGCTCGAGGCTGCCGCCGCCGAGATCGGCGACGATCCCGCGCGCATCGGGGAAGGCACCAATGACGCCGTGGGCGCTCAGCAGCGCCTCTTCCTCACCCGAGATCACCCGCGGATCGAGCCCGATTGCGCGAAGCTGGGCTACGAAATCCGGGCCGTTCGCCGCATCGCGCACCGCCGCGGTGGCGACGGTCTCGATGTCCTTGATGCCCATGTCGGCAAGCAGCAGCGCGAAGCGCCTGAGCCCGCGCAGCGCCAGCGCCATCGCATCATCGGCGAGCCGCCCGGTGGCAGCAATCTCGCGCCCGAGCCTGGCGGTGACCTTCTCGTTCATCAGCACCGTCGGCGCGCGCATGGTGCCGCAATAGACGACAAGACGCACCGTATTGGAGCCGATGTCGATGATCGCGCGCTCGCCGCCAGCGCCGCCGATCGCGCCGTTGCGGTCTGCCCGCCGCTTGCCCCAGATCATGCCACCGCGCCCTTTCGCAGCGAAAGCTTGGGCACTGCGCCTGCCTCAAGTGCCCCGCCGCGGCCCGAGAGCGAGGGATTGGTCATGAAATAGCGGTGGCAGTTGAAGGGCTTGACGCCTTCCTCGGCCTTTACGCGCGAATAGCTGCCGTCAGGGTGCAGCCACCAGCTTTGCTCGCTGTCGAGCATGTTGGCGAGCAGCACCTGCTGGAGCACCTGATCGTGCACCGTGCGGTTGAGCACGGGGATCAGCGTCTCGACCCGGCGGTCGAGATTGCGGCTCATCATGTCGGCAGAGGCGATGAACACGGCCGCCTGCGCGCTCGGCATCGGGTGGCCATTGGCAAAGGCATAGATGCGGCTGTGCTCGAGGAAGCGGCCGATCACCGATTTGACGCGGATGTTTTCCGAAAGTCCGGCAATCCCGGGCCGCAGGCAGCAGATCCCGCGCACCACCAGTTCGACCTGCACCCCGGCATTGCTCGCGGCATAGAGCCGGTCGATCATGGCTTCGTCGGTGAGCTGGTTGCACTTCATCCAGATCGCGGCGGGCTTGCCCTTCTGTGCGTTGGCGATCTCGGCATCGATGCGGTCGTAGATTTCCTGCCGCAGATCGATCGGCGCGATGTGCAGCCGCTCGAGCGCGTGGGGCTCGACATAGCCGGTGACGAAGTTGAACATCTTGGCCGCATCGCGTCCCATCTTGGGGTCGGCGGTGAAGAAGCTGAGGTCGGTGTAGATCTTAGCGGTGACGGGGTGGTAATTCCCGGTGCCAAAGTGGCAATAGGTGCGGAACCCCTCACCCTCGCGGCGCACCACCATGGCGACCTTGGCGTGGGTCTTCCAGTCGGTGAAGCCGTAGATCACCTGCACCCCGGCACGTTCGAGCTTGCTGGCCCATTGCAGGTTCTGCTCTTCATCGAAGCGGGCCTTCAATTCCACCACCGCGGTGACCGACTTGCCGGCCTCGGCTGCTTCGATCAGCGCGCCGATCACCGCCGACTGGCTGCCGGCGCGGTAGAGCGTTTGCTTGATCGCCACCACATCGGGATCGGCCGCCGCCTGACGCAGGAAATCGACCACCACCTCAAAGCTTTCATAGGGGTGGTGGATGACGATGTCTTTTTCGCGGATCGCAGAGAAAACGTCCCCGTCATGCTCGCGAATGCGCTCGGGCAAGCGCGGGGAATAGGCGTCGAACTTGAGGTCGGGCCGATCCTCGCGGACGATTTCGGCAAGGCCGTCGATGCCGATCATGCCGTCGGTCTTGATCAGCGCGGCCTGGTTGATGCCGAGCTGGTCGAGCAGCAGGGCTTCGGCGGCGGCATCGAAATCCTCCTCGATCTCGAGCTGGATCACCTGGCCCCGGCGGCGGCGCTGGATCGCGCTGCGGAAGGTGCGCACGAGGTCCTCGGCCTCTTCGGCGATCTCGATATCGCTGTCGCGCAGCACCCGGAACAACCCGTCACCCTGGATCGTGAAGCCCGGGAACAGCGCCTCGGCATAGCGCTGGATCAGCCGCGCGATCGACATGTAGAGCACCCCGCCCCCATTTGATACGGCGCCTGAACCGGCGCCGGTCACCGTATCGGGCACGCGCACGAAGCGCGGGAGCGCGCTGGGGATCAGCACCATCTCGATCAGCTGTTCGCGCGTCGCATCGCGGGTCAAGGTGAAGAGCAGGCCCATGCCTTCGTTCTGGACGAAGGGGAAGGGGTGCGCGGGGTCCAAGGCCTGCGGGGTGATGATCGGCAGGATCTCGTTGAGGAAGTAGCGCTTGAGCCACTTGTGCACCTCGGGGCTGACGCGCTCCTCGTCGGCGACGTGGATGTCGGCCGCGGCGAGCCCGGTCCGCAAGCTGCGCCAGATCGACTGCTGGCGCTGCGAGAGGATCGCGAGGGTTTCGCGGATCGCGGTCAGCTGCTGCGCGGGAGAGCGCCCGTCGATCGAGGGCGCCTCGAAGCCGCGCTGCACCTGCCCGACAAGGCCGGCGACGCGGATCATCATGAATTCATCGAGATTGCTGCCCGAAATCGACAGGAACCGCAGGCGCTCGAGCAGCGGATAGGCCTCGTTGCAGGCCTCGGCCAGCACGCGCTGGTTGAACTGGAGCCAGGAAAGCTCGCGGTTGAAATAGGGAGATTCGTCCGGGCCCAGAACCGCCATCTGGGTGGAGGCCGCCGCGCTGGCGGGCGCGGGGTCGGTGCCGGTCGGTGACGTGCTCATCGCTTCCCTGTCCCGCCTGTCGCCGCAGGATTGCGGAGCAGGTCTTGTCTCGCGCGCCATCATGCGCCGGTCGCGCATGTGTTCGCAAGCGGCTTGCGTGTAAATGCGAAGGAGGCGATTGTCACATAATCGTCAATCCGGTTTCGGCCACCTTCGGTGACGCCGACCTCCCGCCCCGCGTCAGCGCGACCGCCAATCAAACAAGACTGCGGCTGTCGGCGATAGCCGTGATCCCGCGCTTCCCGTTCGCATCGCGCCCAAGCTGCACGAGCACGTCGATCACGCTCGCGGCATAGGCGATGGTGTCGGTGCGGGTCAGACCGATGCCGGTCTGCATCACCATCAGCGACAATTGCTCCAGCGCGCCGCGCAGGGAGTTGGCGTGGATCGTCGAGAAGCTGCCGGGGTGCCCGGTGTTGATCGCGCGCAGGAAGCTGACGCTCTCTGCGCCGCGCAATTCGCCCAGCACGATGCGATCCGGGCGCAGGCGGAGCGCAGCTTGGAGCAATTCGTTGGCGGTGACCTTGGCCTCCCCCAGCTCGCCCTTGACCGCGACGAGGCCGACCGCGTTCTCGCCGGGAAACCGCAGTTCGGGGGTGTCCTCCACCAGCACCACGCGCTCTTCCGGCGGGATTTCGCCGAGCATGGCGTTGAGGAAGGTGGTCTTGCCCGTCGAGGTGCCGCCCGAAATCAGGATCGTGCGCCGCGCGCGGATTGCAGCGCGCAGATAGGCGATTGGCTGGGCCTGCGGATCGGGCAAGTCGAACTGCATCTCGCCCACCAGCGGGCCGGTGTCATAGGCATCGAGCGGCAGGTCGAGGCGGCGGTGGCGGCGGATCGCCATCACCCAGTGCTTGCGGCTCGCAGGTGGCCCGCAGAACTGCACGCGCGCGCCATCGGGCAACGTCGCGCCGAGCAGCGGATGCTCGCGGTTGATCCCCTGGTGCGAAACGCGTGCGACCTGTTCGGCGAGGCGTTGCACCAGCCGGTCATCGATCTCGGGCGTCTCGATGCGCTGCATGCCCGGGCTGGCGGCATCCTCGATCCACACCTCGCCCGGACGGTTGACCATGATCTCGGTTACGGTGTCGCGTTCGAGCCAGCGGCGGAAGGGCGCGAGATAGGCGTCGAGATAGACGCTCCGCTCGGAGGTGAGCGGCACCGCCCCCTCCCCTTCGCCAATCCGGTGCACGTCCGCGCTCACAAGTGTCAGCCGACCGAGCTGAAATCGAGATCGCGCGCGGTGAAGACGCGGATCGGCTCGCCCATCTTGACGCGGATGGTCGGGCTGATCTGGCCCTGTTGCTGCACCGCCGAATTGGCCGCGCTCTGCGCGCTGCCCGCAACCAGCACGCCGCCGATCCCGCCGGTCGCGACCGCGCCGAGGCCGCCGACGACCGAGAGCAGCAGGCCCGAGCCGAAGCGCTTGAAGAAGTGGCTGTTGACGTCGCCCTCAAGCCCCGTCGCCCCGTCAAAGCTGACCGCAGGCGAGGCGAGATTGACCGACACGCCATCGGGGCGGATCAGCCGCGTCCAGATCACATAGGCGCGGCGCTGTCCCTGCTCCACGCCCGCGCGATACTGGCCGATCAGGCGCGAGGAACGCGGGACGAGCACGCGCTTGCCATCGAAGCTGCGCACGTCCTGGCTCACCACGGCCCGGACATAGCCCGGGACGTCGGTGTTGATCGCGGTTTCGAGGATCGCGGGGATCAGCGTGCCCTCGGTCACGGTGGTCGAGGGGTTGTTCATCGCGCGCGCCTGCGCAGGCGCGCCGCCGACGCCGCCGATGCTGCTGGCGAAAGCCGCCGCGCCGCCGGTTCCGGCCACGGCGCCCGCAGGCGTGCCCGGCGGGGGGGCGGAGGCCGGGCCAGCGACATTGACGCCGCGCGCGGTGCTGGAATCGAACGGCAGCAACGGACTGGAGTAGGGATTGGCGGCGGGCACGCTCGCCACGCCGGGGTTGCCGGCAAAGACCGGCGCGGGCGCGGGATCGGCCTGCAGCGCGACGGCCGGGGCGGGCTGCGCCTGCGCGGGATCAACCATCGGCTGGGCGGGCTGCATCGGCGGCACGGCCGTGGCAGGCGCGACGGCGGGGTTGCCGATCCCCTGCGGTTCGGCCGTGCGCGCGGCGTTCATGGCCCAGAAGGTCACCGCGCCAAGCAGGCCGACCACGGCGACGCCAGCGGCGAGACCCACGCCGTCACCCTTGGCCTTGCGATCGGTAACCGCGGGGAAGGCCGCGCGGCTGGCGAGGTCGATGATCTCCGCGCTTTCGCGGGTGCGCGGATCGACCGCGCCCTCGCCCGAGTCTCCGGAGCCCTTTTTGGGCGGCAAACGCATGGCCAGACGCATCAGTTGGACTCCCTTGCAGAGGTGGACCGATCAAGCCCGGCGCGGCGCGCGGTGGGCTTCATCGGGCCGGTGTTGGTAAGCGTTGCGGTATCCTTGCCCGAACGCAGGATAATCTGCGCCGGAACCCCGTCCACCACCACGGTATCGCCGCGGGTGGCGTAATTGACCGGCCCTTCGTCGCCTTCGTCATTGGTGATGAGGATCGCGGGGATCGGGATGCCCGCGGGCCAGGTCAGGAACACCGCGTCGCCATCGTCATAGGTGCGGCTCGGCAGCAGTTCGGCCTTGCCTGCGGTGGCCCAGGCGAAGTTGAGCTCGGCCGGATCGGGCGCGGCGGCGGAAGCAGCCTGCTGCGGCGCGGCGGCGGCAAGCGCGGCCTGCGCTTCGGCCTCGGCGGCGGCGGCGAGGCGCGCTTCCTCGGCCGCCTTCTCGAGCTCGGGATAGCGGAATTGCAGGACGTAGAGCGCGCTCGCCTTGGGGCTGGCGACGAGATCGAACAGATAGGTGCGCTTGTCGGTCACCACGGTCATGTTGGTGCGCGCGACCGGATCCAATGGCTTCACGAAGATGATCGTCTGCGCCTTGTTCGGCTGCACCTGCCACGCGGCGCTGTCCCCGATCGCGACATTCTCGATGATTTCGTCGGGGGCGAACTTGATCGTGGTCTGGACCTTCACCTTGCCGTCGATCTGCACGACCCTGTCGGCATCATAGACGAGCGTCTTGAGCCGGTTGTCCTGCGCGGCGAGCGGAGTGGCAAGGGCCAGGGCGAGGCTCGCGAGAAGCACGGGGCGGATCATTGGTAGGTCTCCGAAGGGGTCGTCGGCTTGGGCGCGGGCGCGGACGGGCCCGAAGGGGAGGAACGGAAGCGGTTGCCGATCCCGCGGGTGCGCGCAGGCGCTGCGCCGATCGGGGTCACTTGCCCGCCCCCACTCGCCGCGGTGATCACGCGGGTATCGCGCACCGCTCCGGCATCTGTGCCGACATCATTGGCGACCACCACCTGCGGCGGCGG